>CAURLC010000025.1:0-2571 GCA_963525775.1 uncultured Solobacterium sp. | reverse complement strand
ACACATGAACTCTATCACCGTTTGCTTCAGTACGAGTTGTAACGTATTCATAACCCGCAAATGTTTCCTGTGGTTGTAAACCATACTTCTTAGCTACCGGTGTCCCATCAGCTGATACAACAGATGTTCCATCTTCTGTCACAAAGTATGTGTAGTCAATACCTACACGAAGCACACGGTTAGTAGCTGGCGATGATGAATAGTTTGTAACTGTTGCATCACCCCAAGGTTTAGATAACATATCATTTACTGCTGGTTCAGTATCTACATTTGCAAGTAAATCCGCGTAAATTACGTCTGATGTATATTGCTTGTATGTATCACCTGGTAAATCTTCAGTAGGACTATACGTAATATCATATTTACCTGTCTTATCACCAAGTACACCAGCAACGTCTTCTTCAACTTCACCTGTCTTTAAGGATTCGTCGATCTTAACAATTGTTTCATAAGGAACCATCTCAGTAACTGTCGCATGTAATGTCCAATATCCATTTCCAAATAGTGGAATCAAACTTGCATCTTCAATTTCAGCTTGGAATCTTGGATCAGCTGCTTCGATAGGCAGATCAAATGTGTAACGGTTATACCATAATGTTTCCCATCCACGATCACCATCAGGATTATTTACTGGGAATACTGCATTCTTTACAGTAAATTCAGATCCATCTGCTGTATCAATTAGAGTTACTTCCTTAGCATAAAGGAATTTATCTTCATAACCCAAAGGAGTTGGATTTCCATCACCCATCTTGAAAATATCATAGGCCTCAACACTTGCCCAATTCTTAATCTTTACTCTCTTTCCATCATTTGCATCACTAGACTCAATTGTATATTCATAGTCTTGATCAATATTAACCTTTGTACTACGAGACTGGAATAAAGAAGTATAGTTATTTACACCTGGGAATGTGTAACTTGATGGTTGAGTAACTGCTACCTTACCAATATTTGTTGTGTCATTATTTTGTGGTTGAGTAGCCAAGAACGCTTGAATCTTAGCTTCTTCATCTGCTGTTAAAGCTGCCTGCGCATATGTATGGATTGCACTTCTGGATGCTAGTGTTGGTGTCATTAATAGCGCTAGTCCTAAAGCTGCACTGCTGACAATCTTTCTCTTATTGGATGTCTTCATTTCTTCCCTCCTTCGACGCACACTCTTTCGTCGGTTTCCTCTTCTCAAGCATTTTACAGTGATTTCATCTACATTTTTTGTATGTAAATCCCCTTGTAGTTTCCACCTTATAGATATATCTTGAGTTATCTCTTTAATGATATCTAATAAACATATGGGCTAGCAATCAATATGCCTAACAGCAATTATTAATTTTTTATTAATTTTAATCTTTTATATATAAAGTGTTTTTATTTAAACCACTTTGACTAATTTAGAATAAATAATACTTTCCATACATTTTATGGCTGATAACTTTCTAAAAACCATCGATCTTTTTCTAAAAATAGATTCCTACATCTACCTTGGATAATACATACATAGCGTATCCCACAACCACCAACGCAAGACTCTTTCCTAGAATGACTTAACACTTTATCAATTTTATATTCCCGTCCATCATTCCAACACAGATAGAGTGGGCGTAGTTCCCCTGTTTTTCTCTGTATCACCACAACATCCACATATTTCTTATATAGCTGCATACCCCTCTCTCCCGTTATTTGTATTATATCGATTTGTGTTGCGTATTTCAATTATTTGCGCAACATTTATCAATTAAATTTCTCCTATTTGTTGCAAATCTGTTATACTGGTGCCGAGGTAATATTGATGACACTAAAAGAGATGATTCACCAATATAAAGCAAAAACAGGATGTAGTGATTCTGAACTTGCACGTAGATGTAATGTTTCTCGTTCTACCGTTGCACGTTGGTCTAGCGGAGAAATTAAAAAAGTCAATGATGATACTGCCGAAATCTTATCCCAACTATTAGGCTATAACATCACTCCTATCCTCATGGGAATGGACACAACTATCCGCCTACCAATCCTCGGTTATGCAAAAGCCGGATATGACTTATTTGCGGAAGAAAATTATCTTGGTGAAGAAGAAACGACCCTAAAAGAAAGAGAAAATGGGGATTACTACCTACGTATCACCGGCAACTCCATGTCAGGTATTGGCATCATGGATGGCTCACTTGTTTTAGTACGTCAATGTAATTCTGTTACTAGCGGTAAGGTTGCCGTTGTCATGATTGATCAAGAAGTTACCGTCAAACGTGTTATCTTTAAAAATGGAATGATGATTCTAGAAGCTGCTAATCCCGATGTTGCGAGTCGTTACTTTACTCCACAAGAGATAAAAGATATACCAGTTAAAATTATTGGACAAGTATTATCTTGTCGTACAAACTTCCAATAATCATAAAAAAATGCTACACAGTATTTGAGCCATGTAGCATTTTTCTTTTTATTCACTAACTTTTTCTTCTGTAACAGGTTCTGATGTGTCTTTTTCTTCATACTTGAAGTCTGCAGAAATATCTTCACCTTTTACAACTCTTTGAATCTGCTCAGCTGTTAATGTTTCATATTCCATTAATGCAT
>CAURLC010000024.1:0-5017 GCA_963525775.1 uncultured Solobacterium sp. | reverse complement strand
AATATTGGAATCGATTGGTTTCAATATTCTTTTTGTTTATGCTTGATGGGGATTGGACATAGTAGGAAGATATCGAAATATGTTAAAATACAACTATCAGGAGAATTTATGCAACAGGAACAACAAAATGCATTTAATCGTCAATGTATTAGTGAAGCACTGATACGCTTGATGGAAACGAAGGCCTATGAAGATATTTCAGTTACGGAAATTTGCCGTATGGCTGGTGTATCACGTATGACATATTATCGAAATTATCGTAGTAAGCGAGAGATATTCAGCGATTATATGAAGATGATTGTGGATGAATTTGTTCGTGTGCAACGTACAAAGGATTTAAAAGTACGTTCGTATGAGATGATTCTTGCAGGATTTTTATATTTCTGTAATTATGAACGCTTTATTGAGTGTTTGGACCAATCAAATTTATCTTCAATCTTACAGGATGGATTAAATTACTATATCGACAGTTACGTATTTGAACAAGGTGAAGATGAGTTACGCAGATATCATTTGTATTATTATTCAGGAGCTTTATTTAATATTTACACGGTTTGGATGCGTAATGGTAAGAAGGAAAATGTTGAGGATGTAGCGAAAATTGTTTATGAACATGTAAAACGCGAACATCAAACACTTTAATTATCATGTATAATATTTAATAGAGATTTTCGTATTACACGACAAACAGGAGGAATTACAATGAATTGGAAAACGTTAGAAGGATTTGATGAGAAATTAGCAAAGGTCAGCTTTAAAGCACATAAGACTTTTGATGGTAAGGTAGTGGAAGTTCTATACGGTGCAAAGGACGAAAATGGTAATTTTGTATTACCAAAAGAGGACCAAAATGATGGACATGGTAGATGGTTTGGTATTGAAACAAATGGAGAATATAGAATGTTCTCTTGGCAAAAGCCTGCATATTTAGGGGGTGGCGTAGAATACGGTACTTCTCATAATGATACTGCACTTGAAGATATGGAAAATGATCTTCGTAAGAAGCAGGAATTATGCCGTCAAGCAGAGAATATTTCTACAGTAGAAGAGTTCGAAGAAATTCGTAAGCAATTCGAAACAATCGAAAACTGGAATACTCCAAAGGATGAAGAGTATGCGATCTGGTTTGGTAAGACACTAGAAAAGTTCAATGCTAGAAGCCAGCGTCAAAGCGCAAACGCCGAAGAAAAGAAGAAGTTAATTGAAAAGGCTGCTAGTTTAGCAGATTCTACAAACTGGAAGGAAACACAGGCAGAATTTAGAAACTTGCAGGATGAATGGGAAACACTTGGTAATGCAGGTGTGGAAGATGATTCCTTATGGGAACAGTTTAAGGGCTATCGTAACCAATTCAATGATAAGCGTCGTAACTATTTTGATAATCTAACACAAGTACATTCTGAAAATGAAGAGAAGAAACTTGATTTAATCAGGCAGGCAAAAGAGCTAGCAAAGAAGACTGATAACTTCCGTGAAACATCTGAAAAGATGAATGGTCTTATGGACGCATGGAAGGCAATCGGTAGTGCAGGCCGTGATAAGGATGATGAACTTTGGAATGCGTTTAACGCATCACGTCAGGGCTTCTATGATGAAAGAACAGCGTTTTTTACAGAGCGTGATGAAAAGCAGAAGGAAAGTATCCGTATCAAGAATGCCTTAATTGAAGAAGCGAATACAATCGCTTCGACAAAGGATTATGGTCGTGAGAAGACAGATCGTATGAAGGCACTTGATAAGGAATGGCGTGCTGCTGGATATTCTGGAAGCGATCAAAATGATGCACTATGGGAAACATTTATACAGGCAAAAGAAGTATTCTGGAATGGTAAGCGTGAAGATAGTCAAAAGCGTCTGCAGGAAGCCTTCGACTACAAGAAGTCACAACTTCCAGTCGTAAGAGAAGAAATCAATAGACTTCAAGAACAGGAATATGAAACAAGTGACTATGAGAGAATTCGTAGTATTCAACGTCAAGTTGAAGAAAAGAAAGCTTTCTTAGAGAAGTTAAAGAACGATATCGAAGATATTGAAAAGAAATTAAATGCATAATTGAAAACCTCACTTCATTTGGAGTGAGGTTTCAAGTCAATGGGGGAATGAGAAATGTTGAAGAACATCGCCAGGGAACAGTATACAGAAGCGATACGTATGGCATGGCCAGCTGTGCTGGAAAGTGTTTTTGTGTCTCTTGCGGGTGTTATCGATACACTTATGGTTTCCTCTATGGGTACATATGCAGTAGCGGCTACAGGGTTGATTCTACAACCGAAGTATCTCAGTCTTAGTTTCTTCTTTGCGATTAACGTCGCAGTATCTGCCTTAGTTGCACGAAGACTTGGACAGAATAATCGACGAAACGCAAATCAGGTATTAGTGACTTCGACATTGGTAGTTATACTGTTATGTATTGTGTTGACTGTTATAACAGTGATTTTTGCCGATCCGTTAATTGTGCTATGTGGTTCCAATGTGGATACGCATGAGGGTGCGGTGATTTATTTTAGGGTGATACAGATCGGAATGATATTCAATGTATTATCACTAGTGATCAACGCTGCACAACGTGGTGCAGGTAACACAAAGATTGCGATGGTCACAAATGTTACATCGTCCATCGTGAATATCATCTTCAATTATCTATTGATTGGTGGTAACTTTGGCTTTCCAAAATGGGGGCTATTTGGTGCGGCGTTTGCGACGGTACTAGGTACTGTATTTGCGTGTGGTATGAGTATCCAATCGCTATTTAAGAAAGATAGTTATGTTTCGATCCCCTATATTCTTGAAGAGAAGATTAAACCAGATTTTGGCGCATTTAATGCGATTCAAAAGCTAGGTGCGAATATTCTGTTTGAAAACTGGGCTATGCGTGTAGGTTTTATGACGACTGCTGTGCTTGCGGCAAGACTTGGTACTGACCAGTTTGCGGCATATCAGGTTGGCATGAATATCTTATCGTTGGGCTTTGCGTTTGGGGATGGTATGCAAGTAGCGGCAGTATCGTTAATTGGAAAGAGTCTTGGACAACAAAAGCCAGATCTTGCAAAAATGTATGGACATGCATGCCAACTCATTGGGGTAGCGATATCGGTTATATTTGCGATAGTTTTATTAGTAGGTGGAAGAACACTGAATCAGTTCTTCTTTGCGGATGAATCCGTAATTGAAATGGGTGTTATGATTGCTCGCTTTGTGGCAGTTATCGTACTATTTCAAATATCACAAATTATTTATGGTGGATGCTTAAGAGGTGCAGGTGATGTAAAATATACATTGGTTGTGGCATTGATCAGTGTCGCTATCATTCGACCAATATTAACTTGGGTATTAACTTCTGTATTCTCACTAGGTTTAGTGGGTATTTGGTTAGGTGTATTATCAGATCAATTAACAAGGTTTACATTATTACGAATTCGTTTCCATCAAGGGAAATGGGTGGAGTATAAGATATAGAAAGGCATTCAAATGGGTAATAAAACAAGAATTCAAAAAATGACGATTCTCAGTATGTTTATTGCGATTGAACTCATTATGGCAATGACACCAATTGGCTATCTTAGCTTAGGTGCAATTTCCATTACGACAATGCATATACCTGTCATCTTTGCAGGTATCTTACTTGGACCAACAGAAGGCGCAATCTTAGGATTTGTATTTGGAATGACTAGTTTTTTAAAGGCAACCTTTGCGCCAACGATAACAAGTTTTTGCTTTTCACCATTCTATTCCGTTGGTGATATTCATGGAAATTTCTGGAGTTTACTTATTGCGTTTGGACCACGTATTCTACTTGGGTATCTTTCTGGTTTGTTGTATAACGGTTTTAAGAAAGCGAAGAAGAATAACTTTGTTGTGGAATCTTTGATTGCGATTGGTATGACATTGCTTCATACGCTAATGGTCATGGGATTAATTTGGTTATTCTTTGGGCAAGTTTACGCTAGCGTAACAGGCTTAGCGGTATCGACCGTGATTATTACTGTCATTACAAGTAATGGTATCTTAGAGATGATAGTGGCAGGTATTATCATTCCGACAATGATGCGTGTACTTCGTCCAGTCTTAGATAAATTAGAGCTTGGAAAATAAAAGAAGGGTGTTTCATCACTAAACTATGATGAAACACCTTATTTTAATATTTTATTCAAATGGTCTAGCAACACCAAGGATATAAGGATGTGGCCAATCTGTAACACCATATGTATCCGTTACGTATGGTGGCCATGCTTCAATTACCTTTCCATTACCTAGGTAAATAGCAACGTGAAAAATAGGGGCGTATGGACCTGAACTATAGAATACAAGATCACCACGTCTTAAATCGGACGTCGGAACATGTGCCATAGGTGTATATGACCAAAGTGTACGTGAGTCATACTCATTTTCTGGTTTTGCATGATGAGAAGGTGTTGCAGGATATGGATCAAATCCAGCTGCGTATAAAGCCTGCATGACGAGTCCGCTACAATCCACTCCATCTCCAGGGTAGGAAGAAGTACAAACACGATATGTTGTACCTAGATATTCATATGCACGTGCAATCATCGCTTCAATTCTTTCTGCGCTTGTATTGAATGTACCAGTCTTCATTGGACTAACATAATAACCGTTATCATACGTTAAAGTAGGTGCGGTAGTCTGTGTATAGTCTTGTGCTCCACCGGCTCTAAAGTGATACCATGTGCTACTTTCAAGTAGCCAGCCATTTTCGGCCATCATGCCATTGGCTTTGAAATAATAGGTAGTACCATTAATGGATTGCCAACCAGATTTCATGGAACCATCATTATTATTGCCTAGGTAATACCAGCGGCCATTAAGATATTGCCAACCGCTTTGCATTAGACCAGATGGTGCTAGGTAATACCAATTTCCATTGATAAATTGCCAACCCGTAAGCATTGCGCCGGATGAATTACAGTAGTAATAATTTTGATCAAGATTTAACCAACCTGTTTTCATATTTCCGTCAGTATCTAGGTAATACCAGGTATTGTAAACATTTTGCCAACCA
>CAURLC010000023.1:0-12066 GCA_963525775.1 uncultured Solobacterium sp. | reverse complement strand
GTAGGTATTGACTACACACACTTTGTAACAGAAGATGGAACACCAGTTACTGTTAATGGTGCAAATGTTGATAAGAAGTTTGGCTTAAAGGATAAAGAAGACTTTGAAGGTTACGAATATGTTACAACTCGTACTGAAGCAAACGGTGATAGAGTTCATGTGTACAAGAAGATTGTAGAAACTCCTGCAGAACCAGAAAACACACCGGTTCCTGAAACACCAGAGACTCCAACACAGCCAGAAACACCGGCTCCTGTAACTCCAGAGACTCCAGCGCAGCCAGAAACACCGGCTCCTGTAACTCCAGAGACTCCTGCAGAGCCAGAAACACCAGCTCCTGTAACTCCAGAGACTCCAGCGCAGCCAGAAACACCGGCTCCTGTAACTCCAGAGACTCCAGCGCAGCCAGAAGCACCAGCTCCTGCAACTCCAGAGACTCCAGCACAGCCAGAAATACCAGCTCCTGCAACTCCAGAGACTCCAGTACAGCCAGAAGTACCAGCTCCTACAACTCCAGAGACTCCAGCACAGCCAGAAGCTTCTGCTACAGTAGCTCCTACAGTACAGTCAACACCTAAGACAGGTGATGCTGGTCTATTCACTTCAGCATTCATGCTATTCACAGGAATGATTGGAAGTGTTGGTGCATATGTTACCAAAAAGAGAAATTCAGAAAACTAAGTAATATGAAGTGACCCTGTTGATGAAATCTATCATTGATAGGGTTTTTAATATGAATAGAAACAATGGGTTATTCTGTCCAAATGAATAGAGATTTACCTTACGATACGATTGTGTAGATTGATGAATCATTAAAAACAAATGAAATGGTTATTGACCAAGAAGGTAAGTATGGTGAAAAGAGTGTTACTTTTCAAGGTGGATTACCAGTAGTATTTAGAGAAGAGGATACACCGGCTGTTGAACAATATACTTCAGATACAATCTATGCCAAATATGCAGACTTATTTAATAATTCAGCAGATGGATCGCAAATAGAGTATGGAAGAAATGGTTGGGGTGGATATGCTGCTTACTATGGTTATGAAGAAAAAGAGGACCGTATTATTCGGGTGGGTATTGACTATACGCAATATGTAACAGAAGATGGTACAGAATTACAGCCGAAGGTATATGGACTACAAGCCGTAGAAAATTTTGCTGGATACGAATATGTATCTACTCACGAAGAAGCAAACGGTGATCGAGTACACGTATATAAAAAGGTTGTGTCTACACCATCAAAGTCTGCTTCACCTAGTACAGTGAATACAAATCTACTAAGTTTCATGGGAATGCTAATTGTTGGAATACTAGGAAGCATGGCAGCGTTCACGACAGGAAATAAGAATGTTTAGATAAAATCAAATTAAAAAACTATTGGTGGCATTATGTCATAAATAGATTTTTTTTATGATAAAGTAGAGAAGCAGGGGTTATATTGCAAAGTACATACTTGTATGTAAAAATATGCTCGCAGGAGTTATCAAATATAATCACAGGAGGAATTTATGAACGACCCGCTAATTTCAATTATTATCCCAATTTATAATGGGGAAAAATACATTGATAAATGTCTATCTCGAGTTGTAGCCCAGACATATAAGAATATTGAAATTCTTTGTGTGATTAATGGTACGACTGACACATCAGAAGAAAAGGTAAGAGAATGGATGCAGAAAGATGAACGTATTCGTATCTTAGTAACTGATATAGCTGATTTAGGACATGCATCAAATTTAGGAATTGAAAATACAACAGGACCATACCTATCATTTGTCGACGTGGATGACTGGGTTGAGCCAGAGTATATCGAAAAGCTGTATGGCGGTATAAAAAAAGGATATAAGATTTGCAAGGGTAATTGTACTATGTATGATGGTGTTAAAAACTTGCCAGCATACCAAGGAAGGAGTTCGGGTAAGATATCCATCCGTGGAGCTTCCTTCTTATTACCATGTCGAACAATTTCAGTTTATGATAGATCATTATTTGAAAAATTAAGATATTTAGAATTCTCCTATTATGAAGACCTTTCACTTTGGCCAATTTTAATTGCGACTGCTGGATGCGTATACTACATAAATGACATTGTATACAACTACAATCAGACAAATGAAACATCTATCATGACAGTTAGAAATGAAAAGCATTTAGTATTAGATAAAGTTTTTGCACATATCTTCTCAAATCTAACACCTGATTTAGATAAGGAAGTGAATCTTTTAATCACCGCTTTATTTATTCAGTCCTTCTGGACATCAAATTATCAATATGTACCGAAGGATGAAGTAGGACAGGCATATCTGAAACGTGTAAAGCAGGTCGTAGACAATCGATTAGTAGGGTACTACTACATTGTTGAGAATTTACCTGTTCCAAAAGAAATGAAGGAGAGAATGATTCGTTTCTACCGTAACTAAATCTTATTGATTTAAGGGATGTAACGATGAAAATTATAAAGAACTTTCAAAAAGAAAAGTAAAAATATAATTGCATTGGTGATACACAAATGCTGTTATCAACACTTTAAGTTGGCAATGCAGTATCCACCACTATAGTAAAAAGCTACAAATTGGATGTTGATGAAGAGTGTACTTCATCACATCCTTTTTGTTGTGAAAATAAGTATAGGAAACAAAGATAGAATTTACTAAAATAGTAGTAGAAAATGAGGCGTTTAAAATGAATCAAAAGCTTACCAGTCTTACAGAGAAGCAGATATTTAGATTTTTGTTTAGTATTCTATGTGTAATTTTTTCTGCACTGTTACAAACATATGCATTGAAAGCATTCTTAAGACCTGCTGGATTATTGTCTAGTGGTTTTACAGGATTGGCTATTTTGATAAATGTAATTGGTAGTCAGCATAATATACAGATACCTGTATCATTGATGATTGTTTTATTAAATCTGCCAGTTGCGATTCTATGTGGTAGATCGATTTCTACAAAGTTTACGATTTTATCCTCTTTGCAGTTTGCGTGTGTATCACTGTTCTTGGTTATCCTTCCATTTAACACACTGTTTGATGATGTTATGCTGAATATTATTATAGGCGGTGCAGTATATGGACTAGGTCTTGTGGCTGCGCTTGTCGGAAATGCAAGTACGGGTGGTACGGACTTTATCGCATTATATGTATCCAATAAAACAGGCAAAAGTATTTGGAATTATGTATTTATCTATAACTGCATCTTGTTATGTATCTTTGGATTTGTTTCTGGTTGGGAGCGTGCTGGATATTCAATCATCATGCAGTTTGTTTCTACAAAGGTAGTTGAAGGATTGTACCGAAGATATGATAGAAGTACCATGCAGATTACTAGTACAAAACCAGAAGAAATCACATCAGTATATACGAAAAAATATAGACATGGAATTTCGGTTTGGGAAAGTTATGGTGGTTATTCTCACAAGAAGAATTACATGTTAAATACGGTTGTATCAACGCTAGAGGTAAAAGAAATAGCACATTTGATTTTAAATGTAGATCCACATGCAATTATTAATGTATATAGAACGGATGATTTCTATGGTGGGTTTTATCGGAAACCGATTGACTAGGGGGGGGATAGCGATATGTGGGCAATCATTGCGACATGGAGAATGGCATTAGAAGGTGTTGAAGAGGCTGGACAACTATTAAAAGAAGGAAAGAGTAGCGGTGAAGCGATTGAACATGCAATACGCCGTGTAGAAGATTTTCCGTATTTTAAATCCGTTGGATATGGTGGACTACCAAATGAGGAAATGATTGTCGAGTTAGATGCTGGATATATGGATGGAAATACAATGGCTGTAGGTGCTGTTGCGGGTATTAAGGATTTTGCTAATCCTATTTCTATCGCAAAAGAGCTATCCAAAGATACGGTTAACTGTGTACTTGTCGCTGAAGGTGCAGAAAAGTATGCTAGTAAGAAGGGCTTTGAGAGAAAGAACTTGTTAACGGATCGTGCAAAGCAGTTATACCGTAAACGTATCAAAGAAATTAAAGCACGAGAACTTACACCATATGATGGACATGATACTGTCGGTGAGATTGCTTTGGATAATTCAGGAAGAATTGTTGCTGGTACTTCAACGAGTGGATTATTTATGAAGAGAGCAGGACGTATAGGGGATTCTCCTATTGTTGGTGGTGGCTTTTATGCGGATTCTGAAGTGGGTGGAGCAACTGCAACAGGCCTTGGCGAAGATTTGATGAAGGGATGTATCTCTTATGAAATTGTTCGCAAGATGAAAGAAGGTCTGACTCCACAAGAAGCTTGTCAAAAGACAGTCAATGAACTAGACGCAAAGTTGAAAAAGAGTCGTGGACTTGCGGGTGATTTAAGTGTTGTAGCAATGGATAAATATGGTAATTACGGTTGTGCAACCAATATCCAGAATTTCTCTTTTGTGTTATATCGCGAAGGAGAAGAACCTACAGTATTTCGTGCACAAAATGTCGATGGTAATACGGTTATCACAAAGGCATCGAAAGAATGGATTGATGAATATATTCGGGAAAGGATGGCACCGATTCAAGAATGAAGACAGATATTTTTGAAGTCTGTGCTGGTAGCGTACAAGATTGTATTAATGCACAAATTGGTGGTGCTGACCGTATAGAATTAAATAGTGCTTTGTATTTAGGCGGGCTTACACCAAGTTTAGCAATGTTGAAACTTGTTAAAGAAAAGATAAATTTAAAAGTAATATGTATGAATCGACCTCGTGCAGCTGGTTTCTGTTATAACGATATTGAGACGGAAATGATGTTTAAAGATGCTGAGATTTTCTTGGAAAACGGTGCAGATGGAATAGCATTTGGATTTTTAAATGCTGATGCGACAATCAATATTACAAAGATACGGAAGATGGTCGAACTCATTCATCGTTATCATAAGGAAGCAGTATTCCATAGGGCTTTTGATTGTGTTTCTGATCCATATGTGGCGGTTCAACAACTTATTGATTGTGGAGTTGATCGTATTCTTACGAGTGGTTTACAACCCACTGCGATAGAAGGTGCTGTGTTACTTAGAAAATTACAGTCTGAGTTTGGAAAACAAATTGAATTACTTGCAGGTAGTGGTATCAACCAAGATAATATTCAGGAATTACGCGAAAAAACAGGAATTCATCAGTTCCATAGTAGTTGTAAAGCTTGGAAAAAGGATCTTACTACAACAGTTGGTGCTATCAGCTATGCATATCATGATAAAGATGATTATGAATTTGTAAGTGCCGAAATAGTTCAACGTTTAGCGCAGTCATTAAAAGAACAATAGTATTTTAAACCTCATCCTAGCACAAAGGATGAGGTTTTATATGCATGCATGTTTACAATGTACAGAAAATAATCATAAAATATTTTTATTAAATTGTGTGTTATGCAACTTTACGTTAGGGATTGAAATGAAAGTCGAGGTTTGCTATACTAAGTCGCGTAAATATTGAAATATATATTTGAAAGAAGGGGACTATTACATGAATTTCTTTGATATCTTTGTAAAGACATTGTCAAATGAAAAGATCAATTCGGCTATTATTTCTAGCGTAGCTATTATCCTATTAGGTTATGTTATGCGTCGCAAGAAGGTATTCGATGATCGCACAGCGAAAGTATTAACACAGGTTGTACTTTCAGTATCAATTGCAGCATTGGCATTTAAGTCATTTATGGCGCCAATCAAACCAGAAACATTTACACAAGGTTTAAATGTATTAATCTGGGGTATCGTAATTTACATCTTACTCATCTTCTTAACAATTCCGCTCTATGCGAAGTTTGAAGGTGATGAACAGGATGCTTTACGTGTACTAAGTATCTTCGGTTCTACAACATTCTTCGGAATTCCTATCGTAAGTGCAATCTATGGTGCAGAAGGTGCGTTATACGCTTCTATCTTCAACATTGGTTACAGAATCTTCTTATATTCTTATGGATATATCAAGATGAGTGGATTAAAGATGACATCTAAGAACATCAAGTCTATGTTCTTAAATCCAATCGTTATCGCTACATTCTTAGGTCTATTCTTGTGGTTAGCACAAGCATATTTACCACAGGTTACTGTAGCTGTTAAGGATGCGACATCAGGTGAAATGGTTAATAAGTCTGTTTCATTCATGCGTTTAGACCTTACATCTCCACAGATCACTCAGATTTTAACTTACTTAGCTGGTTTGGCTTCTCCACTTGCTTGGTTAGCAATTGGTTCTACACTTGGTTCAGTAAACTTCAAGGATGCGATGACAGACAAGAAGGCATTGTACTATACATTTATTAAGTTATTGATTATCCCTGCATTCAACATCGTTGTATTGGCAATCTTAACCGTAACTCATATCTTACCTGTAAACCTTGTTTCTTTAGGCACAACGGTTATTATGATGGCTACACCTCCAGCAACAGTTGCGGCTTCTTATGCAATTCGTTTTGATAAGGGTGCCCTCGTTGCGTCTAATACTTCATTGATTGCGACATTAGCAGCTGTTATTATGGCTCCTATTTGGATCGTTATCGTTGAATTAATTGGACATTTAGGAATCTTTTAATTAAGAATAGTATTATAATAAGGCGGGATAAATATCCCGCTTTCATAAATAATAAACAGAAGGAGTAAAATTATGTCATTTAAAGTAGTATGTTATGGTGTTCGTCCAAATGAAGTAGAGTTTTTTCACAAGTATAATAAGTATAACTATGACTTAAAGCTTGTTGAGGGTTTAACAACTCACGAGAATATCACTGAGTGTGAAGGTGCTGACGCAGTCTTATTACGTGGTAACTGTGTTGCGGACCGTCAGAACTTAGAGAAGTTAAAGGGATATGGAATCAAGTATGTATTTACACGTACTGTAGGTTTCAACCATATTGATTTACAGGCTGCTGCAGATTTAGGTTTAATCGTTGCACGTGTTCCTGGATATTCTCCAAACGCTATCGCTGAATTATCCTTAACATTAGGTATGATGTTATTACGTCATACGGCTGCTGCTACTAGCGCAACTGCTGCTGGTGACTTCGTTGTTTCACCAACATATTTCTCTAAGGAAATCCGTAACTGTACAGTAGGTATTATCGGTACAGGTAGAATTGGTTTCACAGAAGCTAAGATGTATAAGGGCTTAGGTGCTAAGGTTATTGGCTATGATGTGTATGAGAATGATGCATGCAGAGAAGTACTTGACTATGTAACTCTTGATGAATTACTTGCACAGTCTGATATCGTTAGTTTGCACGTTCCTTACTTCCCTGGTCAGAACGATAAGATGGCTAACGCTGAATTCTTCAGTAAGATGAAGGATGGTTCAATCTTCTTAAATACCGCTCGTGGTGAATTACAGGATAACGAAGCAATCTTAGCTGCTCTTAAGTCTGGTAAGTTAGATGGATATGGAACAGACGTATTCGCTAACGAAACATCGTTCTTCTTCAAGAAGTTAGCTAGTGCTGCAGAGATTTCTGATCCTACTGTTCGTGAACTTGTACAGATGTATCCAAAGGTATTGGTAACACCACATATCGGTTCTAATACAGATGAAGCTTTAGCAAATATGATTGAATACTCAATGGATAACTTCAATGAGATTCTAACTACAGGTACTACAAAGAATCTTGTAGCTCTTCCTGAAGCTAAATAATAATCTTACTTAAGATACTCGAGAGAGTATCTTTTGTTTTCCTGGGAAATGCTATAATTTGAATATACAGGAGAGTTTAGTATGAACACAAAACAAGCTGCTCAGAAATGGGGATGTTCTGTAAAGACAGTGACGAAGTTATGTGCGGATGGTGTGATTCCGTTAGCAGAGAAGGATGAAAGAGGCAGATGGGTAATTCCTGATGAATGTGAGAAGCCTCCAGTCTCTCGTTTTCGTCTTTGTTTTTTGATGGATATGATTAACCAACTCAAAGAAGGTGTAATCTTTCAACAAGTTAAATGGGGCATTGGTGAGAAGGAGTTACAGGAAGGCTATCAGTATCTGATTGAAAATGCGATGGTTTCTTCTTTTGATGTACGTCAACTAGAGAAAGAACTGCCAAATGCCAACATTACCTCACGTGGGAAAGCACTGATGGAAAGAGAAAATAAAGAAGGCACAAGCCAACGCAAATTCAACGTGAATTTTAAAATTAATACTGGTGTATTCAGCTTTGAAACGGGCTATGAAAGCACGAAAGGGAATTAATATGGAGAGGATTGAAACGGAACGTTTAATTCTACGCCAGTTTGAATTCTCTGATAAAGATGATTTATTTGAAATCATGTCGGATGAGCAGACAAGTTTAGATGATGGTGGTTATCATGCAAGTAAGTCGCAAGATCAACAGTATCTAGCTTTGATGGAAATTCTATGTCGGCAACAGCGGTTTAGTATCATCTTGAAGGAAAATCAAAAGATGATAGGAATGATTAATCTTCAAGATGATGATAGAGCAGTTTCATCGTATGAACTAGGATTTGTGATGAATCCGAACTATCGTAGAAGAGGATATACATACGAAGCAGTACAAGCAGTGATGAACTATTATTTTGAACATAATTTGGTACAGATGTTTAGTGTATCCTGTTTTCCCTACAACAAAGTTTCTCTGAAATTAATTGAAAAGCTAGGCTTTGTGTATGAAGGAAGAGAACATAAGGGATTGAATCATGCGGTGTATGGTCCAATTGATTTATTATGTTATTATAAGGATAAAGATGAGTAGGTAAGATGAAGAAAGTAATTGTGATTGGATGTTGTGGTAGTGGTAAAAGTACATTTGCAAGACATCTGCATGCATGTACAGAAATTCCGTTATATCACTTGGATCAGTTAAATTGGAATGCGGATAAAACAACGGTAGAAAAGACGGTATTCTTGGGACGTGTTAGAGATGTGATTCAAAAAGATTCTTGGATCATTGATGGTAACTATGGCTCTTCCATTGAAATTCGCATGCAAGCATGTGATACTGTATTCTTCTTGGATTATCCGGTAGATATATGTATACAAGGAATCTATGACCGGGTTGGCAAGGCTCGTACTGACATGCCATGGGTAGAAGATGAAGTAGATGAGGATCTGATTGAATTTGTCAAAAATTATGAGAAGGAAGATAGACCGGAAGTTTTAAATCTCCTTTCAAAATATAAGGAAAAGGATATACATATCTTCCATACTCGTGAGGATGCGAAGACGTATTTAGAGTCATTGAAATAGCTGTTATTTATCACAACTTTGTTGTGTCATTTTTTGATGGATTATTCATTGACGTACAGTGTGAAAGTAACTAAGATTGTTGTGTAAATGAAAAAGGAGGTGGAGATATGATTCTAAATAATGAGAAGAAGTTAGGTCCTACACCTAAGTCAACTGGTGTTGAACAAGAGTTTCAACAGATTGCGAAAACAGAGGAATCTAATCTTCTACAAGAATTGGCTTGTACACGAAATGGTATAAGTGATGAAGAAAGAGAAGAAAGATTAGAGAAGTACGGCTATAATGATTTGTCTGCGATGCAGAAACATAGTTGGGCGTATTTCCTTGTACATAGTTTTGCGGATGCGTTTATTATCGTTTTACTTGTATTAGCGATTGTGACTTTTGTTGTGGAGTCAGATATCTTATCTGGATCTATTATTCTTGCACTGGCGTGCATGAGTGCGGTAATTCGTTTCTTCCAAGACTATGGTTCTTACCGTGATATGCAGAAGTTAAAAGAGATGGAGCACGATACGGTTAGAATTCAGGTTCCAACGGAAGACGGTACTGAGGTAAGAGAAGTACCGGTGGAAGAAGTGGTTCCGGGTGATATTCAATTGATTGGGTCTGGAGATATTGTCAGTGGTGACTTATATCTTCTTGAAAGTAAGGACTTATTCGTTTCTGTTTCTGCCTTTACAGGGGAGTCCATTCCAGTAGAAAAATATAAAGGTGTTGATGATAGAACTGTCAATGCGGCAGAGTTAAACAACATCTGTTTGGGTGGTTCTACTGTGAATTCCGGTACAGGTGTTGGTGTTGTAGTACGTACCGGGAAAAGTTCTTATCTAGGTAAGATTTCTTCTACGATTCATACAAAGAAGAAAGAGACAGATTTTGATAAGAGTTTAGCGAAGATTACAAGAATCTTAATTACTTACATGGTTGTAGTAGTTATCTTCGTGTTATTGATTAATGGTTTGGTAAAGAAGAATTGGTTAGAAGCGTTCTTATTCTCTATCTCTGTTGCGGTAGGTATTACACCAGGTATGTTACCGATGATTGTTAATGGAACACTTGCCAAGGGTGCTAAATTCCTAGCGAAGAAGAAGACAATTGTTAAGAATATGTCTGCAATTCAAAATTTAGGTGCCATTGACGTTCTATGTACCGATAAGACCGGTACACTGACGATGGACCATGTTGTGTTGCAGAAGTATCTTGATGTAAATGGTGAGGATTCACATTTAGTATTGAATTATGCATGGATGAATGCATACTACTCTACGGGAGTTAAGAATCTGATTGACCGTGCAATTTTAGCGTATGGCGACGAGAATGATGCACATAAATACGCTGGTGGTTATGTGAAGTCTGATGAGATTCCATATGACTTTGAACGTCGTAGAATGAGTGTTTTGATTTCTAATCCTGGTGGTGAACACATGGGTGGAAATGTTGAAGAAATTCTTCCAATGCCACAGGATGAGGTACTTATTACAAAGGGTGCTTTGGAGTCTGTATTAGAGTGTTGCAGTCGTATTCGCGTGAAGAAGGAATACATGGATATTCACGAAGAAGATCTTGCGAAAATCAATGCTCTTGCGGAAGAATTAAATAAAGAAGGCATGCATGTCATCGGTGTCGCCGCAAAGAAGAAAAATGTAGGTGATACAACAGTCTTCCATGCGGAAGATGAAACAAATATGACATTCTTGGGTATTATTGCCTTCCTCGATCCACCAAAACCAGATGCGAAAGAAGCGATTCGTGGTTTGTATGATGCGGGTGTACATGTAAAGGTTATCTCTGGTGATGCGCCTGTTGTCGTTGAACATGTATGCAAGCTTGTTGGTATGAAGGTTGGTGATCAGAGTGCTGTTACAGGTTCTGATTTAGAGAATATGAGTGATGCGGAATTATCTTCTGTTGTGGAGAAGAATGATATCTTTGCACGCTTATCGCCAATGCAAAAGAAGCGTGTTGTGGATGCGTTACGCAATAATGGTCATGTAGTTGGTTATATGGGTGATGGTGTAAATGATGCACCAAGTCTACATGATGCGGATGTTGGTATTTCGGTTGATAATGGAACTGACGTTGCCAAAGCGAGTGCGGATATTATCCTGTTGGAAAAGAGTTTGACGGTCATTCTCAATGGTATTTATGAAGGTAGACGTATTTATGGAAATATCTTGAAGTATATGAAGATGGCATTATCCAGTAACTTTGGTAATGTTTTCTCGGTACTCATTGCGTCAATCTTCTTACCATTCTTACCGATGTTACCACTACAGATTTTGATTCAGAATTTGATTTACGACTTTACACAGATTGCGATTCCATGGGATAACGTCGATGATGAGTTCCTACAGACACCGCATAAGTGGAATAGTGCTTCGCTTGTGTCATTCATGAATGTCATGGGTGGTTTCTCATCTGTATTTGATGTACTGACGTTCTTGGTATTGTGGTTTATCTTAGGATACAATACACTAGCCATGCAGAATTACTTCCAGACAGGTTGGTTTATTGAAGGTCTGATTTCTCAGATTTTGATTGTACAGTTTATCCGTACATCAAAGCGTCCTATCATTGATTCAAAGTGTGATTCTAGACTAGCTCTTGCGTCTGCGTTTGGTATCTTTGTAGGTGTTTCAATTCCATATTTATTTGATAATCTGAAGAATACTGTATTTACAGAAATGCCATTTGAATACTTTGTATATTTGATTATTATCCTGGCACTCTATAGTACTACGATTGAAATCGTGAAGAAGTTCTATATCAAAAAACATGGTTCTTGGTTATAAATAAACGAGAGAATATTGGCCTAATGTAAAATAACTTGGGGTTTTAGAAAAATCCGCTTTAAAATTACATAGG
>CAURLC010000022.1:0-26621 GCA_963525775.1 uncultured Solobacterium sp. | reverse complement strand
GTACCTCAAGATTTCTCATTGCGGTACCCCAACCCCAAGTAATTTTAGAGCGCCATAAAAAGAATGAACAGTAAAGTGGACTAGTGAGTTCACTTTTTTCTCTTTCAATAATGAAATTATTAGGTACAAGGATTATGATTGTAATAGAGATATGTATGAATCACAGGAGGATTCTACGATGAAATATGATTTTACAACAATAATGGATCGGCATGGCAAAGATGCAATAGCGATTGATGGTGTGGGGTTACCAGGAAAACCTGGACTTCCTGATGAGGGATTTGATGTGATTCCAATGTGGATTGCGGATATGAACTTTCCAACAGTACCTTCTGTGCAGGAAGCAATCGTAAAGCGCGTTAGCCATCCTGCATTTGGCTATTTTGCGCCAAGTGAAGAATACTATCAGAGTATTATTGATTGGCAGAATAAGCGTAATGGAGTGACAGGGTTATTACCAGAACACATTGGATATGAAAACGGGGTTCTGGGTGGACTGTTATCTGCGTTAACAGCTTACGCTGCACCTGGAGATGCGGTGTTAGTACATAGTCCAACATATATTGGATTTACACATTGTTTAAATAACAATGGATTCCGCATCGTACATAGTCCGCTTGTAAAAGATGGGGATGGTATCTGGAGAATGGATTTTGTGGATATGGAAGAAAAGATTAAGCAGAATCATATTCATGTGGCAATCTTTTGTTCCCCACACAACCCTTGTGGTCGTGTGTGGCAGTTGGAAGAAATCCAAAAAGCAATGGAAGTCTATGAACGTAATGATGTAGTTGTCATCTCGGATGAGATTTGGTCAGATATTATCTTAGAGGGACATAAACATATTCCTACACAGTCCGCAAATGCATGGGCACATGAACATGTAGTAGCGTTATACGCACCAAGTAAGACATTTAATCTTGCAGGACTTATCGGTGCCTATCACATCATCTACAATCAGACACTACGTGATCGGATTCGCTCAAAAGCTTCAAAATCTCACTATAATAGTATGAATGTATTATCCATGCATGCATTAATTGGTGCGTATCAACCAGAAGGATATGCATGGTTAGATGAATTGCGTGAAGTTATTACCGGTAATGTAAATTATGCGGTAGAGTACATTAGAGAACACTTTGAAGGTGTAGAACTGATGAAGCCAGAAGGTACTTACATGTTGTTTATTGATTGCGAGAAATGGTGTAAACAACATGGTAAAACAATTGAAGAAGTTGAAAAGGCTGGATATCGTGTGGGTGTAGCTTGGCAAGATGGACGCATGTTTCATGGACCATACAGTATTCGTATGAATCTAGCATTACCGTTATCGCGTGTACAGGAAGCGTTTGAACGTTTGAATCAATATGTATTCAACGCAAATTGGTAACAAAAAACCGTCATTGACGGTTTTTGTTATGGTCGGGGTGACGAGATTCGAACTCACGACCTCTTCGTCCCGAACGAAGCGCTCTACCAAGCTGAGCCACACCCCGATACTCTATTGCATATTATATCAAATAGCGAAAATTTGGAGTGTGAAAAATGATTACTTTGGTCGTTTTATTAAATAGACGATACCACTAATGACGCTGGTAATAATTGCGAGTACTACATACATCAGCAGAAAACCAGCGATACCAGCAACAATATCGACAAAGTCCATTGTGCCGGTATGGGTTATGCCTTGACCGATTTCAATCGCAAAGGTAATCACGATAATCAATGTGAAGACATAGACAAATGTTAGTGTAAGGTAGTGATGACGCTTTGCGAGGAATTTGAAGAGTGGATAAACTATCGCAATCATTAAAATTCCTAATATACCAATGACTACAAAGTGTAAGTCTTTATCAGATAATCCGATGAGATTATTATCGTTCCATGTCAAGATTGTGTTGTGGATAGAAGTAATCAGTTCAATGAGAAAATAGAGAATTTTTGTTAACATAGGGCCTCCTTGGGGAGTATCATAGCAGAAGTTAATACTGTTATGAAAGTGATAAAATGATGAGAGTTTTGATGAAAGCGATTTAGCGAAAGCTAAGGCAATCGAATTTGGTTGATTATGGTATAATATTGGCATGCGAAAAGCGACTTTTTATAGTGCTTTTTGGGAGAATATTATGAATCAAAATGTAAGAAAGATTACCGAAGGGGCAATGATGGTTGCCCTCATCGGCGTATTTATGTTAATCGATAGACAATTCCAGGGGACTTTTAGCAGTATGTTTGTGTTCCTGTTACCATTACCGATGGTATACTTTGGGGCTAAATATGGATTGCGTGATAGTTTGATGGTTTTGGTCGCAATTATATTTGTGTCGTTTATCTTTGCAAGTCCATTTGCGATATTCTTCTTTGTCGCTGAGGCGATTATTGGGTTGGTATATGGATGTGGTATTTATCAGAATGTAGAGAGTAAGCGATTATTGTTACGAACGATGATTCTAGGTGGACTTACGGAACTACTTGCGGTTGTTATTAATGTAGCAATTTTTGGGGTTAGTTTAGATGAGTTAGTTTTAGAATTACGTTCAACCTTTGATATGATGCAGAAAACAATGGGTGTAACATTTGCTGCAAATGTAGATATCAACGTGCTACTACGGAATATATTCTTCGTTAGTACATTGATGTTAGGTGTTCTAGAAGCAATCGTGACGCATATTTCATCGAGACTCTTATTGAAGAGATTACGTATGAAGCTTCCTGAATCAACACCGCTTTATCTATACTATCCACCAAAGTGGATTGGCTATGTGGCACTGGTTGGAATGTTTGGATATTTATATGTTGGGTCTGGTTATATTAAAACAGAACCGGCGATGACAATTCTTTCAGCGCTAGGAACGTTTGCTTATTTCTATCTTACAGCGATGGGAGTTGTTGGTCTATTGGTGATGATTGGTCTTTTGGCAAAGGAAAGTCGTAGAATCTTAACATTTGTAGTGTTTATCTTAGCGTTAGCCATGTCATTTCCAGTAGCGCTTTATGGATTTTTATATATTACAACAAACATGCATAAACGAATTGTAGAGGAGGGATATCATGCAACAAAAAATGAGTCGAATTAAACAAGTTGTTTTTGTGGCAATTGCTATCCAACTTGCGGTTATCATTCTATTACAGTTGATTTTTAAGATAAATATTTTACCGGGTATCTTGGTGTTAATTGCGGAATCGTTAATTGCGGTCTATTTGTTAGATTATTTCCAATCCGCAAATGAAGAAGAATCCATTGGGTTAGAAAAATATTTAGGTGGTTCTTACGCGGATGCGTATCTCGTTGGTGGCGTAGGTATGATGAACTACGATGAAAACTATGTCATCACATGGCAAAGTGAACTCTTTAAGGAAAGAGGTCTTGACCGTATTGGATCTAAATTATTAAATTGGCTCCCAGAAGCTAACGATATTATTTCCGGGGAAACGGAAAAGGTGAATGTGACGATTGATCAATATGTTTATGAAGTTAGTAAGCGTGAAAATGCACCGACGATTTTCTTTAAGGATATTACATTATTAGATAAGTATCGTGGTAAGTATAATGAAGAACATGTTGTGCTTGGTTTAGCTAGTTTTGATAACTATGAAGAGAGTACGATGTATGCGGATGATGCGGATATCGCAAATATTAATGCGACAATTCGTACACCACTCAATGAATACTTCCAAAAGTTTGGTGTTTTCTTAAGAAGATTAAACAACAACCGTTATTTATTAGTACTCAATGAGAGAATTTATCGTGAGATTGCGGCAGATCGTTTCTCAATCTTGAACATTGTACGTAAAGCATCACAAAAAGCTGAAGTATCTATCACATTGTCTATGGCTTTTGCCAAGGGTAGTTCAAACTTTGCGGAGCTAGATGAGACAGTTACGAAGTTAATGGACCTTGCGCAAACGCGTGGTGGTGACCAGGTTGCGATTCAGGTCGTTGGTGAGGATGTAAAGTATTTTGGTGGTTCTACAGAAGCAGCCGAGAAGAGAAGCCGTGTACGTGTACGTGTTATGGCACATGCATTACGTGACCTCATTCAGCATTCTTCCAACGTGATTATCTGCGGACATAAAAACGCAGACTTCGATTGCATTGGTTCTGCAATCTGTTTATCGAAGATGGCGTCCGCTTTCAATAAGCCAGTTAGTATTATTGCTAGGACTGGCGGTATTGAAGAAAAGTTAGATGCGGCGATGAAAGAGAATGAGAAGGAACTTGCAGAAGATATCACATTTGTGACGGAAGGTGAAGCTATCAACCAACTCAAGGATGATACGTTAGTCATTATGACCGACCATCACAACATTCTCCAATCGAATGGCGCAAAACTCTTAGAGATGGCAGGGCGCATTGTGGTAATTGATCACCATCGTAGAAGTACAGATATGGGTGTAAAACCAATCCTAATTTATATTGAAGCAGGTGCTTCAAGTACGTGCGAAATCTTGACCGAGATGATTCCGTTTGTGTCTAGTAAAGTTGATATTTCTGAATTAGAGGCAACATTCATGCTTGCAGGTATGACGATTGATACACGCAAGTGGCGTGAAAGAACAGGTGTACGTACATATGATGCGGCCAGTGCTTTACGTAAACTTGGTGCAGATCCTCAAGTGGCGTATGATTATTTGAAAGATACTTATGATGAGTTCGTACTAAAGAGTGCGATTATGAATGCAAGTGAAAGAT
The DNA here is from genome assembly GCA_963525775.1 of uncultured Solobacterium sp. Classification (GTDB taxonomy): domain Bacteria; phylum Bacillota_I; class Bacilli_A; order Erysipelotrichales; family Erysipelotrichaceae; genus Bulleidia. The sequence goes on along the minus strand of CAURLC010000022.1, from coordinate 21,928 downwards.
ATCCGGATGGTATCGTAATTGCGGCTGTTGAAAATGAGAAGATTACACGTTCAATTATGAGCCAAGTTGCGGATAGTTTATTGAGTATCCAAGATGTGAAGGCGGCCTTTGTGATTGCCCAGGATAAGAGTACAGGAATCAATAGTATTTCTGCTCGTTCAAATGGTGAAATCAATGTACAGGCAATTATGGAAGCGATGCATGGCGGTGGTCATATGACAGCTGCCGCAACACAACGTAAGGATGCGACAGTCAAAGAATTAAAAGAAGAGTTAATTAATATTATCGAGCAACAAAAGAAGGAGGCAGAAGATGAAGGTAATTCTTAAACAAGATGTTAAAAAAGTAGGCAAGCGTGGAGATGTCGTCGATGTATCTGATGGTTACGGAAGAAATTTCTTAATCGCAAGAGGTCTTGCGGTTGCGGAATCTAAGGCTAGCTTAGAAATCTTAAAGGAACAGAAATCAGAAGAAGCTGCACTAGAAGCGCAACGTGAACAAGAAGCGCGTGAAAAAGCTGCCTTATTAGAAAAGACAGTTGTTACTTTCACAGTGAAGTCTGGTAAAGAAGGAAGAGTCTTCGGTTCTGTTTCTACAAAGCAGATTGTAGAAGCTTTGAATAAACAAGGCATTATTATCGAAAAGCGCAAGATTATTGATACAGAACCGATTCATAGTCTTGGCACAACAAGAGTAAAAGTTGAATTACATAAAAATGTTATTGGTACGATCGTTGTGAAAGTACTGGGAAGTGAGAACTAAGTATGTCACGTGTATTACCTTCTGCACCAGAAGCGGAAGCTAGTTTGCTTGGAACGATGCTTGTATATCCAAGTTCTTCTCGCACAGCACTAGAAGAAGGGCTTGAAGCTGACGATTTCTTTATCGAAGCCAATCGTCGTATTTATCATGCATGTGAAGAACTATATCAAGAGGGAACACAGATTGACTCTACCACTGTTGCGACACGTTTAAAGGATACTGATCTTTTAGATAAGTCTGGTGGTATGGAGTATATTCTAAATTTAATGAACGCTGCAGTAACGAGTGCGAATACACTAACATATGTGAATTTGATTCGTGATAAGGCGATGATGCGTCGTATGATTGAAGCGGCCGAAAGAGTTGTGGAAGAAGGTTTTAGTGGACAAATAGATTTAAATGATTACTTAGATCGTTCTGAGAAAGAAATCTTGAATGTGTCTCGTAATCGTAAAGCTGGTGAGTTTAAGAACCCAAATGATGTCTTAAATGAAGTGTTGAAGACGATTCGTGCAGCCGCAGAGAATTCATCCGAGATTACTGGTTTAAAGACTGGCTTTAATGATTTGGACCGTATTACGCATGGTTTACAGCGTGGTGATATGATAGTTTTAGCTGCACGTCCATCTATGGGTAAGACAGCGGTTGCGTTAAATTTAGCGATGAATGTTGCGCTAATCTCACAAGCACAAAAGGGTGCGATAGCGATTTTCTCGCTTGAAATGGGTGCAGAGCAGCTCGCGATGCGTTTATTAAGTGCGAAGAGCCATATCCAAGGTGATAAGTTAAAGACAGGTCGTTTGACTAATGAAGAGTGGAACCGTATTAACGAAGCTTCTTCAGAGTTAAAGGCTTCCAATATCTATATCGATGATATGGCAGGAATCAAGATTCCTGAAATTTTCTCCAAGTGTCGTCGATTACAGGCAGAACATGGATTAAACATGGTTATGATTGACTATATTCAGTTAATTAGTGGACCATCGGAACGTACTGGCGGAAATCGTCAACAGGAAGTATCTGATATTTCACGCAGTTTAAAAGCACTTGCACGTGAGTTAAATGTTCCTGTTGTGGCATTATCACAGTTAAGCCGTAATGTTGAAGGACGTGACGATAAGCACCCTATGTTAAGTGACTTGCGTGAATCTGGAGCGATTGAGCAGGATGCTGATATCGTTATGATGTTGTATCGTGAGTCTTACTATAACGAAGAAGCAAAAGAACAAGCAAAAGAATCTGGAACAGAGCGTCTAGAAATCAATCTTGCAAAGCATCGTAATGGTGCGACAGGTAGGGTATATGTAGCGTTTGAAGCTGATACTAACGCACTCTATAACATTGCCCCAAATAAACCACAATAATGAAGGAGGAAGGCATGAAAAACTTGATTGCTGTAACAATATGCTTAGTGTTATCAATCGCAATTGTTATCGTGCCTTCTTTTTTCTATCCTTCTTTTGAAGGGATTGAAGCTGGTACGGTAGGTAACTTTAATCAGACTGTAGAAGTAACGACTTTAGATGTACATAAGATTTATAAATTATATGAAGATCAAAAATTGATTGGCATTATCAAAGATAAGACTTATATGGATGACCATCTAAAGACTGTATATAAAGAAAAGTATGCAAGCATGTTTCCGGATACACATCTAGGTATTGCAAATAACATGTATCTTGTAGAAGAGATGAGTACAAATGTCTATACGGATGTGGATGCAGAAATCATGCAGTATTTAGATGACCATTCTCTATATAGTGTTGCTTGTAAATCAATTTCTTTCTCAGATAATGATGAAGAGTATGCAAGAATCTTTGTTAAGTCAGAAGATATCTATCAAGAGGCTTTACAAAAGTATCTTTCTTATTTCATCGATGAAGATACATTAGAAGCCATTCACGAACATCATGCCATTTCAAATCTAACGGAATATGGTGTAATGACAATGGGGTTTAAAATCAATGAAACAATACAGATTGCGGATGCTTACGCATCCGTTAAGGATATTAAAACCACGGAAGAAGAAGTATTACATTATTTATCCTATGGTGATAATGTAAATCTAGTATATTACACGGTTGAAGAAGGAGATACACTAGATTCGATTGGTTTACAGAATTATGGATTAACTGCTGAACAGTTAATGCGTATCAATCAGGATGTTATTAAAGATAGCAGTCAACCATTAACTGCAGGTACAAAACTCTGTGTGACTTACTTCACATCTCCAATCGATGTGTATGTTTATAAACAAAGACTACAGAAGGAAATATTGTTTTATAAGACTTCTGTATTAGAGGATAATACTGTTGAAAGTGGTCAAACAGTTGTCAGACAAAGTGGGGCAAATGGTTCAAAGAATGTGCTGTACCATGAAACATGGGTGAATGGAGTGCTTAAAACAGGACAAGAACTTTCATCTGTTGTTACAGCAGCTGGACAAGATGAAGTTGTAGCAATTGGAAAGAATAGTGATTTAGGGATTGGTAGTGGTAGTTTTGCCTATCCGGTTGAACATCCTGAAATCATCTGTGAATATGGTTGTTATGCAGGGTTTGAGTCGATTGATTTTATCAATCGATATAATCGATGGGGCAATGTTATGGCTGCCGATACTGGGGTCATCAAAGAAAAGGGTTATACGGACGAATTAGGAAACTACGTCATTATTGACCACCACAATGGCTATCAGAGCGTATATGGTCATCTATACTTACCGTGTACACTGGAAGTTGATACAGTTGTAAGAAAAGGTGATGTCATTGGTAAGATTGGTATGACTGGAAAAGCGACAGGACCACATGTAACATTTAGTTTATTGCAGAATGGTAAGTCAGTGAATGCATGTTCTGCATTAATGGATTGTGAGGGTTTAGACTGATGATGGACTTTGCTCTAATGGCGAGTGGCTCAAAAGGAAATAGTTTTGTAATTGTAGATGGTACTACAAAAGTTATGATTGATTGTGGTACAACAAAGAGATATTTATTTGAGCACCTAAAAGAATTGCAGATATCAGTGGATGATTTGGATGCAGTGTTGATTACACATAATCATTCTGATCATATCTCGCAAATTAAGCATTTTGCCTCACTACCAATCTATTCTCCAATTGAAATACCAAAGATTGATACTTTCTACGTAAAGCCTGGTTCTTCGTTTACGATTGAAACCTTACGATTTACACCAATTGCGTTATCGCATGATGCATTAAATACAGTTGGATATATCGTTGAAAATGGAGTTGAAAAACTTGTATATATTACGGATACTGGCTATATCAATGAGAAGCATATTCCACGCATCAAAGATGCGGACTATATTGTGTTAGAGTCAAATCATGATGTACAGATGTTGATGGCAACGAGTCGTCCACAGTTTACCAAACAAAGAATTTATAGTGATACGGGACATTTGTGCAATGAGGATTGTGCAGCTGTCCTTGATAAAATCGTGACAGAGAAGACAAAGATGATTATTCTTGCACATTTGAGTGAACAAGCAAATACACGCAAGAAAGCACTTGATACAACAGTACATGCATTACAAAATCATTCAGGTATATTAAATAAAAATCTGCTTGTATGTGCAGCAGGTCAGTATGAGATGATTAGAAAGGGTATATATGATGAAAAAGTTGATGCCGGTAGCGTTAGCGCTATTATTGGTATGGAATCTAGTCCTAACAATGATGTTGATTAGGAATCTGCAGAAGAATAATACAGGCAATAATTCCCTTGAAGATATGAATAGTACAAATTATACGACATCTGACTACACTAATGCGATTGAAAAGAGTAGAAGTAGTGTGGTTACGGTTGAAAGTGATGGCTCTTATTATAGTGGGATTATCATTGCGAAGGAAAAGGAAACAGTCCACATTTTAACAACTACAAAGGCAACAAAGAATGGTAGCCCAAACGTTGTGTTTGATAGTGGTGTACGTGTGAGTTCTACTGTCATAGGTGATGATGGTGAAAGTGGTGTTGCGCTTATCCAAGTAACGACAAACTTTGAAGTAAAGCCATTTACAATTTTAGATACAACTGCTTTAGCACAAGGTGCGAATGTGGTTGTGATGAGTGGTAGAAACCTAACGACTGGTAGTGCAGTTGTTAGTAGTGGTATTGTCTCTGAACCTGGGGTTTGGCGAATGAATGGTACAACAACTTGGCTATCTTCCATGCTAGAAATGGATACACCTATTACTTCAATTCAAGAGGGTGGTGCTGTTATTGATTTAAATGGATCCCTCGTTGGTGTTGTTGCAAGTCAACCATTCCAAGGTAATTCTCGTATGGAATATGCGATTACTGCAAATGAAATCAAACTGATTTACAACGCACTTAAAACAAATGGTAAAGTAACACGTGGAGCATTAGGTGTTGTGGTGCGTGATGTTTCAAGTATGCTTGCATATGAGAAGAGTGCACAGGGCATTAATATTGATATGAAGACTGGTGTATATGTTCAAACAGTTATTGAACAGAAAGATACAGGAGATGACCTTCAGGTTGGAGATATTATCACTATGATTGATGGAATTGAAATGACTTCGTATCAAGATGTGCTTGCGAGAATGTACATGCATTCAGCTGGTGATACGGTAAATGTATCCATCATCCGAGGTGGTGAAAGTAAGCAGATTGGTGTGGTTTTACAATGATTAAGATTATTGCCTGCGGTAAAGTAAAAGAGAAGTGGATGAAAGATGGTATCGCAGAGTATGTAAAACGTATCCGTCCTTACGATAAGATTGATGTCATTGAAGTACAAGATGAAAAAGCACCAGAAACAAATTCCGCTGCTGAAAATGAACAAGTAAAGCTTATAGAAGGGCAGCGGATATTAAAAAATATCCGTGATGATGAATATCTGATTTTACTAGATCTTGCGGGTGTGGATATCGATTCTATCGCGTTAGCGAATAAAATACAGGATTGTTATAATCGCGCAAGAAGTAAGATTACATTTGTGATTGGTGGCTCTTTAGGGTTAAGCAATGAGTTAATTCAACGTGCTGACTTCCGTTGGCGTATCTCTAAGGCAACCTTTCCACATCAACTTTGTAGAATACTAGTAGTAGAACAAATCTATCGTAGTTTTCGCATTCTTCATAACGAGCCATATCATAAGTAAATTTCTAAGATAGAAATATTGTATCGAATTGCAACTTCTATATATGTAACCGCTTGTATCTGAAACAAGTATGTTATAAAATACAGATATAGTAAGTAAAAATTATCAGGAGGATAAACCAATGAAAGAAATTACTGTTACAGTTGTTGACCCAGTAGGATTACATGCACGTCCTGCTACAGTTGCTGTAAATGCTGCAAGCAAGTTTAAGAGTGAAGTGAAAGTATCATACAAGGGCCGTACAGTGAATATGAAGTCTATTATGGGTGTTATGTCACTTGGAATTCCTACACAGTCTGAAATTACAATTTCCTGTGAAGGTGATGACGAAGATTCAGCTGTTAAGACAATTGAAGACGTATTACGTGCTCAAAAAGTTATTGCTTAATAGATAACAATAAGGGGAGAAAGATGTTTTGGCATCTTTCTTTTTTATTATGCTAAAATAAGATTAAGGAGCTAAGAAATTATGTATTTAGATGAATATAAGCGTTGGCTTTCTGCAAACTTAATCGATTTTGATTTACATGCAGAATTAGCTAGTATTGAAAATGATGATGAAGCAATCAAAGAGAGATTTGCGGTAGCTTTGAAGTTTGGTACTGCTGGTTTAAGAGGTACTCTTGGTGCTGGTACAAACCGTATGAATATCTGGGTTGTTCGTCAGGCAACACAGGGTGTTGCGGATTGGGTTAAGACCCAAGGTGGAACACAGACTGTTGCGATTAGTTATGATAGTCGTTTAAAGGGTTGGACTTTTGCGAAGGATGCGGCTGCAGTACTAGCCGCAAATGGTATCCATGTTCGTTTATATGATGAACTAATGCCTGTACCTGCTTTGAGCTTTGCGACAAGATACTATCACTGCAATGCGGGTATTATGATTACCGCATCACACAATCCTGCAAAATACAATGGCTTTAAAGCATATGGACCAGATGGTTGTCAGATGACAGATGATGCGGCTGCGATTGTATATGACCAGATTCAAAAGACAGATGTACTAACTGGTGCGAAATATATTACTTTTGCGGAAGGTGTAGAGAAGGGCTTGATTCAGTTTGTTGGAGATGATTGCAAGGAAGCACTTTATCAAGCAATTGAATCTAGACAAGTTCGTCCAAATCTTTGTAAGACTGCAGGTTTGAAACTTGTGTATTCCCCATTAAATGGTACAGGTCTTGTGCCTGTAACACGTGTATTACGTGATATGGGTATTACAGATATTACGATTGTTCCTGAGCAGGAATATCCAAATGGATACTTTACAACCTGTCCTTATCCAAACCCTGAAATTTATGAAGCCTTAGAGAAGGGGTTGGAACTTGCAAAGAAGGTTGGTGCTGATTTAATGTTGGCAACTGATCCTGATGCTGACCGTGTAGGAATTGCGATGAAGTGTCCAGATGGTTCTTATGAACTTGTATCTGGTAATGAAATGGGTGTACTTTTACTAGATTACATCTGTGCTGGACGTATTGAGAAGGGCACAATGCCGAAAAATCCAGTGGCTGTAAAGTCTATCGTATCTACACCGCTAGCTGATTTGGTTGCGAAACATTATGGTGTTGAACTTCGTCATACATTAACAGGGTTCAAGTGGATTGGTGATCAGATTGCACAACTTGAAGCGCATGGTGAAGAAGAACGTTTCATCTTTGGCTTTGAAGAGAGCTATGGTTACTTAGCTGGTTCTTATGTACGCGATAAAGATGCGATTGTTGGATCCATGTTAATTTGTGAGATGGCTGCGTACTATCGTAGTATTGGATCTTCCATCAAACAGCGTCTAGAGGAAATTTACGCACAGTATGGACGTTTCCTCAACAAGGTTGATAGCTATGAGTTTGATGGTCTATCTGGTATGGATAAGATGGCTGGTATCATGAATACATTACGTACTAATCCACCAGTAGAATTTGCAGGACGTAAGGTTGTTTCTCTAACAGACTACAACAAGCCGGAAGAGACAGGTTTACCTAAAGCAAATGTACTTATCTTTGGTCTAGAAGATGGAGCTACAGTTGTTGTTCGTCCTTCTGGTACAGAGCCTAAGATTAAGACATACTTTACAACTTTAGGTAAGGACTTGGCTGAAGCACAGAAGGAAAAGGATGAGTTAGCAGCAGTACTTAAGCCTTTATTCTCCTAAGAATTAGAATATAGATAGATGCAGGTTGATATCTGCATCTTTTTTTCTACGTTAGTTTATACGTTTTTCGTTATCTATCTGTATTCATTCGATACTGGCAATGTTAAAATAAGGGTAACGTAGTTACGGAGGATCACATATGAATTTAGAACGTATCATTGAAGAGTTTCATCAGGGTCATTCCTTGAATGCATATGAGGTGTTTGGTGCTCACTTTGTGGACGAGGGAGTACGTTTCACAGTGTATGCGCCTCATGCGGAAAACGTATGGGTCGTTGGATCATTTACAAACTGGGATGAGAACCAAATCTTGATGGAAAGAATGAACTTCCAGGGTGTATGGACAATTACAGTACCATCTTTAAATGAGTGGGAAGTTTATAAGTATAAGATTCAAACTAGAACAGGAAATATTCTATATAAAGCAGACCCATTTGCTTTCTATAGTGAAACAAGACCAAATACCGCAAGTAAGCTTGTTGATTTAAGCAAGTTATCTTGGACGGATGAGAAGTGGTTGAATAACCGTAGTTTAAACTTTGATAAGCCAATGAATATTTATGAGTTATATGTTGGTGGATGGAAGCGTAATGGGGAACATCCATATTCGTATGACATGCTTGCGGATGAACTCATTCCATATATCAAAGAGAATGGTTATACACATATTGAGCTAATGCCTCTTAGTGAGTATCCATTTGATGGATCATGGGGATATCAAGTTAGTGGTTACTATTCCTTAACAAGTCGCTATGGAAATCCTAAGGAGTTTAATCGCTTTGTGGACCGTTGCCATGTGGCAGGAATCGGTATCATTATTGACATGGTGCCTGTTCACTTTGTAAAGGATGACTTTGGGTTGCGTTACTTTGATGGAGAGGCGCTATATGAATATCCAAATGAATATGATGCGAATTCTGAATGGGGTACGATGAATTTTAATTTATGGAATGAAGAAGTACGTTCATTCTTGATGTCCTCTGCAGCGTTCTGGGTGAATATGTATCACATGGATGGTATTCGTATCGATGCGGTTTCCAATCTTATTTATTGGGCTGGTAATCGTGATAGAGGTACCAATGATGGTGCTATATACTTTGTAAAGCGTTTGAACTATTACATGCACAAGGAATTTCCAACTGTCATGATGATTGCGGAGGATAGCTCCGATTTCCCAAATGTAACAGCACCTACAGAAAAGGATGGTTTGGGCTTTGACTATAAGTGGGATCTTGGTTGGATGAATGATACGCTGAAGTATTATGGAACGGATCCTATCTATCGTTATTATGATCATCACAAGTTGACTTTCTCAATGGCATACTTCTATAGTGAGAAGTTCTTAATGCCATTTAGTCATGACGAAAATGTACATGGCAAGCATACTGTTATTGACCGTATGTGGGGTGACTATGATGCGAAGTTTGCACAGGCAAAGAATTTGTATGCATACATGTATGCCCATCCTGGTAAGAAGTTAAATTTCATGGGAAATGAGCTTGGCTCTTTCCGCGAATTTGATGAGACACGTCAGATTGACTGGGAATTACTCCAGTATCCTAAGCATTATTCCTTTAATCAATTTATTAAGAAGTTAAATGAGATATATCTATCACATGCATGCTTGTATGAAGGTGATTATAGCTATGATGGCTTTAAGTGGATTGATGCGGATAATAATGTACAGAGTGTATATTCCTTCTATCGTAACAGTAAGGATGAATATCTTGTATGTGTATTGAACTTAAGTAATACAACATATGAAAACTTTGAGTTAGAGATGCCACAAAGTGGATACTATAAGGAAATCTTGAACTCAGATGACCAAATTTATGGCGGTAATGGTATGGTTCATCCAAGGGCAATCCGTACTTCTAAGAAGACTGGAAAGAATCTTTTGAAGATGAATCTTGCACCATTTGCGGCTGTTTGGTTTGTAGCGAAGAAAAACAGAGGTAAGAAATAAAGATGTCAATATTTAATGCGTATTTAGATGATTTTGGAAAGATAACAGTAACGATTGATCGCAGTTTTTATCAGGGTGAATCAAGTCGTTTCCAATTGACGGGAATGGGCGGTTATATCGAAGAACTATCAATTGAGGGTGTTGAGACACATGATAGTTTTATCTTGTATCGTCTAAAGGGTCTATATGAGCCTAATTTCCGCATGGATTATCAAGTGCGTGAAAGTCATGGTAGGTACACACCACTAGTTGCTAGACTCATTGTAAAGCGTGAACGCTTCAATGCTTTGTATGGATATGAGAAAGATGATTTGGGATCACATTATTCACCAGAACATACATGGTTTAAGGTGTGGGCACCAACAGCTGTTAATGTAACACTATCCTTGGATGTCAGTGGTGTTCAGATATTGCGGGCAATGGAGCCTAGTGAAATGGGTACTTGGTATGTAAAGGTACCTGGTGACTTTAAACATGCGACATATACATATTTAGTAGAGCGTAATGGTAAGGTAGTGAAGTCACTAGACCCATATGCATATAGTTCTAATGGTAATGCAAAGGCAAGTGCTGTCATTGATTTGTCTGAGTTAGATAAGATTAAGGATTATCCGATTGAGGAGCCAATCGCACCTACAGAATCGATTATCTATGAATGTAGTGTTCGTGATATGACGATGCATCCATTTACAGGGACAAAAACACATGGAAAGTTTAGCTCTCTATGTGAGGATGGAACTGAGTATAGGGGTCTACCTACCGGTTTAAACTATATAAAATCCTTGGGTGTAACGCATGTACAGTTCATGCCATTAACTGACTTTAGTACAGTTGATGATTTTAAACCTGAACTTAACTACAACTGGGGATATGACCCTCGTCAATATCTATCTTTAAAGGGCAGCTTTAGTTCTGATCCAGACCATCCATATGTACGCATGAAAGAGTTTAAGGAACTTGTATCTTGTCTTCACCGCAATCATCTACGTGTGACATTAGATGTTGTGTTTAATCATGTGTATGATGTTGCGGAAACTGCGTTTGATTGTTTGGTTCCATATTATTATTTCCGTTATAACGAAGAAGGATATATGTCTAACGGTTCTTATTGTGGTAATGATTTTGCCTCAGAGATGCCGATGGCTTCTAGATACCTAGTTTATGTAATTCGTAATTTAATGCAGATTTACGGCATTGATGGTTTCCGTTTTGACTTAATGGGTATCATTGATGTTGCGACGATGAATAAGATTCGTAATGAAGCAATCCGTAATAACCCTAGTGCACTCATCTATGGGGAAGGTTGGGATATGCCAACAATGTTACAGGGATCACAAAAGGCAAATATTCATAACCAAGGTGCGATGCCTCATATTGGTCACTTTAATGATTACTTCCGTGATGTAATCAAAGGAAAGACGAGTGAGAGTGAGAAGTATGAACGTGGGTATGCGACTGGTAACTGGAACAATGCATTTGCTAGCTTGGCAGCACTAACAGGAAATGTTCTAGATACACCTCATTTTAAGAGATTCTTCTCTCCAGATCAGTCTATCAATGGTTTTGAAACACATGATAATAGTACTGTATGGGATAAGATGCATGCATGTTGTAATAATGAAGATAGAGCGACTCGTATTCGTCGTCAGAAGATGATGATTGCGATTACGATGGTTTCACAAGGTGTACCATTTGTACATGCTGGTTTTGAATTCTGTGGTACAAAGAAGGATAATCATAACTCCTATAATGCCCCAGATGAAATTAACCGTATGGATTGGGAAAGAATGGAATATTACCAAGAAGTTGTGAAGTATTTCCGCAAAGCGACTGCTTTACGTAGATCGGTAAGTGAATTCTGTCTGAAAACTGCGTTAGAAATTAATGAAAAAGTGAAAGTTTGGGTTGCGGATGACCAGACGGTGTTCTATGATATTGCAGGTTCGAAAGGCAATGCAGAAACGATTCGTGTCATGATTAATCCATCAACGGGTGATCGCTTCTATCGTTTTGATGAGGAGTGGCAAGTCATCTTTGATGAAAATGGGAATAGCCAAGAAGCTAAATCAAGTCATGTATGTGTTCCAGCATTAAGCCTAATCGTATGCAAGAGGTAGAAGATGGGATTATTTGGAAATCTATTCGATAGTGAAAAAAGACACTTTCATCAAGCTGAAGTACTCGCAGATAAAGTTTTGAAATTAGAAGAGACTTATGCGCAGAAATCAGACGATGAGTTACGTGAAGTAACAAAACAACTACAAGAAAAAATCCAGGCAGGAGCATCTTTGAAAGATGTACTGCCTGATGCTTTTGCGAATGCTCGTGAAGCTGCAAAGCGTGTTTTAAATGAGTTTCCATATCGTGTTCAGGTATTAGGTGGCATCCTATTACATGAAGGTGATATTGCGGAGATGAAGACCGGTGAAGGTAAGACATTAACAGCTGTTATGCCAATTTACTTACATGCCTTAGCAGGTAAGGGGGCACATGTTGTAACTGTCAATGAGTACCTCGCCAAGCGTGATGCGGAATGGATGGGACGTGTATATACATTCCTTGGTCTAACGGTAGGATGTAACTTACATTCGCTTTCTGAAAGTGAGAAGCGAGAAGCATATGCTTGTGATATTACTTATACAACAAATTCAGAACTAGGCTTTGATTATCTAAGAGATAACATGGTAATGCGTAAGGAACAGCGTGTTTTACGTGGTTTGCACTACGCAGTATTGGATGAGGTTGACTCCATCTTAATCGATGAAGCTAGAACGCCTTTAATTATCAGTGGTCCTGGTCCAGTATTAGACCAGCAGTATATTCAGGCTGATCGTTTTGCGAAGAGTTGCAAGAGAGATGTGGATTTTGAGATTGACCGTGAAGACCGTACTGTTGTATTAACGGATGCAGGCTTAAAGAAAGCGGACCGTGCCTTCGGCATTGAAAACATCTATAATGGTGAACATGCAAGCATAGTTCATTATATTCAAAATGCAATGCGTGCTAACTATCTGATGACGAGAGATGTTGAGTATGTAGTGGGTGATGATGAAATTATTCTTGTTGATCAGTTTACTGGTAGAAAGATGGCTGGTCGTGAATTCAGTGATGGATTACATCAGGCGATTCAAGCCAAAGAAAATGTTGGTATCAAGCAAGAAACAATTACACTTGCGACAATTACTTATCAGAACTTCTTCCGTTTATATGACCTGTTAAGTGGTATGACTGGTACAGCAAAGACAGAAGAAGACGAATTCTTGAATACCTATAACATGCGTGTATATGAGGTGCCTACCAATAGACCTATAGCGCGTATTGATGAACCTGATCTTGTATTCAAAGATAGACATGAAAAATATGAAGCAATTGTTAAACATACAAAAGAACTGTATGAAAAGGGACAGCCAGTCTTAATCGGTACATTATCTATCGGTATCAATGAAGCACTCAGTGAAATGTTAAAGAAACAGAATATTCCTCATCATGTATTGAATGCAAAAAATGATGAAAATGAAGCTGAGATTATTGCGAAGGCAGGACAAAAGTTTGCGGTAACAGTTGCGACGAATATGGCTGGTCGTGGTACTGATATTAAGCTTGGCGAAGGTGTTGCACAGCTTGGTGGTCTTGCAGTACTTGGTAGTGAACGTCATGAAGCAAAGCGCATTGATAATCAGTTACGTGGACGTTCTGGCCGTCAAGGTGATCCAGGCTTCTCTAGATTCTATTGTTCCATGGATGATGATTTGATTGTGGAATATCATACAGATGAAAGCGAAGGTATGATTGAACGCTTTGAACATGATAAAGAAAATATCAATAAGATGAGAGCGCTCATTGACCGCACGCAAGAAAGAGCAGAAGGTCTACACTTTGATACACGTAAAAATACACTTGAATATGACGATGTATTAATGGCACAACGTCATTTGATCTATGACCAACGAGATAAGGTACTTGATCTTGAGGATATGGAACCGCTCGTTTATGAACTTGTGAAAGAGAATGTATCTGCTGCAATTGAAGGCTATTATCAGATTCCGAATAAAAATGATGCAAAGGAGAAACTTGCACAATATTTAAACAGTTTAGGAATTGATGGTAAACAGTATGCAGAGACAATCCACAGAGGATCACAAGAAGAGATTACAAATGCGATTATAGATGTCTACCATAAACAGACTGCAGATCTCCCAAAAGAAGAACTACAGCGAATGGTAAAGTTTATCTTCTTACAGATTCTTGATCGTGAGTGGATTCACCATGTGGATGTGATGGAACATTTAAAGACGAGTGTTCGTCTACGTAGTTATGCGAATGTGAAACCAATTGACGCATATCGTGAAGAGGGCTTCAATCGCTTCAATGCAATGATGCTGAACATCTCTGAACAAACAGTTTCTACATTAATGAAAATACAATCTAGTGTAATATCAGAATAGAATATGTAAAATGAAAGACAGAATGATATAGAAATATACATTCTTTCTTTTTGATTTTTACAAAAAAAGAGAAATTTTCTTAGTAAATGAATTATAATAATATAGATTATATATATTTAGCTTGGAGGGGTAAGATGTTGAAGAAGCTATGGAAATATTTACAGGTGACATTAATAACCATGTTACTGGCAATATCATCAATTTCTACATTACACGTAGCTGCGCTTGATGAGGTGAAGGATGATACAGATTTATCAAAACTAGAGTTGTACCAGTTCTCACTCACACAAGAAAACATGGAGATTATTTCACAATCATCCTCAGTCGTGAAAGATATTGTTGATCCAAATGGAACATGGAAACAGGCAACAGTATTTTCATTGAAGGTTGATAAAAATAATACTGCAGAAACATTCGATGCACCACTTAAATTGAAATTCTCCAATGCAGGTACTTTGTATGGGAAGAATGTAGATGTTTTTGTGACTGTCAATAAAGTAAATACAACTCTCCTTGCGAGAAATAGTGAGTATAACGATCCAAATAAGACAGTTCTTCCATTTTTAACAGTTGATGAAAATTGGGGTACAAAGTCTATTCAGATTATGGATTACATCTATCCAACACATCCAAATATTACGCATAATTTGGAAGGTGCATATGCATTTGATGCGGATGTAACTACAGAGTTTAAATATCAGGATGGTACTCCATGTGACATTAAGATGGTTATGTTGCCATCAGATATCGATGTCGTTAAAGGTAGTCGTAAAGAAACATTCTCAATCTATGATATGAATAATTCTGTGGATAAGATTGTTTTGAATAATGCTAACTATCTTACACGTACAACCAATGGAGATAAAACAACTTGGGAACCATCAGATGGTAGAGGAACAAGTGGAGATGCTGAGTACAACGCATCTGGATTTGCAGTACGTTCAACAGACAACAAGATGCATTTTGAATATACAACAACAGCAATTTGTGGTGGACTATTTGGCTTCTTTGCGGAAGCAAAAGCTCCAGAACCAACAAAGCAAGTAGATAAAGCAGAAGTTCCTGCTAAAATTGGGGAAGAACTCATATATACAACAGAATATACAATCCCTACTGCAGGTAAAAATATCATTGGTTCTTTCAGTAAAATGAGCATGACCGATGAATTTGATGAAAGATTAGATTTCCAGAGTGCTACTGTAAAACTTGCTGGACAGACTTTGACAGAAAATGATGATTATACTGTTGAAAAGAATGGACAGAAAGTAACTATTCATATTGATAAAAAGCACTTAGGAAAAGCGAATAGTGGCAAGAAGTTTGAGATTGTCTTCAAAGTAAAGACAAATGCAAAGATTGTAGATAACGGAACTGTAATTAAAAACAAAGTAACGCAAACAGTTGATAATGTAATTACTCCTTCTAACGAGGTGGAAACTAAGGTTCTCTATAACAAGACTCATGAATATATTAGTGGCACTCCTGGAAAAGAACTACCAACTGAAGTGAAGGTTTTATTACCAGATGATGTCCATAATATTCCTAATGGCACTACAGTAACTCCAGATACTCCAAAAGGAAATGTCACAAAAGTGAGTGTACCTGAAGGAAACTGGGTATTTAGAGGATATGATAAGCAACAAGAAGTAATCAATAATAAGGATGCACACTTTATTGGTGTATGGGTGATTGAACCTTATGAATCACCAGTTAAAGATGTAGCGTTCGCTGCAGATCCAACAACAAGTATTGATAATAAACCTGTTAAACCAGGGGATGAATTAGAATATTCCATCAAATATAAAAATACAACGACATCACAACGTGATGTAACCATGACAGATATTATCCCTGAAAATACAACGTATGTAGATGGTTCTGCTTCTCCTGCAGGTTCATATGATGCAATAACAAGAACATTAACTTTACAAAAGAATGCATTGGCTGCTGATGCGGAAGTTGTATTCCGTTTCAAGGTTAAAGTAAATGAAGATGTAAATGGTGCTGTGATAGAAAATACTGCGACAGTTAAATCTGGTGACAATACATTTACAACAAATACAACAAAAAACCCTACTCCAACACCACCGACAAAGGATGTTCATGAAGAAGGAAGATTAGATAGAAGTATTAATAATCAACCTGTAAAGGCTGGACAGATTTTAACTTATACAATCACCTATCAAAATACAACTGGTGAAAAGCGTACTGTGGTTGTAAGTGATACGATTCCAATGTATACACAATATGTAGATGGGACAGCAAACGAAGCTGGTGTTTATGACCCGTCAACAAAAACACTACGTTGGCAGAAAGTTGATTTAGATGCTGGTGACAGTGTGACGTTCCAATTCAATGTCAAGGTTGATGATAATGTAGATGGTCAGGTAATTGAGAATCACGCCGATGTAGATGATGGCATTAATCATTACATAACCAACACAACAAAGAACCCAACTCCACGAAAAGTTACTCCAAAGACATCAGATAATACAAATATCTGGATGTATACATGTGTACTTCTCTCTACAATAGTAATTGGTGTAATTGTATTAAAGAAGAGAGTTAAATCTGCTTAAAAAGATTGAAGAGAATTCTCGAATATTGGGGATTCTCTTTTCTTACACTTTATAAAAAAGCTTAAAAGAAAATTCAGTCGTTTTATAATAAAAAATCGCTTTAAATTTATACAAAATCATATTGCAAAAAATATAATTGGTGATACGATTTGGGTGAAGTAAGAAGTGCTTGTAAGACCCTTCAAGTTACACACAAATCATTGTACGTATTAATTGCTAAAATAGTCTTAGAGTAAAAAATCTGGCAGTTTTTTCTCATTCACAAAATACTGTTTTGGTTGTTTTTACGTATAGCATTTCAAGATTCACATTAGTGACGAGGTTTATTTATCTTTTCGAAAATAGGGGGAGGGAAATGTATGAATAAACTATTGAAATCTTTACTTGCAGCAGTAGTAATCACCGCAATTTCTGCGAAAACAGTAAATGTATATGCAGAAGAACCAGAAGATAGCAGGAGACAAGAGCCGACCTACTCGAGTGAAGTGCAAGCAGAAATCGATGCGCTAGTAGAACAAATTAATGCAATTAGTAAGATTGCTTATGAAAACTTCGGTTCATATCGTGCAACAGAGGAATCATTACAACAGGCATTAGAAAAGTTGACAACTGCTGATACCACATTAAACGAGGCAAAGGCAGCTAATAACTATTCTCATAATGCCAATCTTAAGTCTATGGTCGAAGAAGAACATAGAAAGAATGAGAAGGCGTTGGAAGAAGCAATTGCAGAAAATTTAGACGAAAGTGTGATTCAGGAAAGGCAAGATGCAGTAAAACAGTCAGCTGCAGAGCTAGAAAGATATAATACTGAACGTACTGAAGCTGAATTAGCTGCCGCTGAAGAAAATTACTTTACAGCAAAATCAGAGTATGATTCTATCCTGTCTTCTTATGAAGAACTGAAACAAAAAGAGGATTATTATAATCAAATTCAGTGCGATCTTGCTCTACAGATACTTGCTTTACAGGGGATTGACGGAAGAACTGGTACAATGTCAGAAGAAATCTATGAAAAATTCTATGGGAAAAAGAATGAGACAAATACCGGACTAGTAGAACCTACAGAACCTGAAGTGGAATCAGCAGTTGAAGAACCGCTTGAAGAAAAAATTGAAGAAGAAGTATTTCCTATTCAATTTTCAGCACCAACGGTAGAACATAATTTAGAGATGGCGGAAATACAGGAGAGCACAAATCATCCTGTTGCACCAATTGATCTCTCTGCCCTATCGTTTGCAGTTCTTGCTGGTGTTGGAATCTATATGGCAAGAAAGAAGTATTAATTAACAACCTAACAACCAAAAAAGTCTCTGTTGGGATTTGCCAGGCCTACGGAGACTTTTTGTATGCATGCAGGTTATTTTAGATTACCTTTTTTGATATGGTTTTGAAGGATTTGATCTGTCACTTCATAGATAGTTTCTGAACCTAGTTTTGTTTTTGATTGACGACCATATACTTTTTCAGCAGTGACTTGGTGTTCCTTCCAGTCACCACCGTCATTTGAGTTGTTTAATAGGAGTGGTTGGAGGTTATCCATTGCATGTGCAAAACGCGCTTCTGGAGTTTCATTAGCTTCAAACTCGTCAAATAGTGCGATGAGCTCATTCTTTTGGTCATCTGGTAGAATTGAATAGATTCTTTCTTTGGCAAGGTCTTCTCTTGCCTTTTGTGTCTTTAGACCTTCTGTATCGTATGCGTAGGTATCACCTGCATCAATTTCAACAATGTCATGTATAAGACACATCATCATTGTTTTAGCGACATCAATCTTTTCATTTGCATGTTCCTTTAAAAGATAGGCCATGATAGCCATGTGCCATGCATGTTCTGCGTCATTCTCATTTCGTCCATGATTGGTTAAATGAGTCTGACGGAAGATATTCTTTTCTTTATCGATTTCTAAGATAAAATTCATTTGTTTCTGCAGACGTTCATTCATAATTGCTATACTCCTAACGATTCATTGAAATCGACTGTTTTTAAAATTGCTTTTTCCATGACATATGCAGCGATTGTACCTACGACATTGATGTCTGCTGGTATAGTACTAGAACTCATTGCATAGATGGAATCTCCATCAAATGTAGTGTGTACTGGTTTGATAACACGCGCATATCCATCGTGTGCCATGCCTGCAACTTTAGTGAGTGCAGTTTTATCTAGTTTTGCATTGGTGATGATAGCGCCGATGGTTGTGTTTTGATGAAATAGGTCACGACCTAAGATTGCCGTGTATAGTGCTTCTTCCGCATCGATAAAACCTCCATCTTTCAAATTGCGAATACCCGAGAGAGTATTACCGCTTGTTGGATCATAGATATTACCGACAGCATTTACTGCAACGATAGCGCCCACTTTCAAATCTCCTAGTTGTACAGCATAGGTTGCTAGAGCGGAAGGGGATGATTGTTTAGGACCATATATCTTGCCGATAGTAGCACCAGTTCCAGCACCATGTTTTCCTTCTTGGAAGATTCCTTGATATGCATTTTCACAGGCTTGATAGCCAAGGTTTGCATCAGGGTATTTTTGTGTTGGATTTCCATTTAAATCAAATAAACATGAAGCACATACAATTGGTACAACACCTGCAGCAGTAGAGAAACCAATATTACGTTCTGCTAAGAATTTCATAACGCCACTTGCTGTATCAAGACCAAATGCACTACCCCCAGATAGTACAATCGCATGTACTCCATCATTGGCAGCGAGTGGATTTAGTAGTCCACTTTCTCTAGATGCAGGAGCTCCTCCACGGATATCGATTCCAGTCGGATAACCTTTATCACTTAAGATAACCGTACATCCAGTATTGGACTCTGGATATTCAGCGCTACCTAATTTGAATTCTGTGAATGCATGGATGGATATTTCTTGTAATAAACTGTTTTTCATATAAGTACCTTCATAGAAATAGTATAGAAAAAATAATGAGAAATGGAATATTTTATGAACGATATTCCATATAAATGAATACTTTCTTTTCCTCTTGATAAATGTTAGGGAAAAGAACTTTTGTATCTATTATGAACATGTTAATATAAAAACAGAATAAAAAACAGGAGGCCATATAATGGTAATTGAAGATTTAAAATTACACGCGAAGAATATTCGTAAGAATATTTTAAGACAAGTGTATGGGGCACAATCTGGACACCCAGGAGGATCATTAGGTGCAACAGATATTCTTACAGTGCTTTATTTTGATGTAATGGATATCAATAAGGAAAATGCTGGTGGAATCGATCGTGATCGTTTCGTATTATCGAAAGGACATGTATCACCACTCTTATATGCTGTATTAGCTGAAAAGGGTATTTTGGCAGAAGAAGAATTAAAGACATTCCGTTTAATTGATTCTAAGTTACAGGGACATCCAAACATGAACTATGTAACAGGTGTAGATATGTCTACTGGTTCATTAGGTCAAGGTTTTGCGGTGGCTGATGGAATGGCATTAGCAAATAAATTGGCTGGGAATGACCACCGTATTTATTGCTTAATCGGTGATGGTGAAACAGAAGAGGGTGAAATTTGGGAAGCTGCTATGGCTGCTGCTCATTATAAGAATGATAATCTTTGTGCCATTGTTGATGTAAATGGATTACAGATTGATGGTAAGACATCTGATGTTATTGGACCGGAACCATTAGATCAGAAGTTTGCGGCATTTGGATTCCATGTAATTTGTGTAGATGGACATAATATGGAAGAATTAAAAGCTGCTTTTGCGGAAGCAAAGACGGTAAAGGGAAAGCCTACAGCAATCATTGCTCGTACTGTTAAGGGTAAGGGTGTTTCCTTTATGGAGAATAATGCTGGATGGCATGGAAAGGCTCCTAACCAAGAGCAATTTGAAGCAGCAATGGCAGAATTGGAGGCAGAGTAGTCATGGGTAAGGCAACAAGAGAAGCGTATGGTGAAGCGTTAGCTGAATTAGTCGCTGAAAATAAAAAGATTGTAGTATTAGATGCGGACTTATCAGGAAGCACTAAGACAGCAAATGCGAAAAAAGTAGCACCTGAGAGATTCTTCAATATGGGTATTGCGGAATCTGATATGATTGGTCATGCGGCTGGTTTTGCGACAAGTGGATTTATTCCATTCGCATCTTCATTCTCCATGTTCTGCACAGGTAGAGCTTGGGAACAGATTCGTAATAGTGTTGCATACCCTCACTTAAACGTTAAGGTGTGTGGAACACATGCAGGTATTACTGTAGGTGAAGATGGTGTTTCTCACCAAGCAATCGAAGATATCGCATTAATGCGTGTTGTGCCAGGCATGGAAGTATATGTACCATGTGACGCTGCACAGACAAAGGCAGTTATTAGACATGTCGCTTCTACAAATTCACCATGTTATGTAAGATTGGGTCGTTCTTCTGTTGAAGATGTATACACAGAAGATACAGTATTCGATTTCAGTAAGCCACATGTTGTTCGTGAAGGTAAGGATGCTGTTATCTTTGCTTGTGGCTTGATGGTTCAATCTGCTTTAAAGGCAGCTGAAAAATTAAGTGCAGAAGGTAAGGAGGTTGCTGTAGTAGATGTATGTGCTATCAAGCCATGCAATGAAGAACAGATTGCTGAATTGCTAGCGAAGTATGATGTAGTATTCACTGCTGAAGAGCACAATGTCATTGGTGGTTTAGGTGGACTCATCTGTGAAATTGCTGCAGATAAGTGCCCTAAGAAGATTCATCGTATTGGCATCCAAGATACATATGCTGAATCTGGAGATGCCAATAAGTTAATGGCTAAATATAAGTTAGATGGTGAAGGCGTTTACGAGCAAGTAAAAGCAGCTTTATAAAGAGTAATCCTAATGTAAAATAACTTGGGGTTTTAGAAAAATCCGCTTTAAAATTACATAG
>CAURLC010000021.1:0-34047 GCA_963525775.1 uncultured Solobacterium sp. | reverse complement strand
TAAATCATTAAAGGGATGATATCCAAGTGATACCATCCCTTTTCTTCTATTCCAAAATAAAACCGACTTCTTACGAAATCGGTTAAAGTTCTTACTTAGCTAATGCCTTCTTAGCAGCGTCAACCAATGCTTCAAATCCCTTTTCATCATGAATAGCGATTTCAGAAAGCATCTTACGATTAACATTGATTTCTGCTAACTTAAGACCATGCATGAACTGGCTGTATGATAAATCATACTGTCTTGTTGCTGCGTTGATACGAGCAATCCAAAGCTTACGCATTTCACGCTTTGTCTGTCTTCTTCCGATATATGAATAACGGAGAGAACGCATCACTTGCTCATGGGCTGTTCTGTAAAGTAAGTGTTTGCTTCCAAAATAACCCTTAGCTAGTTTTAATACTTTTTTACGTCTATTACGTGTAGGTGTTGATCCCTTTACTCTCATCTTCTTTACCTCCTAATTAACCTTGCAACAACTGTCTAGTACGCTTTAAATCGGAACTGTGTGCAGTTGTAGACTTAGCTAAATGCATCTTCTGCTTGTGTGTCTTGTTTGCTGCAAAGTGTGATACGAAGTTGTGCTGTACCTTCAACTTGCCTGTTGCTGTAAGCTTGCTACGCTTAGCGAAGGTCTTCTTTGTTTTCATTTTGATCTTCTTTGGCTTTCTTGCTTTTGCTTTCATAGTATTCTCCTTTACTTACCTTTTTTTGGTGAATATACAACAGATAATGTATTACCTTCCATAGCGGCGGATTTACTTACATCTGCTATATCTGAAATCTGCTCAGTAAACTTGTTTAAAACATCACGGCCAACTTCCTGTCTTGTAATCATACGACCACGGAAGCGCATATCGATACGAACTTTTTGGCCAGCTTCAATCCATTCTCTTGAACGCTTTAATTTCGTTTCAAAGTCATGTTGATCAATAACTGGAGAAAGACGTAACGCCTTAACCTCTGTAACATGTTGATTCTTCTTAGCTTCCCTTTGCTTCTTTTGATCTTCGAAGTGGTAACGGCCATAGTCAAGAATCTTACATACTGGTACTGGCGCATTTGGCGCAACACACATCAAATCAAGTTCCATACTGTATGCTTTTTCTAAAGCTTCACGGCGCAACATCGTGCCAAGCTGTTCCCCATCAGGACCAATTACAAGTACTTCTTTGAAATGAATGTCGTCATTAACCATGTCGTGGGACTCTGGTCTTCTGTTTTTGTTATTCTTAATTTTACCCAAGTAAACCTCCTATAAATTTAAAAGCAGGTACGAAGATTGCACCTGCTAAAATAATCACTTTGATCATCTCGGCATATACCCAAATCCGTAGGATATCAGGTGAGAAGCGGTGCTCCTTCTTTCCGTTTTTCAAATTCCTATACTATTTAACTAAATTTCCTTATAAATGTCAATACTAGATTTCAAAATCAATGACATTTACCGTCACATCTGCAGGCTTAAATCCTGTCATGAAAACGATATTCTCATAAATCTTATTCTGTACTAATTCACATGTAGCAGCTACATTGGCGCCATACTTCACTTTAATATCTGCGGTGATATGTAATTGGTTATCATCTACCTTTACAGTTAAAGGCTTTGTAAAGCGTGCCTGTGGTACACGAATTGCATTTTCAATATCATCAATGCTGATTTCTGCAATTGACTTAAATACTGTCTTGTTAATAGCTATTAAGCCATTTTCATTCTTCTCATTTAAAACAACATAATCTTGTGCCATGTTATTCACCTCTTATATTTACAAGTTTATTATAACAAAATATCAGGTTCAATGGAAATGATCCGTAATCAACCTAGCGAGTTCTAACTTGTTTTTGTCATAGTACTCTATGAATTCTTTGTAATCATCGTATTTATTCTCTAATTGTGTCACGTAATGACGGAATGTTTGCATACACAAATACACTTTATCTTCATGAACAATTTCAATATCATCTATCGTTACAAGTGCATTAGCTAGAACAAGTTCTAATTCATTCTGGATTGCAAGTGCTTTGTCATCATCAAACTGCTTAAACGTGTTGCGATACCAATTTGGTTCAATAAGTAAACGTTTGATGATGATACAGAAATCCGTAAAATCATCAATATTACTTCCTGGCTGTATACTGAATAACATCGCAAAGAATATGTGCCATTGGAAGTTCGAGTTTAACTGTTCTTGCCAATATTTACCAAAGATTCTGCAGAACTCATCATCGGTTTGATGTTCTCTTTCAAGATGAATCTCTTCTGATAAATCAAGTTTACTAGTCGCAAGCATGTTGAGCGTTTCTAGATAATCCATCATCCTTTCTTTGTTATGTTCTCCATTGATAAAGTCACGAACATAAACATACTGTGCAATCATTGCAGAGCACTTCTTAAAGTCAGACGTAAACCCAACTGATTCTCTCATCTTACGATTTACTAATTCATTGATACTACGCGCAACAAACTGCTTAAAACCAACTTCATCCATACCAATCTGGGTCTGCTTGCTTTGATGACTAATCTCGTCATACATGATTTCAAGTTGTCTATCCACGACATCTAAGTTATCACGTATCGCACCTAACATATCCTTATTGAATTGATCATAAAGTATAAAATCAGGATTCTTATAGACAACTTCGTGTTCGATTTCACTCCAAAACGCATGCACAAGTGATTTAATCTGTAATTCAAAATGTATGATTTCATCGTTAAAAGTGTAATAACCATCAATTCGATAAATCGTAAAACCATTACGCTGTATCTGTGGCTGAAAAACACTTAAATCAATAAAGATATCTGGATCATTATTTGCCACAAAGTAAGGTGTTCCCTTCTTTCGTGTAAATTTATTAAATAACGTTTTATATAGTTGATCTTCATTACGAATAAAACGACATTGCATCGTAATCCCAATTAAATCGGTTAAGTGAGAAATCGCGTCCTTACCAGCTTCGTATTTAAGATAGAATTGATTTCGAATTAACTTCTCTTTTAAACTATCTTCCGCTTTGATTCTAGAACGTAAAGAAATAACCGGACCTTCTCCATTTAAAAATTCATCCGAAAAGAATTGGTTTAACTTTCCTTCTGCGTATTGGTATATCGCACTCTTACTTTTGTAATATGCCATCGTTTCATCAATAAAAGAAAATAAGTCTAATTTCATGGATTCATCCTTTCATCGTAAACGCAAATTTTTTGGGTATTTATTCTTTAAAGCAGTACCATCACTTTTAGCACCGCCTATCACAACACCATGATAGCACACTGCATACCATCCCTTCTTACAAGAAAGATTTAATTGTTCCCCTCGCATATATCGTAAAACATCTTCATCCTCTAAATTGATTGTATTTTTAAATTTTGTGTAGGCTGACATAAATAGTGCATGACTTGGCGTAAAGCGATTCTTTTCTATTTCACCAAGGAAAACCTGATGACGTAGCAAATGACATTTACCAACTTCATAGAACGGCTGAATGCCGCCATATACTTTGTCGTTCTTTACAAAATAATATGGATATTGCTTTACAAAGAATGTATCAAAGAAATCTTTAGCCTCCTTTGGTAATGGTTGCGATTGCATGATCTTTTTTGTTGATTCTGTTAGTTCACCATCTTTATGAAGTTTCGCAATAAAATGCCCTTCACCACCATCCATCGGAAAAATTCTTCTTGCGTAATCCGTATGACTTCCAAGATCAAATGCTTTTCTACCAAAATTGACTTCAATTGGAACTAGGTGCATATCAGGATGTTCTTGCACAAACTTTAGCATACATTTCTCATTTTCTTCCATTGCAAATGTACAGGTACTATAAACCATGGTTCCACCTGGCTTTAAGCACTTATATGCTTCATCTAAGATACACGATTGACGCACAGCACAGGCTTGTACATTCTCTAGACTCCATTGTTCTACTGCTTGATCTTCTTTGCGAAACATCCCTTCACCAGAACATGGCGCATCACAGAGTACCATATCAAAAAACTCTGGAAATTCTTTAGAGATATCTTTGGGATCATTATTCAATACAATTGTATTTGCACTACCACAGCGTTCAATATTCTCTAAAAGTACACGTGCTCGAGTAAGATGAATCTCATTTGCTACAAGTAAACCTTCTTGTTCTAACATTTCAGAAATCTGCGTAGATTTCGAGCCTGGTGCTGCACACATATCTAGAACCTTCATACCTGGCTTAGGATCTAAAATTGTAATTGCCGAACTTGCACTTGGTTCTTGAATATAAAAGAATCCAGCCATATGCTCTGGTGTAAAACCTACACCACTTTTTATATTTGCATAATATCCATTTTTAGCAAATGGACTCTTTTCTAACTCAAAATTTGTATACGCAAAAAAATCATCCGGCGTAATCTTAAGGGTATTAATACGTATCCCTTTTCTTGCTGGATCATTTAATTTTTTTAGATATGCAGGATATTCATCCTTTAGCATTTCTTTCATTCGTTCTAAAAATAATTCATTCATACTTTAATAATATTTTCTTAATGTCTCTAACATCTTGTTCAAGTTGCAAAATTAAATTCTCACGACTCTTAAAATGAATCTCAGGACGTAAGTATTCTAACAACTGCACCTTTAGAATTCTTCCATACAGAGTTCCATTATATCCAATAATATATGTTTCTAAAGATAACTTTTCAGAAGTATTGAATGTTGGATTATGTCCAAGATTCGTCATTGCGCCATACGTATGATGGTCAATTTCCACCATGCTTGCATATACTCCCTCTTTCGGCAATAAGTATTCATCCGAGTACTCAATATTCGCAGTTGGAAAACCCATTAATCTTCCTTGTTGATGACCACGACGCACAATACCTTCAAGGCTATAGTACTGTCCTAGCATCTTTTTTATCGCTGGCATATTACCTTGCACTATCGCATCACAGATACGTGTACTAGAAATCTTACCCACTTCATCTTCAACCGCATCTACCACAACGACATCATAATCTGTCTCTTCTTTTAGCGTATTACAATCACCTGCACCATGTAATCCATAGTGAAAATCAAAACCACAAACAATGCCCTTCAAATTTAACTTTGCAAGAGTCTTATGAATAAAATCAGTTGGCGAAAGTTCGCTCATCTCTTTATCGAAATCTAAAATGATAATATTTTGAATTCCCAGTTCAACTGCACGATTAATTCTTTGTCGCATGGTGGTGATGTGCTTTACATCTTTTAGACCTTTGATAGTTACCCATGGATCTGGTTCAAATGTAATTAGTGCAGATTCACATCTATGTTTTTGTGCAAGAGCTACTGTCGCTTTTACCAAAGCTTGATGACCTAAGTGCATACCATCAAAATATCCAATGCAAGCACACATTGGATTTTGATATTTTTGTAATGTATGAACTCCGATATTGATTACACGCATTAAAATAAACCTCTTAAACAATGATACAATCCATCTTCTTGTAATGCATAAGCCGCAAGCAATTCACCTTTAGATGTAAAGATAACTTGTGGATCTTGGATATCTAATTTGATACGCTTGCCATTTTTAATATCCACCACTTGATCTGTTTCAACAATCTTATATGTTGGATCAATGACCAAGAGTGGTGATAAGAAAGAATCACCAGATTCTAAATCTTCAAACTTACAAGCATCCTTTAAGGATAGATGTTCTATTTTAGTACGGACTAAAGATGACATAATAGCAAGTTCATTTAATTGTTTTCCAAAGTCCGCAATTAATGTACGAATATATGTCCCCGAAGATACCACTGCATTCATTCGATAATCGGTTTCATCGATCTTCTCAACTTCTAGTGAAGAGATATGTACAGGTCTAGCTTCACGCTCAATCTCAATTCCTTGACGTGCATACTCATATAGTTTCTTACCATCTTTTTTGAGTGCTGAATACATTGGTGGAACTTGTAAAATATCACCTGTCAAGGATTGCACTGCATTAGCAATTTCTGCTTCTGTATGGATCGATGGAGTCTTTGTGTTAATAACTGTTCCCCAGATATCTTCAGTATCTGTCATCTCACCAAGTTTTAATGTAGCTTGATATGCTTTATGATTCTTTACACAATACGGTAAAAGCTTGGTATATTTACCAAGCAAAATAATCATTAGACCAGAAGCTTCAGGGTCTAGTGTCCCTGTGTGGCCAATCTTACGTTCATGAAATATCTTACGGCATTTGGCAACAGCATCAAATGATGTCATACCAGCCGGTTTATTTAATAGTATTACTGCATCCATATTGCGTTAATATTATAGCAACATCATGATATAATAGCAAAGTTTGAGGAGCTTAAATTATGTCGTTAAAAAAGATTATTGGTGCTATTTATAAAGCGGATACAGATTATAACTTAATCCAAAATGGAGACCGTATTTGTGTCGGTGTCTCAGGTGGGAAAGATAGCATCTTACTATTATATGCATTATCTATTTACCAAAAAGCCGCAAAGCGTATAAGTGGGAAAGAATTTTCCGTGATTGGAATACATCTTGAGATGGGCTTTTCTGATATGGACTTTACAGAAGTACGTAAGTTTATGAAGGAACATGATATCGAATATGTTGACTACCCGACAAAACTCTATGATATTTTGCAGTTACACCCTAACAAGAAAAACGGAAATATCCAGTGTTCCCTTTGCTCAACCCTAAAAAAAGGAGCAATAGTTAAAGCAGCACAAGAATACAACTGCAATAAAACTGCATTTGCTCACCACGCTGATGATGCAATCGAAACCCTCTTTATGAACATGATCTATGGAGGCCGCATCTCAACCTTTACACCTGCAATGTATCTAAAGAATTCCGGTATGGGTTTCATCCGTCCGTTTGTATATGTCTATGAGGATGAAATAAAAAATACTGTTAGACAAGAACAATTGCCAATTGTAAAGAGCACATGTCCTAACGACGGCTTTACAAAGCGCCAAGACACAAAAGAATTACTTGCGAGTATTTACCAAACCTATCCATTTGCAAAAAAGAACTTCCTAACTTCCCTATCCAACCAAGAACAAATTAAACTCTGGGTTAAAGGTGAAGATTGGGAAAATACAAATAAATAACTTGACATTCAATTTCGAATGTAAGAACATAATAAACATAAAAACCGAATAGAGGTAGCGACGCAAAAGAGTAATACATGGAGCTGGCAAGCAATGATATGTATGAAAGGTAACCGTCGCCGAACGTATAAACTGGCAAGTTTATTTCGTGGGGATATAGAGAATATCTATATCACTCCTTCATGAAAATGAAGTGGCGCTATGACTTATGGACACAAAACCCGTATGTGATAGCATGCGGGTTTTATTTATAAGGAGAATATTTATGAACATGATTAAAAATGTATCAGTAGCAGCGTTATCCATCGTATTACTAGCAGGTTGTGGTTCAGCATCCACAAAAAACAAAAGCGATGACCATAAATTAACGGTAGGCATGGAATGTAACTACGCACCATTTAACTGGTCTACGACAACAGCAAATGAATACACACAACAGATTTCAACAGTAGACTATTGTGACGGCTATGATGTCGCAATCGCAAAGAAGGTTGCGGATTCATTAGGCATGGAATTAGAGGTTGTAAAGTATGACTGGGATAACTTAATTCCAGGTCTACAAAACAATGAAATTGATGCGGTCATTGCTGGTATGACTGCTACAGATGACCGTAAGATGTCTGTTGACTTTACAGATCCATACTACACTAGTCAAGAAGTGGTCATTGTACGTAAAGATAGTCCACTCACATCGATTACAGATATCCAAGATCTTAAAGGTAAGACAGTTAAGGGCCAATTAAACACTCTTTACGATACAATCATCGATCAGATTGAAGGTGTAAACCATGGTACTGCAATGGATAACTATCCTTCCCTTGTCAATGACTTATTAAACAACGGTTGTGATGCGATTACTGCAGAACTTCCTGTAGCTGAAGGAATTGTTGCATCAAATCCAGATTTAACATATGTAACATTCAAGGAAGGTCATGGATTTAAAGCAGATACATCAGTATCTATCGCAGTTAAGAAAGGCAATACAGAATTACTGGATAAGATCCAAAAAGCATTGAGTTCAATTTCTGAAGATGAGCGTCAACAAATTATGTTAGAAGCTGTAAAGAGACAACCGGCGGTAAACAAATAATGGAATTCATTAATACTATTATTACATTATTGATACGCTACTGGCCTAGTCTATTACTAGGTATACAAACAACGCTCATCGTTGCTTTATCTGGTACCATTATTGGTCTTGTAATTGGTTTATTCATTGGTGGTTTACGTGCTGTAAAAGTAGATCGTACATCCCCTATCTTTGTAAAAATTCTAAAGAAGATTTTCCAAGTACTATCAAGTATTTATATCGGTATCTTCCGTGGCACTCCAATGATGGTTCAAGCTGTATTTATTTACTACGCACTATTAAATGTCATTCATTGGACAAATCTACAAGCAGCTATCTTTGTTATCTCCATTAATACAGGTGCATATATGTCAGAAATAATACGTTCAGGCATTCAGTCGGTCGACCCAGGACAGATGGAAGCAGCACGTTCTCTAGGTTTATCAAATGGACAAGCAATGTTAAATGTCATCTTACCACAGGCAATCCGCAATGCCTTCCCTGCCATCGGTAATGAATTTATTGTAAACATTAAGGACTCATCTGTACTCATGATTATTTCAATCACAGAACTGATGTTCCAGGCAAAATCCATTGCTGGCACAACTTATAAATTCTCAGAAACTTATTTTATTGAAGCACTGATTTATTTAATTTTAACAACAGTGACTTCTATGATATTAAACTTAATTGAAAAGAAACTAAATCAAACTAGCTCAAGCTTGCCGCAAAGTGTCACCACACCTGAACAGATGCAATTCAGCGGAAAAGAATGATAGAAAGGAAACGTTAAAATGTCTAATTCACTTGTAGAAATTAAAGATATCCATAAGAGCTTTGGCTCATTAGAAGTATTAAAAGGCGTTGACTTTTCTGTCGATCAAGGCGAAGTTGTTTGTCTAATTGGTAAATCCGGTTCAGGTAAATCTACATTACTTCGTTGTATTAATTTGTTAGAAACACCTGATAGTGGAATGATTCATGTATTTGGTGAAGATGTACTTTCTATAAAGGATGTCAATCAATTTCGTAAACGTGTCGGTATGTGTTTCCAACAGTTTAATCTATTTGCAAACTATTCTGTCATTGATAACTGTATCATACCACAGTTAAAAGTACTTAAAGTCTCTAAACAGAACGCCACAGAAACCGCACTATATTATCTTGAAAAAGTTGGTATGCAAGAATTCGCAAATGCAGATGTTAGAAGATTATCTGGAGGACAAAAACAGCGTATCGCAATAGCACGTGCACTATGCATGCAACCAGAAATCATGTTGTTTGATGAACCTACTTCCGCATTAGATCCAGAAATGGTAAATGAAATTCTAGCAGTCATCAAACAGCTAGCAGAAGAAGGATTAACAATGATTCTTGTTACACACGAAATGAATTTCGCAAGAAATGTTGCGAATCGAGTAATCTTTATGGATAACGGTAAGATTGAAGAACAAGGAACTCCTGAAGAAATCTTTACAAATCCAAAGAGTGAACGTACAAAAGAATTCTTAAATGCTGTTTTATAAAAAACCAAAAGGACTTGCATACATGCAAGTCCTTTTCATTTGCTTATAGCGCTGTATCGTCAATACTGTTGAGATGATTTTCTAGGTAAGTAATAATTTCCTTCACTGTCCCCTCTTCAAACGGAACACGAATACCTGCTTCCTTTACAAGCTTTGTAAAGGATAACGTACCACCAAGTCTACATAACTTCTTATAGTCTTCCCAATATGTAGGATCCTTCTTATCCATACGGATATAGAACTGTTGTGCACATACTTGCGCTAATGTGTAATCGATATAGTAGAATGGGCTTTCGAAAATATGACCCTGTTGGTACCACCATGTACCTTCTTCCAAGATATCGCAACCTTCATAATCCTTATAAGGCATATACATCTTTTCTAATCTTCTCCAACATGCCTTACGCTCTGCTGGTGTCATCTCTGGATGTTCATATACTTCATGTTGATAGTGGTCTACTAACGCACCATATGGCAAGAATGTAATTGTACCAGCCATGTGAGAGAACTTATACTTTTCTGTTTCTTCCTTAAAGAACAATTCCATCCAAGGATATGCAAAGAATTCCATAGACATGGAATCAATTTCTGCAGATTCCATCGTTGGACATTTAACATCTATTAATTCAATCTGATCAGATAGGTATGCTTGGAAAGCATGTCCTGCTTCATGTGTTAATACATCAACATCACCGGATGTTCCATTAAAGTTACTAAAAATAAATGGTACATCATACTCATAGATCTCAGTTTCATAACCACCCATCTGTTTATTTGGGCGGCTTACAAGATCCCATAACTGATTGGAATTCATTACATCAATGAACTTACCAGTTTCAGGTGACATCTCATGATACATCTTCACGGCGTATTCTACTAATTCTTCTGCTGTACCATGAGGTTTAGCATTACCAGACTTAAAGGAGAATCCTAAATCATAGTATGCGAGCTTATCATAGCCAATACGCTTTCTCTGCTTTTCAAATAAGCGAGCAGCAGCCGGTGTTACATAGTCAAGAATCTGCTTACGATATCCTGCAACCATCTCTGCGTTATAGTCTAAACGATTCATACGATAATAACCTAATTGAATGTAATTATCATAGCCAAGTTCTTTCGCCATCTGATGACGAACTTTCACTAACTTATCGTAGATTTCATCGAACTCAGCAGAATGTTCCTTAAACCAAGCCATCTTCGCTTCATAAGCTTTACGACGCACTTCACGATCAGGTGTATCAACCTTAGCACTGATTTCAGAAAGGTTTAATACCTCACCTTCAAACTCAATCTTTGCAGAAGCTTTCAGTTTACCATACTCACTTGTTAGTTTGTTTTCTTCAATCATAAGTGGCACAATACGTGGATCAAATGCTTTAAGAGAACATTCACTTAACTGGAAGTAAGTCTCTGGAATTTCCTTTAACAATTCTTCTCTAAAAGGCGCTTCTAATACAGCCTTTACTAATTCATTCTCAATGACAGAATACTGTGGACCTGTCTCATCCCAATAGTTATTCTCTGCATCATAAAACTCATCAGCAGTATTGATACTATGACGAATATTAACAAGTGTAATCATTGTATATAAATGACGACGTAACTTGTTCATACGCCAGAATGCGTCTAGAAATGTTGCAGCATCCTTCGCTTGTTTCATCTCTGAAACAAGTTCTTCCATCTTGGCCTTTGTTTCTTCAAAGTCAGGACGGGTATATTTCATATCATTAAATTTTGTCATATAAATAAGCCTCCATGCCAGTATTTTAACACCGTTCAATAAACCTTGAAAGTCATACCATCTTTTACACGTAAAGTTCTTAACGATTCGTTAGATTTACAATATTGGTCCGTATCTATACATTGAATGATTGGTTGATCTGAGAACTGATATATACAACTGAAATCTTGATTCTTTAAAATAAATATCTGTTCTAAAATATCCTGAAAATGATTATCTAAATTAACTCTACATTCATATTCCTTTTTTATAATTGGAAACTGAATGTAAATACATAAAGTATCGTTATGACTCATGTCTATCACCCATTTGAAAGAAGCTACATTCAAGTAACTGTTGGTGCAGCATTACTAAACCATAGCCAGGTTTCTTTTGGATACATTTTTCAGTTGTAGAAAATAGTGCTTGTATTTCCTGCACGTTATCATTGCTTAAACTTATTTTGGAAGAGATAAGCGTTAAAATACGATACGGTATATT
The DNA here is from genome assembly GCA_963525775.1 of uncultured Solobacterium sp. Classification (GTDB taxonomy): domain Bacteria; phylum Bacillota_I; class Bacilli_A; order Erysipelotrichales; family Erysipelotrichaceae; genus Bulleidia. Next base: position 22,144 of record CAURLC010000021.1, on the reverse strand, counting down.
TACTACACTTTGATTTAATATTAATAAGTGAATATCATACTTCTGATTTGTTTCTAGTAGTTTAATGAGAAGTTCCTTATAGCAATCATTTTGTAAAAATATTGTTAAATCCGTAATTAACAAATATGAATCATTTCTATCTTCTAGACTTCGAAATAGCTCTTGTATCGTTTCTACTTCATCTGTATGAATAATATTTTTTTCTTTAGCATTCTTACAAAATAGATCATCAATTACAAATACCTGTTGGTTTCTTTCGTGAATTCGATATAACAAAAGCCGAATTAAATTCTCTCTTTCTTGATATGATTTTCCAATAAACAAATAACTATGATAAAGTTTAAAATCTAAAATGAGTTTTGGTTGTTCAAATAAATAGTAATCATCTATATAACCGATGGATAATTCCGTATCAACATCGACTGGAAGTAAAGACAAAGGATTTAACCATAATTGTTTAACTTTTTCAGGTTGTAAACTACGTATGAAATTTAACACTTGCGTTATCTGAGCATGTTGATGTTTTTGAAAGGAAGATGTGGCTTCAATATTTCCTTCTTGGTCTAAGATTTCGATATGCCGAATTGATTCTTTCTTCGCATGTGCGTATCCTGCTATACCATATTGAATTCCTCCTGCATTAGATAAATAGAACTCCCCTGGCCTTTGTAAGGAAGCAGCTCTTGCATCATGAAGAAGCTCCATCGAGTCTTGTCGATCTGCAACACGCATGCATATACGAAAGTTTGTATTTGCCCATATTTGGTCATTTACAACTCCTGATGGCTTCTGTGTTGCAAGTATCAAATGAATACCCAGCGACCTTCCTATACGTGCAATAACAATTAATTCCTCAAGAAATTCTGGTCTTTCTCGTTTCAGTTCAGCAAATTCATCTACCACAATTACAAGTTCAGCTAATGAAGGATATTCAATATTTGATGTAATTGCTTTTCGATATGAATTTAAATTAATTACAGGATACCCAAACTGATTAGATACTTCTTTAAATAGTTTTTCACGATAGGAACAAATACTCTTTAATGCATGTAAGGAACGTTTCATATCTTCCACATCAAGATTTGAAAGATTGCCGCAGATATGTGGTAGTTCATGACCTTTTAAACATAATACAGAGCCGGCTCCACCACCTTTAAAATCGATTAATACAATTTGTAAGTCTTTAGGCGAAAATGAAATGGCTAGAGATAAAAGTAATGTTGTAATTAATTCACTCTTTCCACTACCTGTTGTACCTGCAATTAATCCATGTGGTCCATCCTTACATTCATGCAAATCAAAGTATATTGGTTGATGATATGCATCCTTCCCTAAACGTATTTGCATTGATTTTGTTATATCACTAAGACACCATCTTTCACTAATATTTAATTCCTCAATCGTATCAACATCATACATTGAAAAGAAAGAATAATTGTTGTTAGTTGTATGATGATATTTAGGAAACAATGTTTGTTGAATATCAACTTTTATGAATTTATAGAAATCTTTACACCGATGTACTGTCTTTTGTTCATGGTCAAGAACAGTAACTTCATCTTTTTTTCTACTCAGTAAATGTGTCATATGATAATGATCAATAGTATCAAATGTAATCCATTCTTTAAATTCACTAAGATACTGCTTCGTAAAATTAAACAATACTTTTATACCCATGAAGTTCTGTGTCTTGGCTTGTATATTTTGAATAGAAGCAGAAATACAACGTGAACCATTATGATAAATATGTGGTATCTTTTTTAACCAACTAAACTGAATAAAATCATTTGTATCAATCAAACAAGCAATTAATACATCTTGCGGTCGATAAGACATAGAAATATACCTAAGTACATCAAATGTAAATTCATTTAATTGATGTAAAACGACATGATCACCACTTTGAAGTTTCAAAAAATACGGTGCATCTAATGACCTTGCATAACTTACAATGTCATTAAAACATTTTTGAAATGCACTATCACTTTTTTGAAATTGAAATGATTTTTCAAAAACATATTTAATAGCATCTTTTGCATAACCAATTGGAAGATAAATGCATTTTGGATATAACTGCAGTAGTAACTGGTTATCATTTACATATAGTTTCTTAACGGAATTTAAATATGATTGATAAATACTATCTATATTTGATTTTAATTGTTCAAGGTAAGCTTCATATTCTGTTTTACGTATGTGTATCTTTTTTTGATTTTCTCTTTTCTCATGTAGTTGTTGTAAAGGATTCCAAAGAATTGTACTTAGCAACATTACACTTGGAAGTAGAATCATTGGCAACATATCTAATATATCTCTACCATTCATATATCCACGATACATAGAGATAGATGCCCCACTCATGGATGCTAGACTCATTGTGATTGCTGGTCCTATAGAGAATATGACAGACCTTTTTTCATAGTGACTAATATGTTCAGGTTCTTCTACTGTTAATGTATATTCACTTATTAACTCTGGCTGATAGATTGTTGTTCTATCTACGTATTGAATTGAAGATAATATATGCGTCTTTGGAATAAAATAGTTTAGATGACAATTACTATTTGATGGTTGGTTTACAATGATAAAATCATCCTCAAACTGAATCCGTAGATAATATGTTTCGAGTAAATCACCTGCTTTATATACCACATTTTGTATACGTTTTTGGTTCATATATGCATGAATGGAAGAATTCACTTCGATTTCTTTTGTATCAAAATGTATTGTAATCGCATTTCGATCGAATAATTCAGTAGAAACGGTGATATCATTCATGACTGTACCAATCACTATTGTATCTTGATAAAGATATGACTTAAATTGGCTCCATCCTTGTAGTAAAGGTATAGCTGTAAACTGTATGCCATGAATCGTACACGATTGTTCATGTTGCAGCAGATAAGAAACACCATCTTCAACAACCTGTATTACAACACTATTTTCTTTTTGATATAACGTAAAATGAGAACCGAATACCGTATGTTCTACTCGATTCTCATTAACCAATATCAAGCATAGTTCATCTTTATACTCAGTATATAAAATCATTTCCGATTTATCTCAACGACCAATATATGACAATGCACGAGATGCTTTTTGTCTTTTGTTTGTATCACAATATCTGTTCCACCTGATTTCTTTCCAGTTACTTCACCCACCGAATTAACTTCTGCGATATCTGTATTCTTACTTATATAAATTAAGTCTTCAACAGTATATCCTTCTGGTAGACCAGTCACTTGTATACGTGTACTAACCCCAACACCAGAAATTAATGAATAGTCTTTTAAAGTAATTCTCTTTTTCACTTGTATTGCTTCTACACTTGGTACTTTTTCTCTATCTTCACAACTACAATGATCAACACTCATCCAGTTTTCATAGGTAACTTTTCCCTTTGGAAACAAGGGTGCATTCGATTCACTCAGAATAGGAATATTTCTACTAAAACCAAATCTTCCTGCTAGGCTATTACTACTATTCAATTTTAAATTGCACAACCAATAAGCGTTTAATTCCGTACATACTTTTATATTAGGATTTCCTTCTGATAACTCTTCCACAAGGTCTGGTTGCACATCAATATCAAATGGTTCTGCTTTCCCTTCTTTGTTATATAGATATGTTCTAGTTTTGAAATAGCCTTTGGCACCTGCATCAATCTCTGCATCCATAATGTTTTGATTGAATGCATGTAATGCTAAGTTCGTGCCAAGTGTAATACCCGTTTCAGCACGAATTGATGCGGTAGCTTTTTTACTATGATCAGAAATAATACGCATATTACCATTACGAATCTCACATCCCAAAACATGATTTTGTACAAATGATAATTCAGTTTTACCAGTCGCATATATGTTTAGATTCAGTTTCATTACAACAGATACCATAGGCGCATTGGGTAAGGGAATCTTAACAGTACATAACGTAATCGTATCCGTTATAACTTCTTGTTTTGTTTGAAAAATATTCTGTACTGTACTAATAAAATCTTTTGGATTTAGTTTTGAGAAATCTCCATATAAATCCTTATACATACCATTACGTAAACCAATATTCTCTGAAGTACTAAAGTCTGCTTTCAAATAGCCGTATTGAATTCTATCTTCATCCTTGTCCCATTTATATTGAATATGTAGATTATCTAATGCCGCATTTGCATACAACAGTCCTCCAACTTGTAATTGTTTAGAAACCTCTGCATGTAGAGAACTAGTAGTACCTTTTAGTGCAATTCGAAATCCATTTAGATCGAAAGTATGATTGATTAAGCTAGTTGACATTAGGGACAGAGAATGACTCTGCTCTGTCCCTTCTTGAACTACATTTCCATTTCCATCAACTATTTTTGCATGATTAAACTCTAAATCTGTACCACCTTGAATATCAAATTGTTCAATAACATCTTCCATATTCACTTGTTCTAAAGTTGTTAATATTCCTTGATTTGTATACTCACAATTTACTACACGATAGTATGCATCATCATATGCGATATACATTCCATTTCTTATAGAAGAATCTGATTCAAATAATGCGGTTAATCCTTCTTCATCAAATTGTTTCGGCTCATCATCCGCAAACTGAACATCATCTTTCAATTGAACTGTTGTTTGTGTATCTGTAAATTTTCGATTATTAACAATATCAATAACCTGTGCTAAATATCCAAAAGCCTCTTCTTTTGAAATCTCATCTTTTGGACGGAAACGTTGTCGCTCATCAAGGCTCATCAAACCACTAGCAACGGCAGCCTTGACTTGATCTGGATAACTACAATCTTGTAAATCTTTAATAGCATCTGATGAACCCTCATGTGTTCTTGAGATAAGATTCATTAATGTATACGCAACCATCTCTCTTGTTAATGTAGCTGAAGGGTTAAATGCTTTCGATGGGTTTAATAGTTCCCATTCAACAGATGATTGTACAACAGTAAAATACGGCGAATTAGAAGTTATATTTAAAAAATAAGGTTCCTCTTGTTGGTAGCTAGTAATACCTGCTTGTGTAGTGAGTTCCGTTAGCCATTCTCCATTTGTCATTGTATCAGTCACCTTCTTTTTACATCCAACAAATGGAACTAACATACATAATACAAGCAGTACGACAAGCTTCCTAATACTGAATACCGGATGCATTTCCTGTAATCGTTGTTTCTAATGAATCATAACTAGAAACTGTAGTATCTAAAAACTTTGCATACGCATCAATCAGAACACGATACTTTTCAAAACGATTTGCAAATAATTGGAAACGATTGCGAATCTCCTCACCACCATCAGAAACCCAAGTACCATTTAAGGACGTAATTTCTTTTTGCATTGCTGTTAAATCATCATACATCATTTGATTCGTTGAACGAAGTTTAGCAGCTGCATCACTTACTTCAGCTAATGAAATTTGAATATTACTCATTTTTTCCTCCTTTACATTCCTAGCATTCCAGCTTGACTCGTTAATTCATCTTGCGTATTACGATAACTACGCGCGCTATTACGTAAAAACTCAATATACTCCGTACATAAAATCGATAGTTGTTTAAAGTCTGACTGTAATGCAGAAAGTTTGGTTGTAAATGCTAGGTTATCTTTTCCTTGCCAACCAGCATTCATCGCATCTACAGCAGAAAATAATGTCGCAACATTCTTCAGATAGGAAGTGTTACGTTCCTCCATGCGCATGGCACACGCTTCTAATTGCATTGGTTCTACGGTAATCTTTCTCATAGTACCTCCTTTCACTTTCTATATAGTGATAGAAAGGTTGACTTCCCCTTAAAAAAAACAGAGGATTTCTCCTCTGCTTTACATACTATTCAGATTCTTTCTTTTCTTCACGATGAATACGAGCAATGATTTCATCAATATGACGGCCATTCATCTCTGTTTCATCAATGACAAAACTTAACTCAGGTACACGGCGAATTGTCATGCGCTTGGAAAGTTCTGAACGGATAAATCCTGCAGCACGGTTTAACGCACGTAAACCAGCTTGCATACGTGGATTCTGTCCTAAGAATGTTACATATACCTTCGCATAACTATGGTCATTTGAAACCTGAACATCCGTAATTGTAACAAATCCAACATCAGGGTCTTTTACACCAAACTGAATAATTTCAGAAATATTCTTGCGAATAATTCCTTCCAGTCTTTTTTGTTTTACACTTACCATACTTTATCCTTCTAATGGTACTTCACGATCTTCGTATGCTTCGATTGTATCTCCAATCTTAACATCGTTATAATTCTCAATCGTTAGACCACAATCAAATCCAGATAGTACTTCCTTGGCATCATCTTTGAATCTCTTAAGAGAAGCAAGTTTACCAGTATAGATAACGATACCATCACGAATTAAGCGGATATTACAACGAGAAACAAGCTTACCATCTGTAACCATACAGCCAGCGATTGTACCAATCTTAGAAGCCTTATATGTTTCACGAATCTCTGCCTGTCCAATAACAACTTCCTTATATACTGGCTCTAGCATACCCTTCATCGCAAGTTCCATTTCTTCTGTTGCCTTATAGATGATGTCATGCAAACGAATTTGTACGCCAGCTTCTTCAGCCTTCTTACGAATATTTGCATCAGGACGAACAGAGAAACCAATAATCATCGCATTCGATGCACTAGCAAGCATGATATCAGATTCTGTAATAGCACCAGCTGTAGCGTGAATAACATTCACACGTACACCTGATACATCTAACTTCTCCATAGAAGACTTGACAGCCTCTGCAGAACCTTGTACATCCGCCTTGATGATAACTGGAATTTCTTTTAAGTCACCAGATTCAATCTGTGATGATAAGTCTTCTAAGCTCATTGCACTTGTCTTACGACGATCGGCATCAATCTTACGACGCTTACGTCTATCCGCAACTGCACGTGCTTCTTTTTCATTTTCATAAGAACGGAAGATATCACCCGCTTCTGGTACATCATTTAAACCAATAATCTCTACTGGACGTGATGGACCTGCAGTCTTAAGTTCATTACCATTTTCATCTGTCATACGACGCACTTTACCAAAACATGTACCAACTACAACTGGGTCACCATGTTTTAATGTACCATTCTGTACAAGTAATGTCGCAACTGGACCTCTACCCTTATCGAGTTTTGCTTCAACAACTGTACCAGTTGCTGTACGGTTAGGGTTAGCCTTTAATTCCTTTACATCAGAAACAATTAAGATTGTTTCTAACAATTCATCAATACCATCACCCTTCTTCGCACTGGTATTGACGAAGATTGTATCGCCACCCCATTCTTCAGGCATGATTCCAAGTTCAGCCATTTCAGACTTAACGTGGTCAGGATTTGCATCAGGCTTATCCATCTTGTTTACAGCAACAATGATTGGAACCCCAGCTGCCTTAGCGTGGTCAATTGCCTCACGAGTCTGTGGCATTACACCATCATCAGCCGCAACAACAATAACAGCTAAGTCAGTTACACTAGCACCACGTGCACGCATGGCAGTAAATGCTTCATGACCTGGTGTATCTAAGAAAGTGACCTTACGACCATTGACTGTAACCTGGTACGCACCGATTGCCTGAGTAATACCACCAGCTTCACCAGCAGCTACCTTAGAACGACGGATTGTATCCAATAGTGTTGTCTTGCCATGGTCAACGTGACCCATGATAGTAACAACAGGTGGACGTTCTTGTAAGTCTTCAGCAGAATCTTGTTCTTCATCTTCCAAGCTATCTGCTTCTCTTTCTTTCACCTTAACGGCTTCAATGTTGTAATTCATGCATACAAGTTCAACCATTTCATCTTCAAGTGCACTATTAATGGTAACCATCTTACCTTCCATAAACAATGCTTTGATGAGCTCACTCGATTGACGATTTAATTTATCTGCTAATTCACCAACAGTAATACCATCACTGAATGTAATCTCTGTAATCTCTACTGGTTGTTTCGATTGATGATTCTCATTTTTGTTAAATGGTTTTTTCTTCGTATTATTACGATTGTTGGAAACATTCTTCTTATTTGCAGGTTTGCGTTTTGTTGGAACTGGCATTTATGTACCTCTCTTTCTTTGTTTGAGATTTGCATCTCGAAATACTGTATCGGTAACATCCCTTCCTTTCAAAATGGATACCACTACTTCATTGCTTTCGCAATTTCATCCCAGAATTCATCTGGAATCTTTTGTGATAATGCTTTTGCTAAAGCATTATTCTTCTTAGCAATTTCAATGACTGCTAAGTCTTTCTTTAAATATGCACCATGGCCATTTGTTCTACCTGTTGTATCAACAACTAATATACCTTCTGGTGTTCTAACAACACGGAGCAACTCCTTTTTAGGGAGCTGTTCTCCGGTTGCTACACATTTTCGCATTGGAATTTTCTTAGGCATGCTTACATATTTTCATCGTCATCGTAGTATTCTTCATACTCATCGTAGTCGATGTCATACTCCTTCTCTGCTTCAGATTCCTGTTGAGCTTCAATTTCAGCCAACTCTTCTTCACTATAGATAGGACGATTGTCAGCAACAAGCAAGTTCTTCTTGATTTGTTCTTCGAGATCCTTGTTTCTAACCTTGTACTCTTCTTCATCCTTCTTCTTTTTCTTCTTGTACTTAGAATCTGTATTCTTAGGCTTAGAAGAATCAACAAGTTTTTCAAAGTGTGAAACATAAGTAGCCTTCTTAGCTAGTTCCTCTAAGTCCGCATGCTTACGGGAAGCTTCTTTTTCTTCTGCAGTCTTTTCAACTACAACTGGCTTCTCCTCTTCAACTGTCTCTTCGACTGCTTCAACCACAGGTTCTTCAGCAGGTGCTTCTTGATGTTCTTCTTCATCTGGCTGATTAGAAATCTCATCAATGATTGTATCGTTTACTCTTTCCATCATTTCTTCTGGGATATATTCTTCATCTTCATCGACGATAGCATCTGGATTTTCAGCTCTGAACTTAGCAATCGCGGCAAGTCTCTTTTCTTCTTCTTCCTTAGCAGCAGCCTTTTGACGTTCAACGTCCTTAGCCTTTGCTTGCTCTGCTAGTTTTTGCTTCATCACTTCAGCCTGTGCGAGTAATTCATCATAATCCTTGCCCATATCTTCGAGTTCTTGACGTGTCTTAATATCAATCTTATGACCTGTTAATTTCACAGCTAAACGAGCATTCTTACCACGCTTACCAATCGCAAGAGATAACTGGTCTTCGCTAACAATAACAAGCAAGCTATTATCATCTTGTCCTGGTAGAACAGAGATAATTTCCGCAGGTGCTAGCGCATTCTTAACTAGTTCTGTTATATCATCACTCCATTGGAAGATATCAATCTTTTCACCATGTAGTTCATCGATAATCTTTTGAACACGAGAACCACGAGGACCAATACATGAACCAATTGGATCTACATCAGGATTATGTGAGAGAACAGCCATCTTTGTTCTTTCGCCAGCTTCACGAGCAATTGATTTAATCTCTACAACACCCTGATAAATTTCAGGAACTTCCTTTTCAAATAAACGTTTAACAAGTGTCGCATCAGCACGTGATACTAATACCTGTGAACCTTTTGTTTCCTTTTGTACATCAGTAATTACAACGCGGATGCTCTGCCCTTCTGTTAGTTTCTCGTGAGGAATTTCAGCTGACTTAGAAAGTAAAGCAACTGTTTTACCTAAACTAATTAATGTGAACTTATCCTTAACTGATTCAACAGTACCGATAACCATCTCATCCTTCTGGTCAATGTATTCGTTGTAAACCGCAACTTTTTCAGCTTCACGAATCTTTTGACGGAATACATTCTTAGCTAGTGAAGCAGCTGCACGTGACATTGAAGTAATCTCCTTCTTCTCACGAACTTGTCCACCTAATTCAGCGTTAGAATCAATCTTCTTAGCATCTTCTAATGAGATTTCTAATTCATCATCTTCCACTTCTTCAACAACGTTGTAGTATTGGTAGATATCAATTGTCTTACTCTTCTTATTGATTTCCGCCTTTACTTCGATATCCTGTAATTCAGAATCCTTCTTGAATGCTTTCGCAACAGCTTCTGTTAATGCCTCTAATACGATATTTTCAGGCACGTTCTTGTCATCTTCCACACCGCGAATCGCATTTAGAAGTTGTGTGTATTTAATCTCCATGATTTCTCCTTATAATTTAATTGCTAATCTAGCAAAACGAATATTGTTCTTTTCAATTGTAGCAGTGCGCTTTACCGCTTTATCACGATACTCTAATTCAATCGTATCAGCACTAACAGCACGAACATATCCAGTAATCTCTACCATATTCTTAAATGGCTCTTTCAGTTCTACATAGATATATTCATCTACTAACTGTTCAAACTCAGCATAATCTTTAATCTCTCGCTCTGCACCAGGGCTACAGACTTCTAAGCTATACTCTTCTTTGATTGGATCATACTTGTCCAAGACTACACCAAGCTTTTCACTCACTTCTGCACAAATATCTAAGTCAATCGCATGTGCATCATTGTCAATTGCGACCTGTAATGTCTTTTCATTACCAAGCCAAACAATCTCGTAAAGTCGAACGTGGCATTCGTCAAATACTGGCTGAAATAATTCGGTCAATTTATCAATGTTTTCCATATGCCTCCAGACATAACACAAGGAGAGCTTCCGCTCTCCTTATTTCGCTTACAATATACCCCATTTTAAAGGGATTTTCAAGCATATTCCTCTATAGAATGAGATTATTCCTCATTTTTTGTAAACATCCGTGCACAGGCTACTGCTTTTTGCCAACGCTCATATAAATGGCTCACAGTAGATACATCCATCGTCGGTGTAAAAATCTGACTATTTCGTTCTCGCTTTAACTCTTCTAAGTCATGCCAATACCCAACCGCAAGCCCCGCTAGATACGCTGCACCAAGTGCAGTTGATTCAACGTTTTCTGGACGCTCAATTGCACATTGCATAATATCACTTTGAAACTGCATCAGATAATCATTAGCAGAAGCACCACCATCTACACGTAATGACTGAATTGAAATATCTGAATCTTCTTTCATCGCATCAAGAATATCTCTATTTTGATAGGCAATAGAATCTAATGTTGCTTTTGTCATATCCTCTTTACTTGTACCACGTGTAATGCCAAACATAGCACCCTTACAATCATTATCCCAATATGGCGCACCTAAGCCTACAAAAGCAGGAACTACAATCAATTCATGTTCTTCCTTTGCAGATAAAGCAAGTTTCTCCGACTCTTTTGCTGTCTTAAAAAACTTCAACTGATCACGTAACCACTGTACCGCACTACCAGCCACAAATACCGATCCCTCAAGTGCATAAGTGATTTTACCCTGATAACCCCAAGCAATTGTTGTAACCAAACCATGCTTACTTGGATGTGGTTTGTTACCAGTATTCATTAGCATAAAACAACCAGTTCCATAGGTATTCTTTACGCTGCCACGCTCAAAGCATTGTTGTCCAAATAAAGCAGCTTGTTGGTCACCGGCAGCGCCAGCAATTGGTACACGCTTACCAAAGAAATACTCAGAAGCAGTATATGCAAAAATACAACTACTATCTTTCACCTCCGGTAACATACACATTGGGATATTCAGAAGACTACATAATTCATCATCCCATTTCTTATCATAGATGTTAAATAGCATCGTTCTAGATGCATTACTGTAGTCCGTTACATGTGCTTTCATTCCAGAAAGACACCATATTAACCAAGTATCAATTGTACCAGCAAGTAACTCACCACTTTCTGCACGCTCTTGACCATTTTCAATATGATCCAAAATCCAGCGGATTTTTGTTGCAGAAAAATAAGGATCGAGTTGAAGACCTGTCTTTTGTCGAATCATGCTAGCATGATTATTCTGTTTTAACTGATTACAGATTTCTGCAGTTTGGCGAGATTGCCAAACAATTGCCTTATAAACAGGAATGCCTGTTTTCTTATCCCAAACAACCGTTGTCTCACGTTGATTCGTAATACCAATACCTTCAATCTGTTCTGGTTTGATATTAGCATCCAGCATACTTTGCATCATACAAGACAATACAGACAACCATATCTCATTAGCATCATGTTCTACCCATCCTGGTTTAGGAAAGTATTGTTGAAATTCTTTTTGTGCAGAAGAAACAACCTTAGCATCATGATTAAAGATAATGACACGTGAACTTGTTGTTCCTTGATCAATCGACATAATATATTTTTCCATGCATATACCTCGTTATCAAAGATATTAATGATATTTTTATATCTCAATTATATCGTATTAAAAAGGGCTGCCAATATGATAGCAGTCCTAATCATGAATTACTTAGACTTTTTAGTTGTCTTTTTTGCAGGAGCTTTTTTAGCTACTGGCTTTTTCGCTACAGCCTTAGGAGCAGATACTTTCTTAGTAACTTTCTTAACGGCTGGTTTTTTCGCTACTGGTTTCTTAGCAACTGGCTTAGTAACCTTTTTAGTTGCAGGTTTTACTACCTTCTTAGAAGCAACTTTCTTAGTAGACTTCTTTGCTACAGGTTTAACAGTTTTCTTAGTAGGAGCCTTCTTAGCCACTGGCTTAGCTACCTTCTTGGAAACTGTCTTTGTTGTTGCTTTCTTAGCTACTGGTTTCTTAGCAGCAACCTTCTTTGTAGCCTTTTTAGCAACTGGCTTCTTTGCAGTCTTCTTTGCTACAACAGAAGATTTTACATTAGCACGAATTGCGGCCTGAGCAGCTGCTAAACGAGCGATAGGAACGCGGTATGGTGAGCAAGAAACATATGTTAATCCAACACGTTGGAAGAACTCAATACTTACAGGGTCACCACCATGTTCACCACAGACACCTAAGTGAATATCCTTACGTGTTGAACGGCCCTTTTCACAAGCCATAGAGATGAGCTTACCAACACCATTTACATCTACGTGTGCGAATGGATCGTTATCGTAGATATGCTTGCTGTAGTAATCATCTAAGAACTTACCAGCATCATCACGTGAGAATCCGAATGTCATCTGTGTTAAGTCATTTGTACCGAAACTGAAGAATTCAGCAGTCTCTGCTAATTCATCAGCATTTAACGCAGCACGTGGAATCTCAATCATTGTACCGATCTTATAATCCTGCTTCACTCCAGCTTCCTTGATTACTTCGTCAGCAGTTGTACGAATAATCTGTGCAACATAATCAAGTTCCTTCTTTTCACCAACTAATGGAACCATGATTTCTGGAACTAACTTCCAACCACGGTGCTTCTTGTTGATGTTGATAGCAGCCTTGATAATTGCGCGTGTCTGCATGACACCAATCTCTGGATATGTAACGTCTAGACGGCATCCACGGTGACCCATCATTGGGTTAAACTCGTGTAAGTTTGCTGCTGCAGCCATCAAGTCTTCTACAGAGATACCTAATGCCTTCGCAACTTCTAATGATTCTGCTTCAGCCTTTGGTAAGAATTCATGTAGAGGTGGATCTAGTAGACGGATTGTAACACTTCTGCCACCCATTGCTTCGAAGATACCTTCAAAGTCACCTTGTTGCATTGGTTCTAATTGCTTTAATGCAATCTGACGTTGTTCAACGTTTTGAGCAACTACTAATTCACGGATAGCCTTAATACGTTCAGGAGAATTGAAGAACATATGTTCTGTACGAACAAGTCCAACACCCTCAGCACCGAAACTTACAGCTCTTGCTGCATCTTCTGGTGTATCAGCGTTTGTACGAATCTTCATTGTTCTACGCTCATCAGCCCACTGCATGAACTTCTTAAAGTTACCAGAAATTGTTGCTGGAACTGTCTTGATTTCTCCACGATAAACTAAACCTGTAGAACCATCTAGAGAGATAATATCTCCATCCTTGAACACTTCACCCTTGACTGTAAATTGTAACTTGGCTTCGTTAACCTTAATGTCTCCACACCCAGATACACAGCAAGCACCCATACCACGAGCTACTACAGCTGCGTGAGACGTCATACCACCACGTACTGTTAAGATACCTTCAGATACATGCATACCTTCGATATCTTCTGGAGATGTTTCTAGACGAACTAAGATAACCTTGCGTCCCATTGTTGCCTTTGTCTTAGCTTCTTCTGCAGTAAATACGATTTCACCGCAAGCAGCACCTGGTGAGGCAGCTAAGCCCTTAGCAATTACATCATTCTTCTTTTTCTTTAAGTCATCTGCGTCAAACTGTGGATGGAGTAAGTCATCTAATTGCTTAGGATCTACCATGAGTAACGCTTGATCCTTCGTTACAAGACCTTCCTTCTCCATATCTACAGCAACCTTTAAAGCAGCTGCAGCTGTACGCTTGGCATTACGTGTTTGTAACATGAATAGTTTTCCATGTTCAATTGTGAATTCCATATCCTGCATGTCATGGTAGTGCTTTTCCAAACGTGCACAGATATCTGTGAAGTCCTTATATGCCTTTGGCATTGCCTTCTTAAGTTCTGCAATTGGAGAAGGTGTACGAATACCCGCAACAACGTCTTCACCTTGCGCGTTAATTAAGTATTCACCAAATAATTTTCTTTCACCTGTTGCAGGGTTACGAGTAAAGGCAACACCTGTTCCACAATCATCACCCATGTTACCAAATACCATGGTCTGAACGTTTACAGCTGTTCCCCAAGAACTTGGGATATCGTTCATCTTACGATAGAAGATAGCACGGTCATTATTCCATGAACGGAACACAGCTTCGATTGCACGTTCTAATTGTACTGTTGGATCCTGTGGGAAATCTTCCTTCAATTCCTTCTTATAGAAAGCCTTGAAACGATTTGTTAATTCGAACATGTCCTCAGCATCTAATTCGATATCCTGAGTAACGCCCTTCTTTTCTTTTACTTCATCAATGATTTCTTCAAAGCGAGATTTGGATAATCCCATTACAACATCAGAGAACATCTGAACGAAACGACGATAAGAATCGTATGCAAATCTCTTGTTGCCGGTCTTCTCTTCAACAACCTTAACAACTTCATCATTCATACCAAGGTTAAGAATTGTGTCCATCATACCTGGCATAGATGCACGGGCACCTGAACGTACAGAAACAAGTAAAGGATTCTCTAATCCGCCTAATTTCTTACCTGTAGCCTTCTGTAGCATTTCAACATGCTTGTGAATTTCGTCCATGATATTCTTGTTGATTTTCTTACCATCTGCGTAATATGCATTGCACGCTTCAGTTGTGATGGTAAATCCATCCGGTACTGGCATACCTAAAATGCTCATTTCAGCAAGGTTAGCACCTTTACCACCGAGCAGTTCACGCATTGAACCATTACCTTCAGAAAACTTATAAACATACTTTTTAGTAGCCATTATAGCCTCCCTTTATCTACTGTTTGATTATAAAGCAACCGGTTACATTTCTCAATACATACAAATCACTTTTGTGAGATTATCCAAGAAATTAACTTACTCTTTTCCATGCACGCATGAAACAGAAAAGACGATATCTTATCGATACCGTCTACCCAATTTATTATTTTACATACTTTTTAATGAAGTCAAAGAATCGTGGGAAGTATTGTGGATCACTTGTTAAATTACCAAATCCGCCCTGTTCTGAAACATACATCTCTTTCTTGCTTGCACAAGAATAATAGTTATCATACGCATGACTAATCGGAACGACGCGATCTTGTAAGCCATGTAAGAACAGCATTGGAGTTACAGCATTTCTTAACTGACGTTGTGTACTGATATCATTGAGACTAAAATGCAATACTTGTCTTACATAGAAGTCGACAGATGGCATCACAAACTTACCATTGAACTTTGTAATATCCTGCACTTGCGTTTGGATGATATCTTTGATTTCTTTATATCCACCTTCTGCGATTGCACACTTTACATTGCGTGGTAAATAATCACCAACTGCATTCATAACAGAACAAGCACCTACATTTATTCCAAATAATACAATCTCTGCTAGCGGATCAAGATTGACTAAGTAGTTAATCCAACTGATTAAATCAAAGTGCTCACACCAACCAAGACCAGTATATTTACCTTCCGACATTCCATAACCACGTGCATCCGGTGCTAAGATATTGAAACCACGATGGTCAGCCTCCCACATGTGTTCTAATAATGTTCCACTATAAGACGCAATTCCATGTTGGATAATAATCCACTTATGAGAATCTTCTTGATTTACGATACGTAATGCATGTAGTTTTAGACCATCATAAGAATCAATAAAATCATCGAAACGGTTGCTGTGTGCAAACCACTCATTTCTTTCCATTTGTAATAATGGTAACTGCATTGATGCACCACATTTTTGTAAAAATCTACTATTTTGTAAATCAAACGCATTGCGGAATACATAGTATCCAGCTCCTGCATATGCACTTGCACCAGCGACCGCAGTAACACCTAATACTTTTAATAGCGTATGCTTGTTTTCTTTATTTGACATACTGCACCTCCGTCAATCATGAATTGTTATCATGATTATAACATGTTCACTACTTTTTCAATACATTTAAGCGCTCTTCGATAACAGCGTATTGCTTCTGATATGCTTCGAGTTTTTGCTTTTCATTTTCAATCTTTGCTGCTGGAGCCTTCGCGATAAATCCTTGGTTAGAAAGAATACCTGTTGAACGTGCAATCTCAGACTTAAGTCTTTCAATCTCCGCTTCAAGCTTCTTAATTTCTTCTTCTGGATTACTTAATTCGCTAGATGGAATATATAAGCTACCACCTTGGATTGCCTCAACCGTTAAGTCACCTTCAAGTGTATCTTGCCACTGTGCCTTTGCAAGTTTCATGATAATTGCTGACATCGCTTCATCTGCCTTAATTGTGTTACCATCAAGATCCTTTAATGCGATATGAATTAATGTTGATGGCTTCAAATCATTTACAATCTTAACTTCACGAATCTTTTGAATTGCAGAGATTACTCTTGCCATCGCTGTTAAATCACAAGTAGATACATTTTCAATTACAGTTGGCCAAGATTCTAAGTTGATACTTTCCTTCGCACCTGGTAATAAATCATAAATTTCTTCTGTAACAAAAGGCATAAATGGTTGTAATAAACCAACAATAGCCTTCAAGCATACGTACAGTGTTGATTGTGCAGCACGTTTAGCTACTTCATCTGTACCATTTAATGCCGTCTTGCTCATCTCAACATACCAACTACAGAAGTCATCCCATACAAAGGAATATAGTTCATTACCAACTAAGGCAAACTCATACTTCTCCATGTTTTCAGTAACATGTGTAATTGTCTCGTTAAGACGATTGATAATCCACGCATCCGCAAGTGATAGATGTGTTAAATCAACATCTTCGACCTTCATTCCTTCCGGAAGATTCATGAATACAAATCTAGACGCATTCCAAATCTTGTTGATAAAGTTACCAGCTGCTTCAACCTTCTCAGGGATATAACGCATATCCTGTCCCGGTGTTGAATTTGTTGTTAAGAAGAAACGTAATGCATCGATACCATACTCTTCAATTACCTTCATTGGGTCAATACCATTACCAAGTGACTTCGACATCTTACGACCTTGTGCATCACGCAATAAACCATGAATGAGTACATCTTTAAATGGACGATTCTTTGTAAAGTGTCTTGCTTGGAATGCCATACGAGCAACCCAGAAGAAGATAATATCGTAACCCGTAACCATTGTATTGGTTGGATAATAACGTTCTAGATCTGCAGTATCTTCTGGCCAACCTAATGTCGCAAATGGCCATAGAGCACTGGAGAACCATGTATCAAGTACATCTTCATCCTGTACCCAGTTCGTTGTATCTTCTGGATCAGTTTCACCAACGTATGTTTCACCAGTTACAGTGTTATACCATGCAGGAATGCGATGGCCCCACCACAACTGACGAGAGATACACCAGTCTTCAATATTCTCTAACCAACCATTGAATGTCTTTTCAAAACGTTCAGGATAGAAGTTAATCTTTGTTTCTTCATCCGCTTGATACTTCAACACATCTTCTGCAAGTGGCTTCATCTTAACAAACCACTGTTGTGATAGATATTGTTCAACAACGCAATGTGTACGTTCAGAGTGCGCTACGTTATGTGTTATCTCTTCAATCTTCACTAGGTTTCCTTCAGCTTCGATTTGTTTTACAAGAGCTTCACGTGCTACGTAACGGTCCATTCCTTCATACTGACCACAGAGTTCATTCATTGTACCATCTGGATTCATACAGATTGGCTTTTCTAAGTGATGTCTTTCCGCAATCGCAAAGTCGTTAGGATCATGTGCTGGTGTACACTTCATCGCACCAGTTCCAAAACCAATCTCTACATAGTCATCACCGATGATAGGTAATTCCTGTCCATTTGCTGGATTTGTAGTATGTTTTCCAATCAAGTGATTCAGTGTTTCATCGTTAGGATTTACAACAACACAAACATCACCAAACATTGTTTCAGGACGTGTTGTCGCAACAACGAAGTCTTCACCAGTTTCCTTTACAACATATTTGAAGTGATACATCTTACCTGGATCATCTTGATAATATACTTCAATATTACTTAATGCCGTGCGTGCTTCCGGATCCCAGTTAATGATACGCCATCCACGATAGATTAAACCTTCATTGTAGAGTTTTACAAACACATGACGAACTGCATCGTTAAAACCATCGTCCATTGTAAAACGTTCACGACTATAGTCTAATGAGTTTCCAAGTTTACCCCATTGTGTACGGATTGTCTTAGCATATTCTGCCTTCCACTCCCACGCACGTTCTAAAAACTTCTCACGTCCTAAATCATAGCGAGAAATACCTTCACTCTTTAAGCGTGCATCAACCTTTGCCTGTGTCGCAATACCCGCATGATCCATACCAGGTAAAAACAACATATCATAACCCTGCATACGCTTATAGCGCGCAATAATATCCTGTAATGTATTATCCCAAGCGTGACCGATATGCAAAATACCAGTAACGTTTGGTGGAGGAATCACAATTGTAAATGGATCTTTCGATTTATCACCTGCAGTGAAATATCCTTTCTCAATCCATCGGTTGTATTTGCCTTCTTCTACAGCTTTGTGATCGTACTTTTGTGCTAGATTCTTTTCCATATAACCTTCTCCTTAAACATAAAAAAACGTCCTATGCATAGGACGTGTATAAACGTGGTACCACCTTTGCTTACTTCTCAAATAGCGTAACGTGCATCACTACGGTATCTTCTACTATCAGTTCAAAGACACAGCTCCAAGACTACTTCATATTTTCGTTTTATCTGTTTCCACCAATCACAGACTCTCTATCAAAACAGCCAATATTACTACTTCTCTTCTTCGCTTTGGTTAGATTATACCATTGTATTCATCATTTTCAACAAAATAGCTTAATGAATTATGTTAGATTATAAATATATATTATTCAACTTTTTCTCATCCTTGTGTTTACTTTGATAATTTCCTTGTCATCAATACATATCTCTTCGTGAGCAAAGATATGCTAACAAGACATATTATGTTTATTTTAGAGAATATATTGTGATTAAAATAATCCTGTTACTCACCAAACTCTTTTATCCAATCACCAAAAGATATCAATTGATATCCTTGGAACACTAGCGTCCCTTCCATACCAATATTTACAACATTATAGATAAACACACTTACTTCAAAATTCTTTTCTCCTTTTTCTGTCATAAAAACCAATTCATATAAATCCTCTGGAGTTGGAATTTTCCCTGGAACAGCAAAATACTCGCTCACTTTTTTATCAATTAATTTTGCAAAAACCGATTCTCTTTTATATTTATTCTTTGTGTATCTAAGCATATTCATCACCTCCTGAAACACACTACCTTTTTGTTTATTATAAACTAAAATTGTGAACTTTAAGCAAAATTAGACTCTAAAGCGTGCACATACTTACTTTTTATATAAACTGTTCGTTCGATGAAGATGAAATAAAAAATGGATAAAGCTTTCATCATACGGTATAAACTTCTTTGAACCAACCATATCTAAGATTTCATCAATACTTGCCCATTTTACTGCCTGTACTTCTTCATACTGAAGTATTAAATTCGAAATATCAATCTCTTTTTCTAAAATATAAATGTCATCAAAACCTTCACTAAAATACTTTGTAATAACAGGTGGTATATTTTCTAAATCAATCTTTAATCCAAGTTCTTCAGCAACTTCTCGCGTTGCTGCCTGACGACTATTTTCGCCAATCATAGCAGAACCGCCAACTGTTACATCCCACATATTAGGCCATCCCTCTTTAAAGGACTGTCTTTGTTGAATCAGCATTTGGTTTTTTGCATTAAAGATACATACATGAACAACTAAATGATACAAATCGTTTGGAATAGTATCTCCACGTGTTATTACTTGATTTGTCTTCTCGCGATCGAGTGTATATAAATCCCACTTTTCCATATAATTCTCCTATTATCAAAAAAATCCGTTTAAACGGATTATAAGCGAATGATCGATTTTACAATTGGTTGTCGCATTACAAATGCCGTGATTCTGCGATCAGCTTCAAAGAATAGAATATAGATAATTAATTTGAAATATGGATGTAAACCCAAGAATCCATTTACGATACTAAACAAGAATACAAAAACCATATATACAGCAATATATATCGCAAATGTCATCAAGAAGTACGCAACCTGATTCATACGTAAATTTCGTTGTTCATCTCTTCTACTCATATAGGTATTTTATTCAAAACATGGAATGATTTCAACCATCAAAAAAGGAAGATACATAACGTATCTTCCAAAATCTTAATAGTGAATGTATTCGAATCTTGATGGATTAGAGATAACACGTGAGTATGGCTGACCATTACGGCTAGCACCACATTCAGATGTAATAACAGAACCATCAGTTGTAATACCCTCTACGATAGCAACGTGACCATAGTAACCATCTGAACCTTCTTGTCCAGCTGCGAACACCATAACGTCACCAACCATCGGAGTATTAGAAACAGAATAACCTAAACTACGAGCTGTATTTGCCCATTGATTACCATTACCCATCAAACTACCAGCAGTTAAGCCTAACTGATGACGACGGATATATACCCACCATGTACATTGGCTAAATGAGTAATTGTTACCAGTATCACCAGTTTCATGATCCGTAATTAATCCCGCTTTTGCGTAAGCCTTCCAAACTTCATCAGCATCCGCAAGCAATTGTGCAGAACTGATAAATGCACTCGAGCTAGAACTATTTTCAAGCGCCTGTTTCGCAGCTTGAATCTTTTCATTTTCTTTCGCTTTACGCTCTTCTTCAATCTTGTTGTCAATCACTTCCTGAGGCGTCTTTACTGTAACATTCAACTGAGCAAATGACTTATTACCAGTCGTATCAACAACAGTATATAAAACTGTATAGTTACCATCTGTTGACATATCTACATTACCCGTGATTGTTAAAGCTGGTAAAACACCAGAATCATCATTGATATAAGAAATATAGTTAGATGCATTCCAAGTATCCCCATTGTTAACCGTAACAGAATCAGACTTCAGTTTGATAACTGGAGCAGTACTTGTCACAACCTTAATCAATACCTTTTGGATAAAAGAATAACCTAGTGTCTTATCGTCAGTATCTTTATTGACTAAAGTTACACGTGCAGTTGCCTGTTGAATACCTGTAAGATTACGATCAAAGCCTTCCAATATCAACTTTGTTTTACCCATATCGATATTCTTATAATCCATATCTGTTAGAGACTGACTTCTTTCCTGTAGGATAGAATGCTTGATTGTCTCTTGTGGATTTAAATCAGCAGAACTAACTTCGATGACCGGTAAAACTTCTGTGTCAATTGTTGGAGCTGCGTTATCCGCATATACATGTTGTACAGAAGCATATCCACCAAGTAGTACTGTGGCGATATACGCTGCTGCAACAAGACTTGTCTTCTTATTTCTCTTGTTAAACATATCATTATTTTATATGATTCTTTGCATTCTTTGCAAGAAAACGGATATTTTTCACACAAAATTCACGCATTTTCAAAGCTTTTTACATAAAAAAGCACACATTAACAGTGTGCGCTTAAATATATTCTGGCGCTCTAAAATTACTTGGGGTTGGGGTACCGCAATGAGAAATCTTGAGGTA
>CAURLC010000020.1:0-40812 GCA_963525775.1 uncultured Solobacterium sp. | reverse complement strand
GAGAGCATGGTTTTCCATCGCTCTCCCTTTTTTTATACTTTTTATGGGTTTAGATGTTATAATATTATCCATGAAAAGTACAGATAAATATCAATCACGAATCCGCATACTGATTGGTGTTTTTTCGGTTTTGTTTGGTGTTTTATTTATTTTATTAATCAAGTTAATGTTTTTTACACCACGCACATTATCGGAAAAAGATTGCCAAGATTGTTTATCGGCTATACAGACGAATCAGAATACTTCTGTAGAGACTACACCAACTCCTAGTCCTACACCATCTCCTACTTCAACGCCTGAACCAACTGTTGAACCGACTGTTGATACAACTACTCTATCTTCCATTCAGAAGATTACAAATAAGAGTCATCCAATTGATTCTGGTTATGTACCTGCTAATTTAACTATAGTTAATGTAAATTCAAATGGTACGCAATATCTAAGATCAGAAGCTGCTTCGGAATTAGTGAAGATGTTTGCGGCGGCTCATAAAGATGGGATTGACTTATATTTAGTTAGTGGATATCGTTCTTATGCACAACAACTAGCTCTCTATAATACATATGTAAATACAGATGGGAAAGCTTTAGCAGACTCATATGATGCGATTCCTGGTGCTTGCGAGCATCAACTCGGATTAGCGGTTGACTTATCCGATGATAATCGTGATCATGATATTGATGATTCATTTGAATCGACTGCCGCGTATCAATGGTTATTAAAGCATAGTTATGAATATGGCTATATACTTCGATTTCCACCTGGAAAAGAATCGATTACGGGTATTGCATATAATCCTTGGAGTTTTAGGTATATCGGTATCGAAGAAGCTAAGAAAGTCTATGATTCTGGACTTACATTAGAAGAGTATTATAAAGTGAATGATTAAGGAAAGATGTAAAATCTTTCCTTTATGTTTCTTTAAAATATAGTGTAAAATAATCAAGTGATTTTAGGAGGTAGCGATGGTAAAACAATTAATGAAAAGTATTAGAGAGTTTAAATTAGCAACTATACTGACACCTACATTTGTTGTAGGTGAAGTAATCATCGAGGCGTTGATTCCGTTTTTAATCTCATTATTAATTAATGATATTAAAGCAGGTTGTGATTTATCAGTCATTTTAGGATATGCCTGGAAATTAGTTGTTTTATCACTCCTTTCACTATTATGTGGATATTTAGCAGGTATCTATTGTGCAGAGGCTAGTACAGGTTTTGCGAAAAATCTACGCTATGATATCTTCTCTAATATCCAGAAATTTTCATTTTCAAATATCGATAAATTCTCATCAGCGTCATTAGTCACACGTTTGACAACGGATATTCAAAATGTGCAGATGGCGTTTATGATGATTATTCGTACTGCTGTACGTGCGCCACTAAATTTAATATTCTCCTTTACGATGGCATATATTATGGGTGGATCAATGGCAGTAATATTTTTAATCATTATTCCTTTCTTAGGAATTGGGTTATATTTAATCGTTAGAACAGTTATGCCAGTCTTTAAAAAGGGATTCCCACTCTTTGATAAAATTACACGCATCGTAGAAGAAAATGTAAAGGGTATTCGTGTCGTGAAATCCTTTGTTCGTGAAGACTATGAAATTAATAAATTTGATGAGACATCAAATGATATTCGCAAAATGTTTACACGTGCAGAGCAGATTATTGCTTTGAATAATCCATTAATGCAGATAAGTATTTATGCGGTTATGTTATTTGTGTTGATGTTTGGTTCTGAAATGATCATCAAAACAAATGGGACAAGTTTAGACGTAGGACAGTTATCTACTTTGATGACTTATGGTTTCCAAATCATGGTTTCCTTGATGATGTTGTCAATGGTGTTTGTAATGATTACATTCTCCGAAGAGTCATGCAAGCGTATTGTTGAGGTGTTAAATGAGAAGAGCTCTATTTCATCAAAGGAAAATGCAATTACTGAAGTAAAGGATGGTTCTATTGACTTTGACCATGTGCGTTTCAAATATTCACCTACAGCAGAAAGACCAGTTCTTGAAAATATCGATGTCCATATTAAATCTGGTGAAACTATTGGTATTATTGGTGGAACAGGTTCTGCAAAGTCTTCCTTTGTGCAGTTGATTCCACGTTTATATGACGTTACTGAGGGTACAGTACGTGTTGGTAAAGAAGATGTTAGAGACTATGACCTTGTGACATTACGTGATTCTGTTGCGATGGTTTTACAGAAGAACGTGCTATTCTCAGGTACGATTGCGGATAATATCCGTTGGGGTAATAAGGACGCAACGTTAGAAGAAGTGAAACATGTATGTCATTTGGCTTGTGCAGATGAGTTTATCGAACAGATGCCAGATGGCTATGATACTTGGATTGAACAGGGTGGTACAAACGTTTCTGGGGGTCAGAAACAAAGACTCTGTATCGCTAGAGCACTCTTGAAACAGCCAAAGATTTTGATTATGGATGACTCGACATCTGCCGTAGACACAAAGACAGACGCAATTATTCGCAAGGCAATGAAAGAATATATCCCAGAGACAACAAAGATTATCATTGCCCAAAGAACTTCATCTGTTGAAGATGCGGATCGTATCATAGTATTGGATGGCGGTAAGATTGATGCGATTGGCACAAGCGAAGAATTACTAAAGACAAATCAAATCTACCGTGAAGTATATCTATCTCAGAATAAACAAGGTACTGAGGAAATTGCGGAAGAAGGAGGTGTTCGTTAATATGAATCAGAAACAAACGAATCGTAAAAAATCCTTCAAGAGATTGATCAAGATGGTACTATCCTACTATCCAGTTCTATTTCCATTGATTGTAGTATTAATTATTACTAATGCAATTTTGGGTGCATTACCATCTATTTTCCAACAGAATGTTGTCGCTGTGTTACAGCAGGCTTGGGAACAAGGTTGGACTTGGGAAGTCACAAAGCCATTTATTGTAAAACTTGTTACAATGTTGGCGATGATTTATCTTGTCGCATTAATCATCGGAATTGTATATAACCAGTTAATGGCATTCTTTACACAAGGTGTTTTACATAAGATACGTAAAGAAGTATTTTCACATATGCAAAAACTGCCAATTCGTTATTTTGATACACATCCACATGGTGATATTATGTCTCACTATACAAATGATATCGATGCAATGCGTCAGATGATTTCACAGAGTTTCCCACAGCTATTAATTTCTATCGTTACGATTATTACGATTATCGCAATCATGTTCTATTACAGTATTCCAATGGCAGTGGTTATCTTAATTGGCGCTACAGTATCCATCGAAATTACACGTAAGCTGGGTGGTCTTTCTGCAAAATACTTTATCTTACAACAGAAGGCAACTGGTAAGACAGAGGGTGTCATTGAAGAGATGGTGAATGGACAAAAGGTAATTAAAGTGTTCAACCACCAGGATGAAGCTGAGGAGATTTTCAATCAAGCAAATAACGAGCTTTATGAAGCATCTAATACGGCGAACCGTTACTCTAATATTTTGATGCCGGTTTTAAACAACGTAAACTATTTAATTTATGCATTCGTTGCGGTAGCTGGTGGTATCTTCATTCAAGAAAAGTTCCCGAATATCTCAGTTTCAGGATTACCATTCTCGATTGCGGTTATTGTGCCGTTCTTAGGAATGTCTCGACAGTTTGCGGGTATGATTCAGCAAATTTCTCCACAGATTAACTCAATCGTAATGGGACTTGCAGGTGCGGAACGTGTCTTCGAATTACTCGATCAAGAACCTGAAGTAGATGATGGTATTGTGACACTTGTCAATGCGACAGAAAAAGATGGTGAACTCAAAGAAACAAACGAACAGACAGAGCTTTGGGCTTGGAAGTATCCACATGAAGACGGTACAGTTACTTATACAAAGGTAGCTGGTGATGTTCGCTTTGCGAGTGTAGACTTTGCGTATAATCCAGATAAGATGATCTTGCATGATGTGACATTATTTGGTAAACCTGGCCAAAAGATTGCCTTTGTAGGTGCGACAGGTGCTGGTAAGACAACAATCACAAATCTGATTAACCGTTTCTATGACATCGCAGATGGAAAAATTCGTTACGATGGTATCAACATCAATAAGATTAAGAAGTCTTCTTTACGTAAGTCTTTAGGAATTGTATTGCAGGATACAGTACTATTTACAGGTACTGTTATGGATAACATTCGTTATGGACGCCTAACAGCGACAGATGAGGAATGTATCGCAGCAGCGAAACTTGCGGGTGCAGATGGCTTTATTCGACATCTACCACAAGGCTATCAAACAATGTTGAATGGTGATGGTTCTAATCTTTCGCAAGGACAATGTCAGTTATTGGCAATTGCTAGAGCAGCTGTCGCTGATCCTCCTGTTATGATTATGGATGAGGCAACTTCCTCTATCGATACACGTACAGAGCAGATTGTTCAAACTGGTATGGACCGTTTGATGAATGGACGTACTGTATTTGTTATTGCGCACCGTTTATCTACGGTTAAGAATTCAAATGTGATTATCGTATTAGACCATGGTCGAATTATTGAACGTGGTACGCATGAAGAATTACTTGCCCAAAAGGGTCAGTACTACCAGTTATATACAGGAGCGTTTGAATTAGAATAGATATAAAAAAGTTTATGCGCGTGCATAAACTTTTTAGTAGAACTTTAGTTTTCTCTTTTTCGCCTCTCCAACTAAATCAATATCTTGTACATAGTTTAAATCAAGGCCTTCGACTACAGATAAAGCACGATCTAGATTTTGTTCAGTTAAGAATTGTTTTGGGTCATGTACATCCAAGCCAATGATAACTGGACATTTTTTCTTTGCGAAAATTTCAAAGAAAGCTCTAGTTGGATAGGCATAACGTTCCCCATCAAGATATTCTTTCTTACCAATGCGTACACCAGTACCACAGTTTAACTCCAAAGGAATATCGTAAAATCGAGATATATCAGCAATCTTCTCGGCGGCGTTGAGTACGCTCTCATCAATTTTTGGATATTTCCAGAGAAATACATCAGGATGCGCAATATAATCGCACATATAATGTTGGCAAGCTTCTTCTAAGCATTTTACGTATCGTTCTACTTGATCGCTGCTATCAAATTCATAGACGCTATCTTTATCAATTGTAAGATTGTGCTGCCCTAAAATAATATAATCTAAAGTATTTCGGTATTCACGAATGGTGTCCCATTGACTTGGATAGTATTCGACTTCCATGCCAAGATGAATATCAATTTGCGATGCATATTTTTCCTGTAAGGTACGAATGGATTGGTAATAATCAGGAATTTGTTCAATGTTCATACGTAATCCAGGACATGGTGTAGGATATGCAGCATGATCACTGAATCCAAGGGTTGTTAAACCTGCTTGAATCGCAGCTTGTACATATTCTTCATCTGTTCCGATTGCATGGCCACAACGTACAGTATGTGTATGATAATTTGCTTTAATCATGGGGATTACCTCCGAAACGAAGAAATTATATCATTCCTATCATAGATTGACAAAACATCAAAAAGTAATATCATAATAATTGAACAGTTGTTCAAGTGTTATATATGTTAGAGGTGTTAAAGATGGAATATAGATATCGTGTTGTTGGAATTGACTGTGCGGATTGTGCCGCAGAACTAGCGGAGGAAATCAGAAAAATAGAGGGTGTCGTAGATGCGGATATTCACTTTATGCAGCAGAAAATGTTTTTTGCCTGTGAAGAAAAAAATCATTCTGTGATTGAACAGAAGGTTTTTGATATTATCCATGACGATGAACCTGATGCAGTGATTACAGCCCTACACGAAGAACCAAAGCACCTCTTTAAATTTAATATCAAGAATATCGACTGTGCAGATTGTGCCAATGAGATTGCGGAAAAGGCAATGGAAATTGAAGGTGTAGAACATGCGGAAGCTGACTTCATGCATGCGATTTTGCGTGTACAATTTGCGACAGCTGAATATACACGTATTGAAAATGAACTACGTGAAATGATTGCTAGAGAAGAACCAGAGGTTGAATTTTCACGTTATTATGCAGAACAGAAGGTTGAACAGAATGAGGAACATAGTACACATATCATGATTGTTCGCTTGGTACTCGGTGCAGTGTTATTTGGTTTATCATTCTTATTCACAGGCATCACAAGTAATATTTCAACATTACTTGCGTATATCATTCTTGGATACGATGTTATCTATAAGGCCTTCTATAATTTGAAACGAGGAAATCTATTAGACGAGCATTTTCTTATGACTATCGCAACTTTTGCGGCGTTATATCTAGGCGATTGTAAGGAAGCAACTGGTGTTATGTTATTCTACCAGATTGGGGAATTCTTCCAGGATTTAGCAGTGGATCATTCTCGTAAGTCTATCGCATCTTTGATGGATATTCGTCCTGACTATGCATTTGTACAAAGTGGAACGGAGTTCATTAAAGTAGATCCAACGGAAGTACAGATTGGCGATATCATTCAGGTAAAACCTGGAGAACGAATCCCTTTAGATGGTGTGATTGTGAATGGTAGTTCTTCCCTTGATACAGCATCTTTAACGGGTGAATCGAATCTACGTGATGTGGATGTAAATGATGAAGTAATCTCGGGTGTTGTGAATACGAGTGGTGTGTTATTAATTCGTACTACGAAGGAGTTTGCACAATCTACAGTCTCAAGAATTCTAAATATCATCGAAGAAAATAACGAGACAAAGTCCAAACAAGAAAAATTCATTACAAAGTTTTCCCATTACTACACTCCTACGGTTGTTGCATTAGCAATTCTGGTTGCTATTGTAGTAGCGATTGTGACTGGTAATCTCAATGAAGGTATCTATCGTGCTTGTACATTCTTGGTTATTTCTTGCCCATGTGCGTTAGTAATTTCTATTCCACTTTCATTCTTTGCTGGAATTGGTGGATTGTCCATGCACGGTATCATGTTGAAAGGTGCAAACTATGTAGAGAAGATTGCGGAGATTCGTACAATCGTATTCGATAAAACGGGTACTTTAACAACAGGACAGTTTGCGGTGAATCGTTTGTT
Source organism: uncultured Solobacterium sp. (assembly GCA_963525775.1). Lineage (GTDB taxonomy): Bacteria > Bacillota_I > Bacilli_A > Erysipelotrichales > Erysipelotrichaceae > Bulleidia. The sequence goes on along the minus strand of CAURLC010000020.1, from coordinate 33,755 downwards.
AGACAGTAGTGATGATGAAAAACTATTAAAATTAGCAGCCTATGCGGAAAGTTATTCCAATCATCCAATTGCGAAAGCAATTCAGAATTCTTATCAAGATGAAGTTGATCAAAATAAGATTTCTGACATGCAAGAAATTGCGGGTAGAGGTATTTCTATCACATTAGAAAATCATCAAGTACTCGTTGGTAATTATAAGATGATGAAAGAAAACAATGTGGATTGTAAACAATACACAGAACCAGGAACCTACGTATATGTAGCAGAGGATGGTGCTTTCTTGGGTTGTATATTACTAAAGGATACAGTTAAGCAAGATGCGGCCAATGCAATACGTAATTTAAATAAGAATCATGCTTGCATGATGGTATCAGGTGATGCGAAAGAAATCTGTCAAGAAGTGGGCAAAGAACTTGGTATCAATTCTATCTATGGAGGCTGCTTACCAGAAGATAAAATTACATGCGTGAATACTGTCAAGAAAGATGGTGTAGTCGCATTTGTAGGTGATGGTGTTAATGATGTACCAGTGATGAGAAGTGCAGATATTGGCTTTGCGATGGGTTCGCTTGGTAGTGATGCGGCAATTGAAGCGGCAGATGTCATCATCACGGATGATAATCTAAACAAGATTGACACAACCATTCGACAGGCAAAGAGAATTATTCGTATCGCAAATCAAAATATTGTCTTCGCAATTACGATTAAAGTGCTTGCATTAGTATTAGGTGCACTTGGTATTGCGAATATGTGGATGGCAATTTTTGCGGATACAGGAGTAGCAATGTTATGTGTTATTAACGCAGTTCGACTTCTTCGTGTTAAGGAATAACTAGTATTCCTATACTTGCAAGTATGGTAAAATAACCATGTTGTAAAGGAGCTTATCTTATGCGTATATTAGATATTGTATCGGTAATTATCCTGATACTCGTAGCGGCATTAGGCGTTCTATATTTTCAGATGAAAAGGAGTAAAAAATGAAGAAATTTATAACTGCTTTACTAGTGAATGTAATTTCTCTTTGGTTAATTGATTACCTCATGAGATCTATATACATCGCAACACCAAATGCGTTATTTGCGATTGCTTTTGTACTAATGATTCTAAATGCGACTCTGAAGCCACTAATGAAGTTAATCTTCTTACCAGTTACATTCTTGAGTTTTGGATTATTTTCATTGATTATCAATGCAGTTGTACTCGCAACAGCGTTTAGTTTTGCGCCGGGTTCGTATATTACAGGATTTCCATCAGCGTTTATCGCAAGTATTCTCCTATCGATTGCCAATTCCGCAATAAATTCTTATATTGAATAACATCGTACGAAGAAGTGCGATGTTTTTTTCTGGGTTGTATTATCTTCCGTAAAATATAATAATGATAATGAAAGAATTAGGTACTAAGAGGTAGATATGTCACAACTAGAAGGGATTATAAAAAAATCCACGTTGAAGTATGCATTGATTGCATTTGGTTTTTGTGTTTTATCAGAAATCATTAGTCTAGTATCCCCAAGATTAATGCAATATATCATTGATACAGTTATCCCGCAGAAAAACATGCATACGATTATCATTAGTATTCTAATATTTGTGTCGATACCACTATTGCACATATGTGTAAAATCGTTTTTTAATTACTTTACGATTGTTTTCGCCAGAAATAAGGGGAATGAGTATGCAATTCAATTAATGGATAAGATAATTCATCAACCACTCCGCTTTTTTGATACGCACAATTCTATTGAGTTGTTGACGGAATCAGGTAGAGAACTTTCTAACTTGTTATTGTTCTATATCAAAGATGTTCCTAGTTACTATAGTGCAATTCTATCCTCAATTATCATCTTTATAATTTTGTGCTCTTATCACCCTGTGATAGGAGTATTCCAAATTTTATTCTTACCGCTTAGTATTATTCCAGTCAGATTTATTCATCTTAAGTTAGAGGGATTAGTAAATAGTGTGATAGAAAAGAATGCAAAGAATAATCAATTAAAAGCGGATATGTTTAAGAATATCGACTACATCAAGAGTAATAACCTAGAGACATTCTATATCAATCAGATAAAAGAGAATAATGATGCGATTGTTTCTGTTTGGGGAAGTGTCGCTTCGATGGAATCTCTAGCTGGTGTATGGATTAATGGATTTATGACGTCTCTATTTACTGGATTATCATTTGGTATCGTTGCACTATTGATGATGTACACAACAAAACTTACAGTCGGAACAATTGTTTCTGTAGTCAGCTATTGTGAGTTGTTATATTCCTATTTACATACAATATTCTCAACGGAAATTGAAAAAGGAAAGTTCAAAGGTGAATTTACAAAGACAAAGGAATTGTTCGAATTAGAGTATGATATTTCTGCCAATCAGCATACATTTTCAATGGAGCGCGCAATCAGATTTGAACAAGTAAATTTTCAATATACAAATACACCTATCTTAAAAAATCTAACGTTAGAATTACCGTCTCATAAATGGACGGTTATCCTTGGTGAAAGTGGTGTTGGAAAGAGTACAATTTTAAAACTAATAGAAAAGTTCTATACAGAGTACGAAGGGAAAATCATGGTTGATGATATATCTTTGAAGGATATTGATAGCCATGATCTGAGAAATCAGGTGGCTTATTTATCACAATCACCTTCGTTATTCCCAGGTAGTATTCGTAGCAATTTAATTGTAAATGACGATAAGATTGCGGATGATACGCTTTGGAATGCGCTAGAAACAGTGAATTTGAAAGATTATGTTTTATCGTTGGACGATGCTTTGGATACTGATATTTATGAAGCAGGAAAAATTATGTCTACTGGGCAGAAACAGCGTTTGTGTATCGCAAGAGCGTTATTGAGGAACGTGGAGATATACTTATTGGATGAAATTACATCTAATGTTGATCGTGAAAATACGCAGCTAATTTTATCGTATTTCAAAGAGCTATCAAAAGATGGAAAGACAATTATCAGTGTTACACATGATAGAGAATATATTCCTTTTGCGGATATGACATATGAATTATGTAATGGAAAAGACACAACGATAGTTTCTAAAATTCAGTGATAACTATACAAAAGGATATATTTTGGTTATTTATAGGAGCATATAAGAGAAATTGTATGCTCTTTTGTGATTATGCGGCAACATTATTCCAATATCTGATATAATTTTTATCGATATGAGAACAGTAATTCAAAGAGTAAAACATGCCAGTGTTACCATTGATGGCGTCATAAATGGGAAAATTGAACAAGGTTTCCTATTGTTGGTTGGAATCAAAGATGACGACACAGAAGCAGTAGTAGAAAAGATGGCAGATAAGATTGCCAAAATGCGTATTTTCGATGATGAAAATGGGAAGATGAATCTAGCATTACAACAAGTTGGAGGTGAGATTTTATCTATTTCACAGTTTACGTTATTCGCAAACTGCAAAAAGGGGAATCGTCCAAGTTTTGATGGGGCGGGAAAGCCTGAACATGCTAAAGCGATGTACTTATACTTTAATGAAGTATTGAGACGCTATGGTTTACAAGTAGAGGAAGGTATCTTTGCGGCAGATATGAAAGTTGAACTGCTCAACGATGGTCCTATCACAATATGTCTAGATTCGGAGGATTTAAAATGACACAAATTATCTACGGCAGTGAATTATCTGCCGAATTAAAAGAGAATATGCGCTCAAAAGTGGAATCTTGGGTATCTGCAGGTATGAGAACTCCATGTCTTGCGGTTATCCTTGTAGGCGATAATCCAGCATCTGAGTCTTATGTGCGTGGAAAAGAGAAGGCGTGTGCAGCAGTTGGCATTAAAACCAATACCATTCGTTTATCTTCTTCTATCTCTCAAGAGGAGTTAGAGAAGACAATCTGTGATTGTACCAAGGATGATACGGTTGATGGTATCTTGATTCAGTTACCATTACCAGAAGGTTTTGATGAAGATAGAGCGATAGCTTGTATCGATCCACAAAAGGATGTGGATGGACTACACCCATTGAACTTTGGAAGATTCTTTATGAACCAACCATCGTTTGTACCATGTACACCACTCGGTATCATGGAACTCTTAAAACGTATGAAATGTAATCCTAAGGGTAAGCATGCGGTGGTTATTGGCCGTTCTAAATTGGTAGGAACACCAGTTGCTCGCTTATTACAGAATGCAAATGCGACAGTTACAATCTGTCATTCCCATACTGCAAACTTAAAAGAACTTACAAACTTAGCGGATATCTTAATTGTCGCAGTAGGTAAGCCAAAGATGATTGATGCGCAATATGTCAAAGAAGGTGCGTATGTCATCGACGTTGGTGTAAATAGTGTTGATGGTCATCTGTGTGGAGATGTAGATTTTGAATCTGTAATGCCTAAGGCAGGCGCGATTACGCCTGTGCCAAAGGGTGTTGGCCCGATGACTATTTGCATGTTGTTACAAAATACAATTACTGCGTATGAAAAGAGGCAGGGACTATGATCAATGATTTTAATCTATACGATACAGTCGAAATGAAAAAGGAACATCCATGCAAGAAGTCCAAGTATTGGAAAGTGATTCGTATGGGTGCTGATATTAAAATCAAGTGTTTAGGTTGTGGTGCAGTCGTGATGTTTCCAAGACATGAATTTGAGCGTAAGCTAAAGAAGATTATTGAAAAAGCACCACAGGAATAAGAGGAAAGAAAAGAGGAATCATATATGTCATTAACAGCAGGTATCGTTGGCCTACCAAATGTTGGTAAATCAACTTTGTTTAATGCAATTACAAACAGCCAGGTCCTAGCAGAGAACTATCCATTCGCAACCATCAATCCAAACGTTGGTGTGGTAGAAGTTCCTGATAAAAGAATGGACGACTTTGTAGAAATCTTCCACCCAAAGAAGACAATTTATACTACATTCGAATTTACAGATATCGCAGGTCTTGTGAAAGGTGCTTCAAAAGGAGAAGGTTTAGGAAACCAATTCTTAGCGAATATTCGTGAGACGGACGCAATTGTTCACGTTGTAAGATGTTTTGATGATAGTAATATCGAGCATGTAGAAGGTTCTGTTGACCCAATTCGTGATATTGAAGAAATTAACTTAGAGCTTTGCTTAAGTGATTTAGATACAGTTCAAAATCGTATTAGTAAGGTTGCGAAAAAAGCACAGACATCCAAGGATAAGGATGCAGTAGCTGAATATACATCATTGCAGAAGTTTGAAAAGTTATTAGAGGCAGGAACACCAGTACGTCTAGGTGACTTAGAAGATTCTGACCGTGAGGTTTTAAAGAACTATGGTTTACTCACATCAAAGCCAGTTATCTATGTTGCAAATATGAGTGATGAAGAAATCGGTGATCCTGACAGTAATGCATACTACCAAAAGGTAAAGGCATTTGCGGCAAATGAGGGTAGTGAATGTATCGCTATCTGTGCAAAGATGGAAGAAGAACTTTCAAGTCTTGATAAAGAAGAGAAGATTGCATTCATGCAGGACTTAGGAATTGCTCAATCTGGTTTGGATAAGATTATTCGTGCTGCGTATCACTTGTTAGGTCTAAGAACATTCTTCACGGTTGGCGAGCCAGAGTGCCGTGCATGGACTTTCCACGAAGGTATGAAAGCACCGCAATGTGCAGGTGTTATTCATACAGACTTTGAAAAGGGATTTATCCGTGCGGAAATCTATAGCTATGAAGACTTAATGGAATATCGTACAGAACAATCTGTTAAGGAACATGGTAAGATGCGCTTAGAGGGTAAAGAGTATTTGATGAAGGATGGAGATGTAGTCTTCTTCCGTTTCAATGTATAATTCATCTCATTTTCACAGTGAATCATGATAAAATAGGAGTAACAATAGGAGGCTCTTATGAAACTAATCTTGGCAATTGTATCCAATGATGATGCATCTGCAGTTTCTGCTGCACTTACGAAGAATAATTTCTATATGACACGTTTAGCAACGACGGGTGGATTCCTACGTGCTGGAAATACAACGATTATCGTAGGTACGGAAGATGAACTTGTAGATAAATGTATCGCAGTTATCGGTGAAGAAGCAAAACGTCGTACAGAAATCGTTCCATCCACCGCATCATATGACGTTGGTAGATATGCGTCCTTCCCAGTTGAAGTACAAATTGGCGGAGCGACAATCTTTGTATTGGATATCGAACAATTCAAGAAGCTATAAGCAGGGGAACCTGCTTTCTTTTATCATTTGGGAAAGGAAATAGTATGACTGTATTATTTGTGAATGCCGCATTTCGCCAGAATTCCAGAACATACGCATTAGCGCAACAATATTTATCGACACTGATTGATGAAATCGAAACAGTAAACTTAGGGGAAGAAGATATTCATCCTTTACAGAAAGCTTCGCTAGAGAAGTATTGTAAGGATTCACGCAATCATGAATTTGGTGATGAGATGTATCGCTATGCCAAGCAATTTGCTAAAGCTGATGAAATTGTGATTGCGGCACCGTTTTGGAATTTTGGATTACCTGCAGTACTGCATGATTATCTTGAACTTGTCTGTACACAAGGATTAACATTTGATTTGGATAAAGCGGGAGAGTACTACAGTCTTTGCCAGGCAAAGAAGCTAGTGCTTATCGTAACGGCTGGTGGGTATGTGCCTGAAAATGATTGTGCAATCTCCTATATTCGAACTTTATGTAAAGAGTTCTGGAAGATTGATGATGTACGCTATTATTACGCCGATGGTATTGACCTTGTTGGGGCGGATGTGAATGCAAAGTTAGAGGCTGTGGTTAAACAGTATGGAAATACGCAAAAGTAGAATCGAAGACATTGAAAAAATGATGTGTGTGATTCATGAGGCACAAGAAAGTATGCGTGCTAATGGAATCCCACAATGGCAAGATGGTTATCCAAATGAAGAAGTTATTTCCCAGGACATACAAACGGGTAATAGTTATGTACTCGTGGAAGATGGAAACGTAATTGGTACAGCATATATCGTTGCCAGACACGAGCCAAACTATGACTATATCGAAGATGGTAAGTGGCTTAATGATCATTCTTATGTTGTAGTACATCGCATTGCGATTTCAAAAGACTACAAAGGTAAAGACGGTGCACGTCAGTTGATGGCGTTTGCGGAGAGTGTAGCGGGTATGCATCATTTACATGACATTCGTATTGATACACACCATCAGAATCTTCCGATGCGTAAGTTCTTATCAAAGCTAGGTTATCATGCATGTGGAACGATTTATCTAAAGAATGGTGATAAACGTATTGCTTATCAAAAATCATTTTAAAAAACGCACTATGAGGTGCGTTTTATCATGTTAATTAAATATTCGACTGAATTATTTTCTGGGTTCTCAATTACTGCATCTAAACATCTTTGTAAGATATCTTTGATATCTTTTCCTTGATAGCCGAGCTCTTTTACGGCATTTCCATTTATCGCAAGATCCTTTAATTGATATGGTTCATGCATGTTTTTTATTTCTTGATAGTATGCATGAATGTTTTCTCTTTGATAATTGGGATCAATTGCTGTGCGATATTGGTGATAGGTATCAAATGGGATATTGAGGGTAGATAAGAATTGTTTTAGTTCAATCTTTGATGAAAGTTTGTATTCTGAATTTCGAATACAACCCAGGATGACAGTTTGTTCTGTACCGGAGTATTTTAAGCGTTCTAAGATTTCTTTTGCGTTAGAAATATCCTTGAGTAGAATTGCCATACGGATATTTGCGTTAAGTGGAGATTGATTGATTGAAGTTAGACTTTTTTGAATAATATATTCTTTTAATTCAGGAATAAATACCTGTATGACATCACTATATTCTGTAAGGATAGAAGAGAGGGCATTTGTTTCTAGGATGCCAACCCATTCATTATGAATGCGCTCTTCTGAGATGTAGTGAAGTAAATCTTTTTGTTTGTGTATTGCGGTTGCGGTATTTTCTTCGATTGTAAATGAGAGTCTTCCCGCAAAGCGTAGGGCGCGCAGGATGCGTAAAGCATCTTCGTCAATGCGTTCGCTTGCGTTACCAATACAGCGAATAATCTGATGATGTAAATCTTCAATCCCACCAAAGAAATCAATTAGGCCCTCGCGCTTGTTATAACAGAGTGCGTTAATCGTAAAGTCACGGCGTTTGCAGTCTTCTTCGATGTTGTCGGAGAATGAGACTCCAGATGGATGACGGTGGTCTTCGTAGGTATTCTCGCTACGGAATGTTGTGATTTCAACAGGCTGTCCTTTGGAAAGAATGGTAATTGTGCCATGTTGAATTCCTGTCTTAAATAGTCTAAATGATGAGAATACCTGCAACATCTCATCAGGTGTTGCGTCTGTTGTTAGGTCGTAGTCGTGAATCGGTAGTCCTAGTAATGCATTACGAATTGCACCACCGACAACATAGGCACTGTAGTGATTTTGATTTAACAAGTCAATGAGAACTTGGATGTAATCTGGAATCTGAATTTTCATAATTCTATTATAGTTAGATTCACATAGATTTGGATAGAAATCCTCTTGGACATCGAAATAATCGCATAAAATAGGGTTGTTTATCGGATTTTTCCTTTAATTTCAATCCACAACATCTTATGATTATTATAGGTAAAATATTTTTTGATATAAAACAATCCGATACAAGGGGGATTATATGAGAATAGGACAATCAACAGATATTCATCGTCTCGCAGAAGGACGTAAACTTATCTTAGGTGGTGTAGAAATTCCATCTGACTTGGGACTAGTAGGGCACAGTGATGCGGATGCGTTATGTCATGCGGTTGCGGAGGCTATCCTTGGCGCACTTGCGTTAGGTGATCTTGGAAAGTGGTTTCCAGATACTGACCCTAAATGGGAAGGTGCAGATTCCATCAAGATTCTTGCGCAGGTTGGCATGATGATGCGTCAGCGTGGTTACACGATTGGAAATATTGATAGTCTTATTATGATTGAAAAGCCGAAGATGGCACCGCATATTATGGTAATGCGAGAAAACATCGCTAGGGCACTTATATGTGATTTAGATAATGTCAGTGTGAAGGCAACACGTGGAGAAGGTTTAGGCTTTGTTGGAAAATCGGAAGGTGTACAAGCACAGGCAGTTGTACTCCTTGTAAAGGAGGGTTAGTTCATGTTTGCGAAAACATCAGAAGTGAAAGTATTACGTGATCCTGTACATGGCTATGTACATATTGATTTACAGGTGGTCTGGGATATCGTCAATAGCAGTTGGTTTCAACGCTTACGTCGCATCCGCCAATTGGGTGGAGCGTATGTTGTATATCATTGTGCAGAACATACTCGTTTTTCTCACTCCCTTGGAGTGTACGAAATTGTTCGTCGTATGGTTACGGAAGTTCCGGATATCGTAAATGCATTAAATGAATATGATAAGGTAACAATCATGTTGGCAGGTTTGCTACATGATATTGGTCATGGCCCTTATAGCCATGCGTTTGAAGCTGTTACCGGAACCTCTCATGAAGTATTCACCTGTCGTATCATCGAAGAGAATACGGAGATTACGAAGATACTAGAAGCTAGTGCTAAGGGTCTAGCGAAGGATGTTGCGGATGTCATTCGTCATAAGAGTAAAAATCCATTATTGGTACAGATGATTAGTTCACAATTGGATGCCGACCGCATGGATTATTTATTACGTGATGCGTACTTTACAGGGACGAAGTATGGTGAGTTTGATTTAGAGAGAATCTTACGTACACTTCGTGTGGTAGATGGAAATCGTTTGGTGGTTAAAGAGAGTGGTGTCTACGCAGTTGAAAATTACATCATGGCAAGATATCACATGTATTGGCAGATTTATTATCATCCAGTAGCACGTAGTTTTGAGACCATTCTACATTTACTCTTTAAGCGTTTGAGGGATTTAAAGAGTGTGAGTGATCCTTCAATCATTCCATTATTTAAACCTGTTTTAACAGGCAAGAAGATTTCTTTAAAACAATACTTTATGTTAGATGAATATGCATTTAGTTATGGCTTTTCGATGTTATGTGAACATAAGGATCCTATCGTGCGTGACTTTGCCTTACGTATTCGTGATCGTAAATTATTTGCATACTCTGAAAGTAATCCATCTAACAACCGGAAGTTACGTCATCAGCTGAAGAAAGCAGGATATAATCTAGACTACTATTGGTCAAAGGATGAGGTATATCAAATGCCATATGAGCCTTATACAGATAGTAGAGGTGATGCGGTTTGGGTGAAGAAAAAGGATGGAACGATTGTGGAAATGTCGAACGCATCCAATATTGTATATAGTTTAGTACATGGACCTGTCCATGATGTATTTAGCGTATATTATCCAAAAGGGATTGAGATTTCAAAATAGTAAATTGTTTCAAATAATAACAAGTGCAAATAAATTACTACATTTTGTACATAAATATCAGAAGGGTTCTTGTATAATGATACTTATGAAAAATGCTCTAGGAGTGTTTGTGAGGTGAAATATGAACCAAATGTATATGATAATCGCTGTGGTTATTATTTGGGCAGTTGCTTTTGCGGTATCTATTACGATTCAGATGATGCGTAAGAAAGTGGAAGCACAACTTGTTGAGAAAAATACAACGAAGGCAATTGTACACTTTTATGGAAATGTTTCGAAAATTGATGGTCAAGATGCGGCTTTATATCATCCAGTTAAGGGGCAAATGCTAGATACAATCGTAGCGTTAGAACCAGGTCATCATACATTCGTTGGTAGTTTCCAAATAACAGAAAATGGCATCGTAGCAAAGCACAAGAATTATTACGCTACAGATATTAATTTTGCGTTTGATGTAGAGTTGGGCAAGACGTATCACGTAGGTATTTATAAAGAAAATGAAAATGATGAAAAGGTAATCCTGTCTCTTCCACTCGCAGTCGATGGTTTTAGCTCAAGAACGCTATATCTCATCGCTACTTGCGAATAATTTGATACACTGACTTCCATAGATTTCTGTGGGAGTTTTTTAATGTGCGCAAAGGTTGACAGGCGGGCAGGTTCGCATATAATCATTCACGGAAGGTGAATATGCGAATATCAGTCAAACTAACACAACATGATTTGTTGGAAGATAAGAAACAGATCTTATTGGAGACAAATGCATTATATGATGGAAATACATTACGCTATCACGAAGGAAATGATGGTGGTGTTCATCAAGTGTATTTTGGGGATGATTTGATTTCTTTTGAGCGTAAAGCAGATGTTCATACAAAAATCACCCTCTATGATAACAAAGATGGAGAAAGTACTGTGGACTCGCAGTATGGAAAGATGTACATGCAGACAAGGCTTTGTCATGCGGAAAAATGCGATGAGTACTGGTCTGTTGAGTATCAGTTATTATCGAATGATGAGGTTATACTTCACCAAAAATTATGTTGGGAATTTACCCCAATAAAAAATATTTGACTTTATTTGGAACTTGGGGTATAGTGCCATGGCGAAGCAAGCAGAACATGCATTTGTATAAAGGAGATTTACAATGGTTAACAATGAGACTATGACGGACGTAGCCTACAATTGGCTGAAAAAAAGAAAAAGAGAAGTAGATTTCTCAAAGATCTGGGACGAAATTGTAAAGACAATGGATATTCCTGAGGATAAAATTAGACGTAAAAAGGCACAATTCTATAGTGACTTGATGTTGGATAATAGGTTTGCTTCTTTAGAAAATAACAAGTGGGATTTACGTAACCGTCGTAAGTTTGAAGAGGTTCATATCGATACTTCTGAAATCGAACTTGAGGATGATGAATTAGATGAGCCAATTGAAGTTGCTGGTCTAGATTTACCAAAGGGCGATGACGCATTCGATAATTAAATGAGAAAAGGCTGAAAAAACAGCCTTTTTTTATCATGCTACTTTAAAAATGTTCTGAAATAGTTTAATATGGAAACGCTAAATAAGGAGGAATAATCTCATGGTATTAGTTTCAGCAAAAGAAATGATTGAAAAGGCTCATGAAGGTCATTATGCAATTGGTGCTTTCAACATCAATAACATGGAATGGACAAAGGCTATCTTAGCTGCTTGCCAGCAGGCAAACTCTCCTGTCATTCTTCAGGTTTCTGAAGGTGCAGCGAAGTATATGTGTGGCTTCAAGCAGTGTGCAGATATGGTTAAGAACATTCATGACCATATGGGTATTACAGTTCCAGTTGCTTTACACTTGGATCACGGAACATTTGAAGGTGCTAAGGCTTGCATCGAAGCAGGTTTCACATCTGTAATGTTCGACGGTTCTCACTATGATTTCGCAGAGAACTTAGAGAAGTCAAAGGAAATCATCAAGTTAGCTCATTCACAGGGTGTATCTGTAGAATGTGAAGTTGGTGGTATCGGTGGTACAGAGGATGGCGTTACATCTAACGGTGAATTAGCTGATCCAAAGGAATGCGCAGAAATCGCTTCTTTAGGTGTTGATTTCTTAGCTGCAGGTATCGGTAACATCCACGGTGTTTATCCAGCAGACTGGGCAGGATTAAATTTCGAAAGATTATCAGAAATTGATGCTGCTGTAAATGGTAAGCCATTAGTATTACACGGTGGTTCTGGTATCCCATTTGACCAAGTACACAAGGCTATCACAATGGGTGTATCTAAGATCAACGTTAATACAGACTTACAGATTGTATTTGCTAAGGCAACTCGTGAATACATCGAAGCTGGTAAGGACCAACAGGGTAAGGGCTTTGACCCACGTAAGTTACTCAAACCAGGTGCTGACGCAATCGTTGCTAAGGTAATCGAAATGGTTAACCAATTCGGTTCCGCTGACAAAGCTTAATTACAAATTGAGTGATATAGAGGTTCACATGAGCCTCTTTTTTATATCTCGTTGTATAATGATGGCGCAAACTTTTGCATACATCTAGAATGGATACGAAAATTCATGTAAAATGCTGTATATGGTAAAAGCGGTATTATTTGACATGGATGGTATTCTTTACGATAGTGAATACTTTTATATGCAAGGGACAGTTGCGCAGATGCGTGCGTATGGATATGATGGGCCTGCTAAGAATATTTACCGAATCATCGGTACAACGATGCAGAAAACCTATGAGATGTTGTATGACATGTTAGATGGAAAAGTTCCTCTTGATGTGATTCGCGAGAATAACGAAAGATACTTCAATATAGAACATCCAATTCATTTTAAGGAAATTATGTTTCCGGGTGTGCCACAAGCATTACAACAGATGAAGAAGATGGGCTTAAAGTTAGCAGTATGTTCTGCATCCTCGTATGACTTGATTGTCACAAGTCTTAACGAGATGGGAATCTTTGAATACTTTGACTTTATCGAAAGTGGTGAAAACTGCAAACGTTCCAAACCATATCCAGATATCTATTTACTAGCCCAAGAGGCACTACAAGTACGCAAAGAAGAGTGCTTGGTATATGAAGATAGTACAGCAGGGATACAAGCTGGTATCTCAGCTGGAATAAGAACCGTTGCTAGAATTGACAATCGCTTCTACCAGGATCAATCAAAAGCGGATATACTTGTAAAGGATATACACGAGCTGACAGAGCTGATCAGAAAGGAAAATAACTATGCCGGAAGTAATTAAAATTGAAGGTGGACATACGCTAGAGGGAGAAGTCACAATCTCTAGTGCGAAGAATGCGACAGTAGCTTTGATTCCTGCTACTGTACTGGCTCATGGACCAGTCACAATTGTTGGGGTTCCACAGATTGCGGACGTTGAATCCCTCACAAAGATTCTAAATTTATTAGGTGTTCAAGTTGAAGCACGTTCTTCTGATCATTTAATTATTGATCCTGCAAATATCCAAAACATTGATTTGGTAGATGACGCAGTTACAAAGCTTCGTGCATCTTACTATTTCATGGGGGCTTTGTTAGGTAGATTCGGTCGTGTATGTATGAAGATGCCTGGTGGATGTTACTTAGGGCCTAGACCAATCGACTTACACTTAAAGGGGTTTGAAGCCTTGGGCGCTAAAGTTACATATGATAAGGCATGTTATACAATTGAAGCCAAGGAATTAAAGGGTGCGAAGATTTTCTTGGATATCGCAAGTGTTGGCGCAACCATCAATATTATGATGGCTGCTGTATACGCAAAGGGTCGTACAACGATTGAAAATGCGGCGAAGGAGCCGGAAATCATCGATGTTGCGACATTATTAAATAAGATGGGTGCACATATTCGTGGTGCCGGTACAAATGTCATAACAATTGATGGCGTTGATAAATTAATGGGATGTTTCCACGAAATTATCCCAGACCGTATTGAGGCAGGTACATTCTTAGTCATCGCAGCCGCATGCGCTAAAAAGATGGTCATCAAGAATATCATCCCGCAACACTTAGATGCCTTAACTTCTAAGTTACAGGAGATGGGTGTTGATATGGATATCGATGTAGACCGTATTACGATCCGTCATACGGATAAACTGGTTGCGACGGATGTGACCACAAGACCATACCCTGGTTTTGCGACGGACTTACAACAACCACTTACAACACTGATGACACAAGCACATGGTGAATCGAAGGTTGTTGAGACAATCTATATAGAGCGCTTTAAGCACTGTGGAGAGTTACAACGTATGGGTGCAGATATTGAAGTGTCGACAGGTTCTGCCAGCATCAAGGGTCCTAGTTCCCTATTTGGAACGAAGGTCGTTGCGACTGATTTACGCTGTGGTGCAGCGATGTTAGTAGCAGGCTTACTAGCAGAGGGTGTTACAGAAATCCATGATGTATATCACATCGATCGTGGTTACGCTGAAATCGACCAGAAGTTAAAAAATCTAGGCGCAGTGATTTGGCGTGAAACTGTTGAATAAAAAGATTGCACGAAAAAAATTGTTATGGTAGTATAAATAGGCAATTTAGCACTTTCTTTAAGCCAATCAGAGGCTTAAGGCAGAAGGGAGATAAAAAATGAAAAAAGATATTCATCCAACTTATCACAAGGCGAAGGTAGTATGCACAAGCTGTGGTGCAGAATTCGAAACAGGTTCTGTATTATCTGAAATCAAAGTAGATACATGCTCAAACTGCCATCCATTCTATACTGGACGTCAGAGATTCGCACAGGCTCAAGGACGTATCGAGAAGTTCAATAAGAAGTACGGTATGAAATAAAGCCGGTCCGGTATAATTCCGGACCTTTTTCTTTGAATACAAAGAATATAATCTATGTTAAAGTTGTTATGGAAAATATGTGGAGAATACTATGGACGCAGTAAGAACAAAATTAAGTGAAATAGAAAAACAATATAAAGAAATCGTAGAGAAGCTGATGGATGAAAAGGTAATGTCAGATCCTAAGCTCCTTACAAAATTATCCAAAGAACAGGCAAGATTAACGCAACCGGTTGATGCGTATCACCAACTTTTAGAGTTAGACTCTCGTATTGTACAAGCAGATGAGATGTTAAAGGAGAATGATCCTGAACTCAAAGAGATGGCTCGTATGGAGAAAGATGAGTGTGAACCAGAGCGTGAAGCCTTGTTAGAAAGAATTCAGCACCTACTTGTGCCACGTGACCCAGATGATGACCATGATGTCATCATGGAAATTCGTGGTGGAGCTGGTGGAGATGAGGGTAATATCTTCGCTGGTGACTTATATCGTATGTATAGTAAGTACGCTGAAAGTAAGGGCTGGAAAGTACAGGTTCTTGAAGCTTCTGTCAGTGAAGCAGGTGGATATACGCAGATTATCTTCTCTGTAAAGGGAACAGATGTATATAAGGAATTGAAGTTTGAATCTGGTGTACACCGTGTACAGCGTGTACCAAAGACAGAAACACAGGGACGTATTCATACTTCTACCGCAACTGTACTATGTCAACCTGAAGCGGAAGATACTGATATCGAAATTGATCCAAAGGATTTAACGATTGAAACACACCGTGCTTCTGGGGCTGGTGGACAGCACATCAATAAGACAGACTCTGCGGTACGTATTGTGCACGTTCCTACAGGTATTACGGTAAACTGCCAAGATGGACGTTCACAGATTGAAAACCGTGAGACAGCGATGCGCTTAATTCGTGCACGTGTATACGAAGAACTCAAGCGTATTCAGGAAGAAGAAGCTGGTAAGATTCGCCGTGCTAAGATTGGTACAGGTGATCGTTCTGAGAAGATTAGAACATATAACTACCCACAAAACCGTGTAACGGACCACCGTATTGGTTTAACAATTACACAGTTAGACCGTATCATGGAAGGCAAGCTCGATGGTGTGATTGAGGGCTTATTAGCAGAAGAAGAAAAGAGAAAACTCGAGGAGACAGCAGTGTGAGTACATTTGCGAAAACAATTAAGCAATACGAAAAAGAGTGTCTAAAAAATGATATTCCTGCAGAAACGGTTATGGCATATCTTCTAGAAATCTCTCAACGTGAACGCTATGATTTGTTTATGCATATCGATGACGAAATGCCAGAAGCACTCGCGAGCGAGTTTCATGCAGGCATGGAAAGAATCTTAAAACAGGAACCGATGGCACATGTATTAGGCTATTCATGGTTCTATGGATATAAGATGATTGTGAATGAAGATGTATTAATTCCACGTTGTGAAACAGAGGAACTATGTGCATTGATATTATCTCGTATTGATGAAATCTTCCCAACACAGAAAACGGTAGAATGTGCAGATGTTGGAACAGGTTCTGGTGCCATTGCGATTACAGTCGCAAAAGAAGAGAGTCGTGTAAAGATGCACGCTACGGATATCAGTGAAGAAGCGTTAGTCACTGCGCGTCAGAATGCGAAAAATAATGAAGTGGATATCGACTTTACCGCAGGGGATATGTTACAACCATTAATTGACGCAAATCGTCATTTGGATGTATTAATTTCCAATCCTCCATACATCCCACAGGACGAACAGATGGAAACTTCTGTTGTGGACTTTGAGCCTCATGTTGCCTTATTTGGTGGTGAGGATGGACTAAAGTTCTATCGCATGATCTTTAAGGATTGTAAGAAAGTTCTCAACGAGAAAGCATTTATGGCTTTTGAGATGGGCTGGGACCAGCGTGAACGTATGAGTAAGCTGGTAGAAGAGATGTTACCGGATGCTCGTTATGAAATACTCAAAGACATGAATGGTAAAGACCGCATGTTATTTGTATATTTTAATTGTTAAAAATGGAGGAATCCTCCATTTTTGTGTTTTCAGATAAATTTTACATTCAAAAATCAATGAACATAGTAAAATAGATACGTTAGGAGTAAAAACTATGACAAAGAATATTCTTGAGTGGCTAGAAGCCTCTTGTCAAAAACATCCAAGTAAGATTGCGGTCGCAGATGAAACCGCAGAAATGACATATGAAGAGTTAGTAAAAGATGCCAAGATTCTTGGAACCAAACTTGCAAAATATATCCAACCTCGTCAGGCGGTTGCGATGTATATGGAAAAGAGTAATACAACGCTAGCCGCAATGTATGGTGCGGTATATGCAGGTGGATTCTACTCTCTGATTGACACAAGACAACCAATTGGTCGTGTGGAAAAGATTATTGAAGTATTAAGCCCAAAAGTAATCTTGAGTAACGAACGTTTCTATGAAGAAGCGCGTGAAAAACTAGGCTCTACAGCTAATATTTTAAAGGTTGAAGATATCATCAATGAAGGTATCATTGATGAAAACATGCTTGCAGGGATTCGTAAACAGGCTGCTAGTACAGATCCTCTCTATGTAAACTTTACGAGTGGTTCCACTGGTGTGCCAAAGGGCGTTGTTGTTGGACATGGATCTGTTATTGACTTTATTCCAGAATTTGTAAAGGTATCTGGAATTTGTGCTGATGATCGTATTGCCAACCAAGCACCATTTGATTTTGATGTGTCTGTTAAAGATATCTACAGTAGTATCTACGTGGGAGCTAGAGTAGAACTGATTCCACGTGAGTTCTTCAGTAACCCAACACACTTGATGGATTTTTTATGTGACCATCATGTAACCGTACTAACATGGGCTGTTAGTGCGATGTGTTTTGTGTCCATTATGAATGGATTTGGTTATCGTAATCCTGAGACAATTCGTCTGGTGATGTTCAGTGGGGAAGTTATGCCAATTAAGCACTTGAATATCTGGATGAAGAATTGTCCAAAAGCAGAGTTTATCAACTTATATGGACCTACAGAGATTACATGTAACTGCACATACTATCGTTTAGAGAACCGTGAGTATCGTGCAGATGAAATCATTCCAATTGGTTCAGCGTTTGATAATGAGAAGGTATTCCTACTTTCTGATGATAATAAATTGGTTGATACACCAAATGAAAGTGGTGAAATCTGTGTGGCAGGTGCTTGTCTTGCGTTAGGGTATTATCATGACGCTGAAAAAACAGCAGCTGTATTTGTGCAGAATCCATTGAACACTGTGTACTATGAACGCATGTATCGTACGGGTGACCTTGCGAAATACAACGAGCAAGGAGAACTTGTTTATATCGGGCGTAAAGACTTCCAAATTAAGCACTTAGGACATCGCATTGAACTAGGTGAAATTGAAAGTCTAGTACAAGGACGTAGTGGTGTTGTGCGTGCCTGTGCAATCTATGATCACAATAAGAAACGAATCTACTTATTCTGGTTAGGTGAGCGTGATCAAAAAGAATTACATAGCGAACTAAAGGTCGTTATGCCAAGCTACATGGTACCGAACAAGTTAGTACACTTGGATGAAATGCCAATGACAAAGAACGGTAAGATTGATCGTGCCGTATTAAAGAAGATGGAAGGAATCGAATAATGCAAGAGAAAGAACTAAGGTATATCACAGAACACTACCAAACACCATGTTTTATCTTTGATTTAGAAGTGGTGAAAGAACGTGTTAAAAAGATGAGGGAAATTGTAGGTGGTGCATATCATCTATGTTATTCCATCAAGGCAAATCCATTCTTGATTCCGACGATGGCAGAAATTACTGATAAGTTAGAAGTGTGCAGTCCAGGAGAGTTATCCATCTGTAAAGCACTTCGTGTAGAACCAACCAAGATTTTATATTCTGGTGTTAATAAGACAGAAGTAGATGTTACAGATGCGATGGAATATGGTGTAATTCACTATACAGCAGAATCTCTACTACATATGGATATTGTCAATCGTGTTGCCGGAAAGTATAAAAAGAAGGTGGAAATTCTACCACGTTTGAATGCAGGTAGTCAGTTTGGTATGTCCAAGGATGATTTATTCTCCATCTATGCAAATGAAGAGAAATATCCAAACGTGATTGTAAAGGGGATTCACTACTTTGCGGGTACACAACGTAAGAAGAATGATAAACAAATCAAAGAGTTGGATATGTTGTTGGAATTAATCAAAGAGATTCAAACAACATTTAACCGTAAAGTTGAACAGATTGAATATGGTCCAGGTCTATCCGTTCCATTATTTGAAGGCGATGATTTCAGCGATACATTAAAACCTCTTGAGAATATTCATGAGAAGTTGAAAGAATTATCTCAGGTTGTGGATTTAGCAATTGAAATGGGTAGATTCTATTCCACATTCTGTGGAACGTATATCACACGTGCAATGGATTGTAAGTCAAATGAAGGTGTGAATTACTGTATTGTAGATGGTGGTATGAATCATCTTAACTATTATGGTCAGATGATGGGTATGAAAGTGCCACACATTCAGCACTTGCATGCATGTGATGACCATACAGAAAAGAATTGGTGTTTATGTGGTAGTCTTTGTACAACTGCAGATGTGCTAGTCAGAGACGTGACGTTACAAGGCTTGCATGAGGGTGATTATTTAGCTTTCAATAACTGTGGTGCGTATTCTGTTACTGAAGGTATTCACTTATTCTTAAGTCGTACGATGCCACTGATTCTATTGCGTACAGCAGAGAATGAATACACTATCGCAAGACAAATGCAAGAATCTTATCCAATCAATACGATTCAAAATTACTAGTTATCATTTGATTGTAAAGGAGGTAGTATGTCACAAGTAACGAAACGTGCTTTAGAACAATCACTCAAGAATTTGTTGTTGAAGAAGCCATTATCGAAAATCACAATCAGTGATTTAACAGAAGATTGTGGTATGAATCGTATGACATTCTACTATCATTTCAAAGATATCTATGATTTGGTTGAATGGGCTTGTCTAACAGACGCAAAGCGTGCATTAGATGAGAAGAAGACCTATGATACTTGGCAACAGGGTTTCCTACAGATATTAGAAGCTGTTCAAGCAAATAAACCCTTTATCATGAATGTCTATCACTGTGTGCATCGTGAACAGGTTGAAATCTATTTGCGACCACTCGTAGAAGACTTGATTCTAAATGTTGTTAACGAAGAAGCAGATGGACTCAAC
This sequence comes from uncultured Solobacterium sp., assembly GCA_963525775.1. Lineage (GTDB taxonomy): Bacteria > Bacillota_I > Bacilli_A > Erysipelotrichales > Erysipelotrichaceae > Bulleidia. The sequence continues at coordinate 13,382 of CAURLC010000020.1, read as the reverse complement.
GTACGGGAAGAGGATAAGACATTTATCGTACATGCATATTCTTATATCTTTATCGGTATCATGTTAGATTGGATCAAAGAGGATATGAAAGAGAACCCACAAGAAATTGTGGAGCGCTTGAATAAACTGATTAAGGGTTCTATTCAGGCTTCACTAACTAGATTTCAGTATTAAAATTTTTATCAAAGTATGAAGTTTTATCACAATGAGAAAAGTGATAAAACTTTTATCTTTTTTAGTTTCCTGCTAAATGAAAAAGTATATAGAGTTGATATGATGCATATGGATGAAGGAGGATTTCATATGTATTATTCAGCAGGAACTTATGAGTCATTTGCTAGACCTTTAAAGCCAAAGGATGTTGATAAGAAATCAGCGTATATCATTGGCACAGGTCTAGCTGGTTTAACAACAGCGTTTTATCTTGTCCGTGATGGACAGATGAGTGGAGAACATATTCACTTATTAGAAAAGGCTACACTTGCGGGTGGTAGCTGTGATGGACGTAAAGATGTTACGAAAGGTTTCTTCATGCGTGGTGGTCGTGAAATGGATAACCACTTTGAAGTAATGTGGGATACCTTCCGTGATGTGCCTTCTATTGAAACACCGGATGTGTCTGTCTTGGATGAGTATTATTGGTTAAATAAACGTGATCCAAACTATTCACTATGCAGAGCAACTGTAAATTGTGGTGAGGATGCACATACAGATAAGCAGTTTAAACTTGATAAGAAGTCCGCAATGGCATTATCAAAATTATTCTTAACACCTGAAAAGGACCTGGAAGGAAAGAAGATTTCTGATGTATTACCAGCTTCTTTCTGGGATACAAATTTCTGGTTGTACTGGCAAACGATGTTCGCTTTCCAAAAGTGGTCCAGTGCATTAGAGATGAAACGTTATCTATGCCGCTTTGTACATCATATTGATGGATTACCTGACTTTAGCGCTTTGCGTTTTACAAAGTATAACCAATATGAAAGTATGATTTTGCCACTTGTGAAGTATTTGGAGAATCATGGAGTTCATATTGAGTACGGAATGGATGTAAAGAATGTTGTGATTGAAACACGTGGCAATAAGAAGATTGCTAGACAAATCGTATATAAGAAAGATGGAATTGAACAATCCATTGACTTAATTGAAGATGACCTTGTGTTTATTACCAATGGTTGTTGTACAGATACTTCCTGTTATGGAGACCAGACACATGTTCCGGATTTATCAAATGTAAAGAATGGTTATGGAGAATCTTGGGATATGTGGAAGGCAATCGCAGCGCAGGCAATGCATGGCGAATATGGTAACCCAGAAGCTTTCTGTACAGATGTAAATGCGACAAACTGGATGAGTGCAACAGTCGCTACTTCCAATGAAGAAATCATTCGCTATATCACAAACATCTGCAAACGTGACCCACGCACTGGTAAGGTTACAACAGGTGGTATCGTTACGGTTAAGGATAGTACCGATAACTGGTATCTATCATGGACTATCAACCGTCAACCACAGTTTAAGTCACAGGATAAAGGCCTCGTATTAATTTGGTTATATGCATTAAATACGAATAAAGAAGGTAACTATATCAAGAAGCCAATGCGTGATTGTACGGGTATCGAGGTGTGTGAAGAGTGGTTATATCATATTGGTGTTCCAACCGATAAGATTGCGACACTTGCCCAAGACGCATGTAATACAACGACATGTTTCATGCCATATATCAATGCGTTCTTCCAACCACGTAAAGAATCAGATCGTCCAAAGGTTGTACCGGATGGAGCAGTTAACTTTGCCTTTATCGGTCAATTTGCGGAGACACCAAGAGATACGATCTTTACAACAGAATATTCCATGCGTACAGGTATGGAGTCTGTGTATACACTCTTAGATATTGACCGTGGTGTGCCTGAAGTTTGGGCTAGTAAGTATGATATACGTGAATTATTGCGCGCATGTTACTACGCGATTGATAAGAAGCCAATTACTGAAGTAAAGGAATTATCCTTTATTGAAAAATTTGTGCTCAATCAAGTGTTGAATCGCGTAAAGGGAACGGATATTGAAATTCTGTTAAAGAATAGTGGACTAATTAAATAGAAGATTTATTTGGAAAGGAAAGTGATGAGCTTTCCTTTTTTAGGAGTATACTATGGGTAAGAGTATAAATTACTTGATTCAACAATAGTTCCATGACATGTTTCATCCATCCAGTACTTGTCTAATTCTAAATAATTGGGAGGAAAGTTTTATGAGTAAACAGAAGTTATTATTTCTATGTTTCTATTTAACGGCTTTAACTTTGATGGGTATCACGATACAGTTTTTTACTAAGATTTACTTGGCGGGGATTTATATGAATGATACCTGGGTATCGGCACCACTTACAGCCTTCATTTTGATTACCATTGTATTATTTGTTAGGGCTTATTTAATTTATCGAAAAATACCGAAAGATTACGAATAAAAATTCTCTTGTATAAGAGAATTTTTTAATAGATGAATTATATTATTTTTCGTGAAGTATTCTGTACAATTGCAATCGCGATATTTGCGTCATGGGAGATACTTACTTCAAGTTCAGGATGGTCTTTGATATAAGGTTTTCCACTTTCATCATTTAGGATACTGTACTGTAAGTAATCTTTATCCTGGGTTGCCTTGAAGATAGCTTCCTTCGCCGCAAAGCGTCCTGCAAAGTATTGTTTTTTCTGTGTGGTAGTATGCTTTGAGGAAAATTCCACCATTTCAGATTGTGTTAAAACGTGTGAAATAATGGGTTTTTCTAAGTCAATTCGAAGCATATCTACGATGTCTACGCCTAACATGGTATTATTATTACATAGTTGCGTGCATTTGGCGAATGCTTGCACAGTCAGTCAATCGACTGTAAAATATTGCAGAGGTTAATATGAAAGAAAATAAGAAAAAAAAGAAATTGTCTAGATTTGGAAGAATCTTGCTTGATATCATCATGGTTGTATGTCTAGGTGTTGCGATTTTTTCTGGCTATCAGTTATATAAAGGTCTAGCAAGTTATAACCAGGCAGGAAATGCGTATGATAACTTACGCAAGAATGCTGTTACAACTAAGAAGGATACGGACAAAGATGATACAACTTCTACATTGGACTTTCAAAAGTTATTAGAGCAGAATCCAGACTTTGCGGGTTGGATTACACTTCCAAACTCCAATATAGATTATCCGGTTGTGTTTGGTGCTAGTACAGATGAAAATAGGTATGGTAATAGCTATTACTTGGACCACTTATTTGATGGCACATACAATCTAAGTGGAACAATATTTATTGATTACAACAATGGAAGAGATTTCAGCCATAAGAATACTGTGATTTATGGTCACCATATGTTAAATGACTCGATGTTTGCGGATATCGAAAAGTATAAGGAACAGTCTTACTATGATAGTCATAAGGAAATGATTTTCCAGACTCCAAATGGCACATATAAGATTTATCCGATTGCAGGATATTCGACAACGGGTACGGGTAACTATGTACAATATGACTTTGGTAGTGATAGTGAATTTTTAAGTTATATCGATCGTTTCGTTTCTGCCTCAACATTTAAGAGTGATGAGACAGTTTTGGCTACAGACCAAATTGTAATGTTATCAACATGTTCCTATGATGTTGATGATGGTAGATATGTATTAGTTGGAAAGCTGGTAAAGGCTTCATAAATAAGGAAATCGTTTATGACGGAACAAAATACAAACAGAGTAATTCAAAAGAAGAAAAAACGGAAGAAGAGATATATCAGCGCAAGATTTTTGTGGCTGATTCTTTTCCTTGCGAGTATTGTATTTGCGATTACATTCTGGCGTATGCCAATGTTTCCGATGAAGTGGAGTATTATTGTTGTACTTGTACTTGCGGTAATTGATTGGTTAACGTTCTTATTAACATCGAAGGTAAAGCCGAATAATATATTTGCTCAGATTGTAAACACAGTGCTTGCGGTAGCGCTTATTGTCGTAAATATTGCACTACCGTACTATACAGACCGCTTAAGTAATGTCTTTTCTTCTGTGTTAGGGAATGAGGTTAGAATTGGCATCTATGTTATGACAGATGCGTATAAAGAGAAACACAAGGATGTTTTCGCTAACTCTCAGTACAAAGAGAGTATGAAGTTAGCGGAATATCAAAATGCAAAATTTATCACTGCCTTAGGTGTTGATGGGAATAATCAAAACTACACATTAGACAAGCTTCGTGTGGATTTAAAGAACGATAATCTAAAGACAGTCAACAGTAGTTCCGTGCAGTCTGCAGTTAAAAACTTGTATACAAATCAAGGTGATGTATTGTTGTTGAGTGATTCGTATTTATCGACAGTTTTAGAGACAGATGAATTTAAGAATTTTAAGACAGACACAAAACTGATAGGTAGTTATTTACGCAAGGTAGAAACAACCCAAGCAACAGAAGATAAGACAAACCTTGCGAATACACCATTTACACTCTTTATCGCGGGAAATGACCAGCCAGGTGAGTTAAGCTTGGAAGGTAGAACTGACGTAGATATCGCAGTAACGGTAAATCCAAATACACATCAGATTTTGATTGCGAACTTGCCACGTGACTCTTATATTCCAAATCCTGCATATCAGAATCAGAAAGATAAATTAACGCATCTTGGTTTAAATGGTATTCAGAATACATTAAAAGGTGCTAGTAACTTACTTGGAACAGATGTGAATTACTACATGTTAGTAAACTTTACGACATTTGAAGATATTATTAACGCAATTGATGGTGTTGATATTGATAACCCATTTGAATTTACAACACACTTTACAGGACGTACGTATCCACAGGGTACATTACATCTTGATGGAGAGCTAGCGTTAGAGTATGTACGTGAACGTTATAGTTTGCCTAACGGGGACTTTGATCGTAACCTCCACCAACAAATCGTTTTATCAGCGATTATTCATAAGCTGTTAAGTCCAGATCTAATTAGTTCGTTTAATAATATTCTCAGTGCCTTGCAAGGTAAGTTCTTAACCAATGTTTCTACGGATTCGATTTATGCATTATGTAAGAAACAGTTAGATCAGAATATCCAATGGAATATTGTGAAGTATCATCTTGATGGTGATACTGGTAATGAATACTGTGCATCGGCACCAGACCAAGTATTATCTGTTGTATACCTGTACCAAAATCAAGTAGACTTTATTAACGCTGAGATTGATAAAGTAATGAATGATGAAATCATTTCCCAGGAAACACTGCCTGAGGGAACGAACAATAATTCCACAAATTAGGAGGATTTATGTACCGTATTAATGAGTTATATGATTTAGAACACACAGCTGCGAAAGACTATTTGTCACAATTTACGTATCCATGGGAAGCGCTCTCTGGAATCAAGGATTTTATTCTAAAGTTAGGAGAAAGCCTGGACAAGGAAGAATACACAGAGGTATCTGAACATGTCTGGATTCATAAGACAGCGACAGTATTTCCATCTGCGTATATTGGTGCACCATGCATTATTGGGCCACGTACAGAAGTGCGTCATTGTGCCTTCATTCGCTCCGCAGCACTAGTTGGAGCGGATTGTGTAGTTGGAAATAGTTGTGAGTTAAAGAATGTTATTCTATTTGACCATGTTCAAACTCCACACTACAACTACGTAGGAGATTCTATCCTAGGATATTATTCTCATATGGGCGCAGGTTCTGTAACATCGAATGTAAAGAGTGATAAAAGACTAGTTACGATCCGTGAGGATGATCATCGTATTGATACAGGTCTTAAGAAGTTTGGCGCAATGCTTGGAGATTATGTTGAGGTAGGATGTAACTCAGTACTTAATCCAGGTACTGTGATTGGTAGACACTCTCGTGTATATCCAACATCTTGTGTCAGAGGTGTGGTACACGAAAATAGTATCTGGAAGAATGATGGTACAGTCATTTCAATTCATGAATAGAAAAATATAGTTGCGATAATGCAACTATATTTTTGTTAGTAGGTATTCAACGTTTTCGCGCTTTGTCGCAAAGGATGTCACAAAGCGTACAGCAGTATGTGTTTCATCAACCTTTGCCCAAGGGGTAAAGGCAAACTCTTTGGAAAGTTCTTCTAACTTTGTATTTTCAAAGATTGGAAAGAGCTGGTTGGTTTCAGCAGGAAAGTAGAAATGATATCCCTTTGATTGAAATCCTTCAGAGAGGATTTCTGCTATATCGATTGCGTGTTTTGAGATTGTAAGATAGCGATTATCTTTAAAGAGTTCTTCGAATTGGATACCAAGCATTCTACCTTTGGCTAGCATTCCACCATGTTGTTTAATGGAGTAACGGAAATCTTTCTTGTATAAATCATTTAAGATGACGATACATTCGCCAAATAGGGCACCGACTTTTGTGCCACCGATATAGAATACGTCGCATAGATTTGCGATATCTTCAAAGGTCACATCATTCTTTTTGGCCACAAGGCCATAACCAAGTCTTGCGCCATCAATGAAGAGGGGAATGTTGTGGTTTTTGCATACTGTATATAACTCTGTGAGTTCTTGTTTAGAGTATAGGGTACCGCTTTCTGTAGGGAAGGAAATGTATACAATCCCTGGTTGTACAGTGTGCTCAGCGTTTATGTCATTGTAGTGGTTTTGAATGAGTGTATCGACTTGCTTGGCTGTAATTTTACCATTGGATGTTGGTAGTATCAGACATTTATGTCCTACAGATTCAAGTGCACCTGTTTCATGTGCGTTAATATGACCACTCTCTGCACAGATTGCGCCTTGGTGGTGTTTTAAGATAGATGTAATGACAGCGATATTGGTTTGTGTGCCACCAACCATGAAGTGAATATCCGCATCTTCACGCTTGATGGTTTGTTTGATTAAATTTGCGGCGTTGAAACAATGGTTATCTTTACCATAACCAACGGTTTGTTCATCGTTTGTATTTGTTAAGGCTGTTAAAATTTCAGGGATACAACCTTCTGTATAGTCACTATCGAATCGAATCATCTGATACCCTCCATATTTCGCGCTATAATTATAAGGCATAGAGATAAAAGTAGAAAAGAGGAAGTATATGCGTCGTTTTAAAGCAGAAGAGATTCAAGAAATCATTGAGATATTAAAAAAGGATGGGGTTATCAGCGTGCCAACAGATACGGTATATGGTGTATGTTCACAGGTATCGAGTCACCAAGCGGAAGAGAACCTTAGAAATGTAAAACACCGCCCTCTAACAAAGGCTTTTCCTGTGATGTGTGCAGATCTTGAACAGATTCAAGAGATTGCACAAGTGGATGACAGAGCCAAGAAGGTCATTGAAGGTTTTATGCCAGGTCCAATTACCGTCATATTAAAGCGTAAAGATGGAGTGAATCTATCCCAAGAAAACTTGGATACGATTGCGATTCGTATGGCGACATCTACTACACTTGCCAAGATTATTAAGGGTCTAGGAAGACCAATCTTTATGACAAGTGCGAATCAATCAGGAGAGCCAACCTGTACATCATTAGATGAGATTGAAAAGAGTTGTCCTGATTTAGATGGAATGCTAGAAGGAAATGTCTCCTTTGGTGAAGCAAGTACCATCGTAGATTGTACAAAAGAAGAGCTAGTGATTTTAAGACCAGGTCCAATCACCATGCAGGACATCACAGAAAAATTATCGAAATAACCCGTGATATCCTTGCATGTATGGGTATCTTCTTATATCATTTAGAACAGGAAATACGGAGGAAAGAAGACAATGTTAGAAGTATTGAATCATCCCCTAATTACACATAAGTTGACACAGATGCGTCGTAAAGAGTGCGGAACAAAGGATTTCCGTGAGAATCTTGATGAGATCGCAGAACTAATGGCATATGAAGTATGCCGTGATTTACCAACAAATCCAATTGAAATTGAAACGCCGGTTGCCAAGTGCACTGGTTATGAATTAAGTAAAGAAGTAGTTATCGTTCCAATCTTGCGTGCAGGTATTGGTTTATTAGATGGTATTCGCCGTTTAGTTCCTACAGCGAAAGTTGGTTTCATCGGTATGTATCGTGATGAGACAACTTTAGAACCTGTAGAATATTTTGCGAAGTTCCCAAGTCATTTAGAAGATTCTATCGTCATGGTTGTTGACCCAATGTTGGCGACTGGTGGTAGTGCAAAGGATGCGATTGCGCAAATCAAGAAGCGTGGCGCAAAGAATATTAAGCTTGTATGCTTAGTAGCTGCACCAGAAGGTGTTAAGGTAATTCAAAAGAGTCATCCGGATGTAGATGTATATATCGCTGCATTAGATGATCACCTTAATGAGCATGGTTATATCGTACCTGGGCTAGGAGATGCTGGCGACCGTATCTTCGGTACAAAGTAAGACATGTCCAATCTGTATTTTATCTTGCGTTCTATTGTGTATCTGTTGATGTTTCTAGTGACGTGGTTTGCGATGGACGCAATCAATTATGAAAAGTTATTACGCAAAAATAAAGTGAATCAAGCACAGGTGCTTTACTTCATTCTAGTGATGGCAATCGCATACCTAGCAGGTTCATTTATATTAAGTTTTTTCCATTTTGGATAAAGTAAGCAGGCAATCACAATGATTTGTGGTTGCCTGCTCTGTTATATAATTAACGCCAATTTAATTAAAAATATAGAATTATGTAATAATTACAATATAATTATTTCATAGATGCAGGTGGTGTCTTTATGTATTGGTATGAATGGGATCAATATATAAGTAAAATTAACCAATCTAAACATGGTGTGACATACGAAGAAGTAGTGAATTACGAAAGGGATATTTGAGTATGACAAAAAAAGATGAATATCTAGAGAAAGAGTTTATTTTTGAAAAAGCGAATAAAAATCCATATGTGAAGGAATTAAAACGGCAAGTTACGATTAATATTAATGAATCTGTGATTGACTATTTTAAAAACGAGTCAATGCATACGGGTATTCCTTATCAAACATTAATTAATTTATATTTAGCAGACTGTGTAAAGGAAAAGAAGAAACTAAAAATAAATTGGGAATAATCCTTGTTTTATTTAATTGTTTTAGTTTTGAATAATGAAACATTATTATATTTTGACTTGAGATAATAAATAATTCTATCACTTGGCCATTTGTGGATATGCATTTGGTCTTTGTAGTTATATTCATAAACTTTGAGAAATAATGTGGAGTTTCTAGTTTCCCTTTGAATATAGAAGTAAAGGGGAAACAATGATATGAAAGATAAGGCAGAAAAGTATGATTTATGGCATCATTATATGTCCTACCGCAAGGATCTCTATCGGATTATACAACCTCATAATATTGAAGCGGGTATGATATCTGAAGCAAACTGGGTGATACGTTCACGTTATCAATCGGGGAAGGATATTGGTATCAGTGTAAAGCCAGGTGATATTTGTTATATTGAGTTTGGACAATCATATTTAAATGAAATGGGTTATCAACATTTTGGGTTAGTAGTATCTGTGTGCGCAAAGAAAGCTTTGGTCGTTCCGATGACTTCCAATGAGGCAACATATCAAAAAGCTTATGATTCTATCTATCATCCACAGGGGAAATATCACTTAATGAAGATTGGTTTAATAAATGGTTTGAATAAACCATCGGTATTATTTTTAAATGACATACGTTTTATCAATACAGCTAGAGTGATTGATATTAAAGCACATATTCCCGTTACAGCACCTATGTTTAAAGAAGTTCAGAAAAGAATGTTGAGAGTGATGTTCAGCACAGAGTGATGGGATATGTTATTATACTGACATGGAAAAACTACAGGGAAAGTGGTTGATTGCGGTTTCATCTGGACCAGATTCTATGGCACTTTTACAAATGTGTATTGATGCGGGTATTGATTGTGCGGTTGCACATGTAAATTATCATCATCGTCCAGAAGCGGATGAAGAAGAAAACTATATCCGCAGTTTTTGTATGGAAAGAGGAATTCCAATCTTTGTGTATAATGATCCATTTGTTTATACAGGGAACTTTGAGGCTGCAGCACGTGAATTACGCTATCGCTTCTTTGTGGAGATTGTAAGACGTGAAGGATTTCAGGGTGTATTGATTGGTCATCATCAAGATGATTTATTAGAGACGTATATCATGCAGGAAAGTAAAAATATTGTGCCGGAGTATTATGGTCTTCGGGAAGAGATGTTCATGCATGGTGTATTGTTTAAACGGCCTTTATTACATATGACGAAGGAAGAACTTGTTACATACTGTAAGGAACATGCATTACGCTATTATATCGATGTAACAAATCTAAGTGATGAGTATACGCGAAATCAGATTCGCCATCAAATTGTAGAACCGATGACTCCCTTTGAAAGAAATGCATATCTACGTGAAATCAAACAGAAAAACGCTGTGTTACAGGAAAGAAGATGTCGCGTGAAAACCTATATTCGACAAGATAAGATTCTGCTAGCGACATATCGTGCATTACCACAAGAGGATAGAGTAACAATGTTAAGAATGTTTGTGGAAAAGACACCACACTATTCTTTAAAGCATTTGCAGGGGATTGACGATACTATCATGCATGCAGGTGATTTTGTGATTCCGATGGGTGAGTTTTCATTGGCGAGTGATGGAACATATCTTTTGAAGTATGTTTCAGAAGAGCCGTACTGTTATGTGTTTGAATCAATGGAGGAATTACAAGATGCTCGTAAAGAACATTTCTATACAGAAAACGGAAGCCCTGGTGTCTTTGCACTAACACTAGAAGAGGCGGATTTTCCGATTCGGATTCGCTCGTTTCAAGCAGGAGATAAGATTCAAATGCGTTTTGGTCGAAAGGAAGTTCATCGCTTCTTTATTGACCGTCATATTCCACAATATCAACGACAAACTTGGCCGGTTGTAGAGAACGCTGCGGGAGAGATTATTCTCGTGCCTGGACTTGGTTGTAATGTGCAGCATTACTCTACAATGCCTAATTTGAATGTGATACAATACTAATGTTATAAAAGGAGTTATTTCTCATGTGGGTAGAAAAAGATATAAAGAAAGTGTTAGTTAGCGAACAGCAGATTAGTGAGCGTTCTAAGGAATTAGGCGCTAAGATTACAGAAGACTATACTGGAAAACAACCGCTATTAGTTGCGTTGTTACGTGGATCAGTTCCTTTCTTAGCTGAGCTAATTAAACATATTGATTTAGACATTCAGTATGACTTTATGGATGTTAGTAGCTATGAAGGTACAGAATCGATTGGCGATATTCGTATCTTAAAGGATTTAGATACATCTGTGAAAGGATTAGATATCTTGCTTGTAGAGGACATCGTTGATACAGGAAGAACAATTCAGACAGTACGTGAAACACTATTACATAAAGGTGCTAATAGCGTTAAAATCATTACACTATTAGATAAGCCTAGTCGTCGTGTTGTGGATATTAAAGCAGACTATGTTGGTTTTGAAATCGAAAATGAATTCGTGATTGGATTTGGTATGGATTTCGACCAGAGATATCGTTGTCTTCCATACATTGGTGTATTGAAGGACGAATGTTATCAATGCAATGAGGAGTAAATAAATGCAGAGAAATAGAATAGCAAACTTTCTCCCTTATCTTGTGGTCATTCTTGCGGTTATCAGCTTATTAGGGTTAAACATGGGCGCTTCATCAGAGCGTATCAGTTACTATGAACTACAGAATGTCATTGAAAAAGAAAAGGTAGATGAAGTATCTGTCTCAATCGGAACGAATGTGACAGTCGTAAAGGGTGTTTACGAAAAGGATAAGCAAAAAGTAACATTTACTGCGACAATTCCGTCTACTTCCGATCAAATCGGACAGGTGATTAAAAATCTTGGGAATGAATCCACCAAGTTGACAATTGTAGATGCGGACGCATCCAATATTTTCTTGGAAACAGTGGTATCCATTATTCCATTTATCTTATTTGCGGTATTTGCGGTTTGGATGTTAAACCGTATGAATGGCGCAAACGGTGCCAATGCGAAGGCATTTGAATTCTCAAAATCTAGAGCGAAGTTAGAAGGTAAGATTCGTGTACGCTTTAGTGATGTGGCGGGATGCGATGAAGAAAAGCAAGAAATGGCAGAAATCATCGACTACCTCAAATATCCTAAGAAGTTTGAGAAGATGGGAGCTCGTATTCCAAAGGGTATCTTATTAAGTGGTCATCCAGGTACTGGTAAGACATTGCTTGCCAAGGCAGTTGCTGGTGAAGCAAACGTACCATTCTATAGTATCTCTGGTTCAGACTTCGTTGAGATGTTTGTCGGTGTAGGTGCAAGCCGTGTTCGTGACATGTTTAAGAAGGCACAACAGACTGCGCCATGCATTATCTTCATCGATGAAATCGATGCGGTAGGTCGTCAACGTGGTGCTGGCTTTGGTGGAGGTCACGATGAACGTGAACAGACATTGAACCAATTGCTCGTTGAAATGGATGGTATGGAAGAAAACACAGGTGTTGTGGTCATTGCGGCAACAAATAGACCTGATGTACTAGACCCTGCATTATTACGTGCAGGACGTTTCGATCGTCAGATTACAGTAGCACTTCCAGACCGTAAGGGTAGAGAAGCAATTCTACATGTACATGCGCGCAATAAGAAGTTTGTAAAAGACTTAGATTTAGGCGCTTTAGCAAAGCGTACGCCAGGCTTCTCTGGTGCCGATTTAGAAAACGTATTGAATGAAGCTGCAATTCTCGCGGTACGTGAAAACAAAGATGAAATCGGCATGAAGCAGATTGATGAAGCAATCGACCGTGTTATGATGGGACCTGCAAAGGTGAGTCGTACATATGATGATAAGACAAAGAAGTTAGTTGCTTACCACGAAAGTGGACACGCAATTATCGGCTTGTTCCTAGAGAATGCACAGGTTGTACAGAAAGTCACAATCATTCCTCGTGGTCAAGCAGGTGGATATAACCTCATGACACCGAAGGAAGAAAAGATGATGCATACAAAGAATGATTTACTCGATACGATTACTTCCTACATGGGTGGTCGTACAGCAGAAGAATTATTCTTTGATGACATTACAACAGGCGCAAGTAACGATATTCAAAATGCGACAAATATCGCAAAGGATATGGTTACACTCTATGGTATGAGTGATCTTGGACCTATCAAATACAACGCTGGTAATGAGAATGTATTCTTAGGCAGAGATTATAACCAACCAAATAACGTTTCTGGTGAAGTTGCGTATGAAATTGATCAGGAAGTACGTAAGATCATTAATACATGCCATACGAAGGCTAGACAGATTATCGAAGCCCATAAGACAGAACTTGAAACAATCGCCCATGCATTAATGGAATATGAAACATTAACAGCTGAGCAGATTCAAAGAGTTGTAAA
>CAURLC010000019.1:0-43646 GCA_963525775.1 uncultured Solobacterium sp. | reverse complement strand
TGTAATTTTAAAGCGGATTTTTCTAAAACCCCAAGTTATTTTACATTAGGCTTTTACTAACTATTTTCTTCCGTGTGCTAAACGAGCACGAACCTTTGTTGAACAATATTCAATCAAGATAACCAATAAGATAAGTGTTAATAGGAACGCGCCAACGTTAGACCACTTACCAGATGAGATTGCGTTGTTGAGTGGAGAACCAATACCACCTGCACCAACGATACCAAGGATAGTCGCATCCTTTAGGTTAATATCGAAACGATAAATTGCAGTGGAAATAAAGGAGGCACTTAACTGTGGTAAGATACCACAACGAATCTTTTGGAATGTTGTACAACCAGCCGCATCAAGTGATTCAAGAATACCTGTATTTAAATCTTCGATGGCTGTGATATACATCTTGGAAATCATACCGATGGAACATACCGATTGTGTTACAACACCACAGAATGGTCCAGGTCCAGTAACACGAATCCATACAAGAGCCCAAATAAGTGCAGGAATTGTACGAATTAATAAGATTAGAGCGCGGAATAACATCGCAATTGGTTTAGGCACAATATTTGTGGATGCTAGGAAACTAACAGGAATCGCAAGAATCGCACCGATGATCGTACCAAGTACCGCAATCGCAATCGTCTGTAAGAGTAAGAATGGGATACCGCCATCACTCATATCAAAGATAAGAGAGACATTTGGATGTAATAGACCATTCACAAGACCCTTTGCGACATTCAATCCTGAATCTGTAAATCCAGTGAAGTGTATAGATTGAGAACCCCAAGTCATTAAACTTACAACAATCGCAACTGTTATAAGTCTAACCCAAATGGTTTTAGGTTCTTCATTTAGTTTGGCAATAATATTTTCTGACATATGACCTCCTGTTTAAGATAACTTTGAACGCAGGTAATCATTGACCATATCAATGAGCCAAACGACAACAAACAATGTAATTAGAATCATACCGAGGTCGGAGTAAGCACGTAATCCAGTACGTTCACGAATTAAGATACCAAGACCACCAGCACCTACATAACCAAGAATGGAAGATGCACGCACATTGATTTCAAAGCAGTACAAACAATCCGCTAAATATGTAGGTAGAATTTGTGGCATACACGCAGCCCAGAAGGACTGTAATGTAGATGCGCCAAATGATTGCATGGCCTCATATGGACCCATATCAATCGTTTCAATACTTTCATATAACATCTTCGCAACGATACCAATCGTAAATACAGCGATTGCGACTGTACCTGCAAGGGATCCTAAACTAAAGATCAACGCAAAGATATATGCATAAATCAAAGTAGGAATCGAACGTAATACAGATAAGATGAAACGACATACAAGAAGTGTTGGTTTGTTCTTATTGATATTACTCGATGCAAGAATTGCAAGTGGCAAACCAATCAAAGAACCAATGATTGTACCAACAATTGACATCTGAATGGTTTCAATGAGTGGTGAGATTACTTTAGAAAAGTAATTGAAATTTGGGTGGAAAATCTTCGATAGAATCACAGTCAACTCTTTTATACGTGTAATGATGGTTGATAAGTTAAAACCAGTTGCACGTATAGAGATAATCACAACAATCGTAAATAACAGAAGAATCCAAGGTGTTCTACTGCGGGGTCTTTCAACGGTATGCCCGTTTGGCAGTGTAATGAGTTCGGGTTTAAAGATTCTGTCAAACAGTGGCGTTTTTAACATTTTTTGTTTCGCCATGTTTATTTGCCTTCAACTTCCTTTTTCTCATCCTTAGAAGTAGGAATTGCCTTACCGTTATAAACTTCATCGAGAATTTCTTTTGTGATCTTATCGGTTGGGCCATCATAAACAATATGACCAGAGCGAACACCAATAACACGAGTAGCGTATTTTAAAGCTAAGTCGACATGGTGAATATTTAACAGGATAGAGATATTCATTTCTTTATTGATTCTTGCAAAGTCACTCATAACAACATCAGCCATGATAGGGTCTAATGATGCGACTGGCTCATCCGCAAGAATAATTGAAGGATTCTGGTTTAGTGTACGTGCTAATGCGACACGCTGTTGTTGTCCACCAGATAATTCATCACAACGGTTATAGGCTTTATCTAAAATACCAACTTTATCCAAAGCTTCTAATGCGTGTGTTTTTTGTTCCTTGGAATAAATTCCAAGAAGAACCTTATACCAAGGCATATCCGGAACGTTACTTGTTAGAACGTTACGAATTACAGTTGAACGACTCACTAAGTTAAAGGATTGGAAGATCATACCAATCTTTCTTCTAAAGCGACGTAGTGATTTTCCTTTGAGTTCACTTACGTTGGTGTCATCCACAACAAGTTCACCTTCTGTAATATCAATCATACGGTTGATTGTACGAATCAGTGTAGATTTACCTGCACCAGATAAACCGATAATTGCGATAAATTCTCCCTGTTCAATCTTTAGATTTACATTCTGTAGACCTTTAGTGCCATTTGGGTAGGTCTTAGAAACATTTTTAAATTCGATCATGTCTATTCTCCATCACTATATCTATTCAATATTTACGCAATAATCATACATTAAAATTAAATAAAATGAGCGATATTTTGAATATCGCTCACATAAATTTATGTATCTTATTTTTCAATTACAGATAAAGCCTGACGAGCTCCATCGTAATCTGAATCTTCAGCCTTAGCATATCCTGTGTGTTTATAGATACCGAAGATCTTCTTGCCTGCATCTGTATTTGCGATTTCGATGAGGGAATCCTGCATTGCTTCGATGAATTCCTTATTATAGATGTCTTCCTTAGCCATTGTTACAGATACTGTATCGTTATAGATATTCTGTGTAACACCAATAACATTTAATTCATTCCAAATAGAATCCTTGCGACCCCATTCTTCTTGCCATTGTTTTGCATAGTCTTGACGACCATCAGCGTAACATACGATAACGTCAATCTGTCCAGCAGCAGCCTGCATGAATTCAGCGGCGTAGTCTAATGTTGTAACGTTAGCTAAATCACTAATGGACTTACCATCGTAGTTGTCCATTAACCACATTGTAGGATAGATATAACCAGCAGAACTTGTAACATCTCTTACAGCCCACTTAGCCTTGTTTAAGTCTTCCCAAGTTAAAGCTTCACCAGAATTTACTTTCTTTGCAAGCTGTTGTCCATATTCGGATGGGCCTGCATAGATTAAGCCTTTGTAATATGTAACTGGAGTATCCTTGTTAACTGTCTTGTGTGCATCACCATTCCAGTCAGCAGGTTTTTCAGAGTTATTTGATAAACCAGCACGTGTAGCTGTTAAGATAACATCTGATTCATTTGAATATAATGCATAAGTACCACCTGGTAACCAAGCAACGTCTACTGAACCAGCGGATAAAGCTTCACCAGCGGCTTCATAAGAATCACTGACAGAGATTTCAACATTCTTAATGTTGTATCCTCTCTTCTTCATTGCTTCGATAACCAATTTATCGAGGCCTTCTGTTGTTGCCTTAATTTCATCAACAGGTCTTGATGGAACAAATTGGAACTTTAATGTGTCGATATCTTTTGAGCCTGTTTCTGCAGGTTGCTTACGACCATTATCGTTTGTTGATGCTGTAGTGTTTGAAGCTGTTGAGTTACCGCCTGTACAACCTGCTAATAAAGCAAGTGTCAAAACTGAAGCCAATGCTTTCTTGATGTTCATAGTTTTCCTCCCATATAGAACATATTAATTATAGAACAAAATAGAAAACATGAACCCAAGAATCAGATGAAATATTTACATTTTTTCTATACTGTTAGAAATGATAGAAAAATATACTGAAAATGATGTAATAAACTATCATTTCTAACAGAAAATAATTTTCATAGATATATCAAATAATGCATGATAAATGAAGAGTCTTATATATGCATGCATGTATATTGATAAGGAATGAAAATAACGAAACAATGGATGATTAGTTGTATTTCATCAATTCTTCACGATATTTCAAATGTATCTGTTGTATGATATCCGCATGGAGAAGGCATAACATATGAATAGACTACTCACAAGAGAAGAAATATTTGAAGGAAATATCTTACATGTATATAAAGATACTGTTGAAATAGAAGATAACCTAACGGTTGAAAGAGAAGTTGTACAGCACATTGGTGGTGTTGGAATCGCTCTTGAAGATACAGATGGTAAGTTCTTATTTGTTAAACAGTGGAGATATGCACAACAAGAAGAGACGTTGGAATTTCCTGCTGGTAAAAAAGAAGAAGGCGAAGATTCACTGACTACAGCGAAAAGAGAAATCCAAGAAGAAACAGGCTATACAGGAAAAGACTGGATATACATGGGTAAAATCTATCCAACACCTGCATATGATACCGAAGTTATCGACTTGTATTATGCAAAGGTAGATCAATATATTGGTCAACACTTAGATGAAGATGAAAAGATTCAAATCTATAAATATCGTTTAGAGGAACTCATTGAACTTATTATGGAAGGAAAGATTCCTGATGCGAAGACAGTTTCAATGGCGATGTTTCTTCAAGAGATGAAGAACAGGGGAAAAATCTAAAGAAAGGTAATTAAGAGGTAAACACAATGACACAGAAACATGTACCATTCCGATATGACTATGTAGGTAGTTTTCTACGACCTGAGGAACTCAAGGTCGCAAGAGAAAAGTTTCAGAATAACGAAATTACAAAAGAAGAGTTAAAGAAAGTAGAAGATTACTACATTCTTGATCTTATTGCGAAACAAAAGAAAGCAGGATACCACGCAATTACAGATGGTGAATTCCGCCGTGGTTGGTGGCACTTAGATTTCTTCTGGGGATTAAATGGAATCTCCTATCACAAGTCTAGTCAGGGATTACGTTTCCACGATGAAGAAACAAAGGCAGAAACAGCTGTTGTGGTAGGAAAGATTTCTGGTGAAAATCATCCTTTCGTAGAACATTTTAAGTTTGTAAAAGCACAGGAAGATGAAAATACAATTGCGAAACAAACGATTCCATCACCAGCACAGTTATTAATTCAATTACGCTTACCTGAGTTTATAGGAGAAACAAGAAAGTTCTATCCAACAGATGATGAATTAAAGGCTGATATAGTAAAAGCATATCAAACAGTCATTCATGAATTATATCAAGCAGGTTGTCGTAACCTACAGTTAGATGATTGTACATGGACACTTTACGCAGACCGTGCATTCTGGAAGATTTTCAACATTACAGAAGAAAGCTTACGACTTATTGCGGAAGAAGAAATTGAGATTAACAATGCAGCTATCGCAAATCATCCGGAAGATATGGTTATTACAACACACGTCTGTCGCGGGAACTTCCATAGTACTTATGCAAGCGAAGGTGCCTATGATCCAATTGCCCCATATCTCTTCGCAAAAGAAAATGTGGATGCTTTCTATTTAGAATATGATGATGCACGTTCAGGTGGATTTGAACCACTGAAATACATTCCAGAAGGAAAGAAAGTAGTACTAGGCCTTATCACAACGAAGTCTGCAGAACTTGAGGATAAGAATCGTATCATCAGACGTATTCACGATGCGGCTAGATATGTACCATTAGAGAGCTTATATCTTTCTCCACAGTGTGGATTTGCGTCAACAGAAGAAGGTAATAAGTTAACTGAAGATGAACAATGGGCAAAATTAGCTCTTGTTAAAGAGATTGCCGAAAGTGTTTGGGGTAACTAAAGAATTCATGCACGCATGTTAAGATACTATTGAAAAGATAGTATCTTTTTTACGAAACAGAATATTTGATAAAGAGATTTGTGTTGACGAAAAAAATGAATAGCGTAAAATAAATAACCGGACACAATCCCGTCAGTAGCGGCTACCTGACGTTAAATGAAAATAAGGAGATGATATTTTTATGAACATGAAGACCTTAACTAGGGTTGGGATGATTGCGGCAATCTATACCGTCGTATCATTAGTACTAGCACCATTTACATATGGTAACGTACAAGTAAGAATCGCAGAGGCTTTAACACTACTTCCATTGATTTACAAACCATCTATTTGGGGTGTAACACTTGGTTGTTTCCTAACAAACCTAATCGGTGCGATGTTAGGGATTAATCCAACTGGATTCTTAGATGCGATCATCGGAACAATCGCAACATTCGGTGCAGCTTACTGCACATGGGTATTAAAAGACAAGAAACTAAATGGTATCCCTGTACTTGCTTGCTTAATGCCTGTAATCTTTAACTTCTTCTTCGTAGGTGCAGAACTTGCATACCTGTTTATGCCAAATGAAATTGTATTAGGAACACTAATCAATGGTTCATTCGTCGCAATCGGAGAACTAATCTCAGTCATCATTGGTTACTTCTTAATCAAAGCATTAGATAAAACAAAGTTATTCGTAGAATAAACAAAAAGAATCCCATTGCCGTACGGGATTTTTTTAGTAATCTAGATGAAAATATTATAAATAAGTATAGATTAATTGGGTTATAATAGGCTCATTCAATTTTAAATAAGGGGGCTACTTCCATGAAACTGAAAGCATTCAAAGCTGCATTTCCATATACTTTACCAATTCTTACGGGCTTTCTATTCTTGGGCTTTGCATATGGAATCTATATGAATGCGAATGGATTTTCATTTGTATATCCGATGTTAACAAGTCTTTTGGTATATGGAGGTTCTTTGGAATTTGTTACGGTTGAAATGTTACTAAGTCCGTTTGCGCCAATGCAAGTACTCCTCATGACACTTCTAATTCAGGCAAGACATATCTTTTATGGTATTTCCATGTTGGAACGTTATAAAGGTATGGGTTGGAAGAAATACTATTTGATTTTTGGAATGTGTGATGAATCATTTTCCATCAACTATACAGCGAATATCCCTGAGGATGTGGATAAAGGCTGGTTTATGTTTTTTGTTACACTATTGAATCAGTTCTATTGGTGTATCAGTGCGACTCTTGGTTGTCTTCTTGGATCAGTTCTAAATTTTAATACGAAGGGAGTTAGTTTTGTGATAACTGCGATGTTTGTTGTAATCTTCTTAGAACAATGGTTAAAAGAAGAACATCATATCGCTTCCTTGATTGGCATTGTGGCATCAGTAATCTGCCTCATTATATTTGGCTCAAATTCCTTTATGATACCTACGATGGCAGTCATCGTTATCACGCTAACGTTATCAAAAAGAAGAATGGAATCGTTGGAGGTGCAGAAATGACAATCGCACAGCAGATTATAACAATCGCTCTATGTATATTTGGCACAATGTTAACGAGGTTTTTGCCATTTATCATTTTTAGTGAAAAGAGAAAAACGCCTGAATTTGTAAATTATATTGGTAGATATCTTCCGCCCGCTGTATTTGGAATGTTGGTCATATACTGTCTAAAAGATGTTCAGTTCTTGCGGGGAAATTATGGTATTCCAGAGATCATTTCTATTTTAGTTACCACCATCCTGCATGTATGGAAACGTAATATGTTAATTTCAATTGCGGGTGGAACAATTTGTTATATGGTGTTGATTCAACTTATATTTTGATGAAAAAGGTAAGTGTATTTGTTGTTACACTTACCTTTTAAATTAATTTCTATAAATTAAGAACTCGTCTTTTCGTAGTCGCCACCTTTTAGACCAAAGAATTCTTCGAATGTTGTATCATCTCCAGCATCGTGAATTTGTTCAGCTGTATCTTTTCCGACATAACGATAGTGCCATGGCATAAAGGTATAACCAGTAATGGATTCTTTGTTTTCTGGGTAGCGTAAGATGAAGCCGTATTTATAGGCGTTCTCTTGGAGCCACTTATATTCATCGGATTTCGCAAAACTGTTATTAAAATCAGTAGTTGTATCTGCGCCAAGTATCGCAGCTGCTAGACCAGTTTGTAGTTCAGAATATCCAGCTTTCGCGGTTGTTTTATTTGTGCTAGTCTCACCAATACGATCAACACTTGCTTGGTATAACTGTCCTTGGTAGGAACCAGAACGGAAGCCATTTCCTAAGCGTAGTTTAATACCATCTTCTTTCGCGGCGTTGAATAGTTCTTCGATAGCTTTCGCAGCTTCTTTGCGTAGAGTCCACTCAGTACCATTTGTACTAACGTTTGCTGTTGTTAGATCAGATGGAACATAGGTTTCTTCTAACTTATGCTTTTTGTTTACAAGAAGTAGGATACTGTTTGTATCACTGAAGCGTGTATCTGTTTCAGGGTCAACTTCTGGCTTAGTCGTTTCCTTCTTCTCTTCTTCTTTTTTATCTTCTGTTGTACTAACGACTGGCTCTTTTTCTGGATTCAAGAAATCATTCTTGATTAACGTACTACCGATTAAAGTAGTGATAATCAGAAACATGAGCAGTGCTACTACAGCTAGTTTCTTTGTCATATAACACCTCTTACCTTAAAATGTTACCATATATCGCGTAATTAGGCATTAATTTCACTATTTGGGATATAGAAAACCTCGACTTTAGTCAGCCGAGGTTACGTGTTTATGCAAGGGGTTCTTGTTTTGGAAGTCTCCACATTTCGCTGAAACTGAGAATATCAATCTCTTCAGAATTTAGCTTTGCTTGATTTCTCTGTTTCTTAATATTGTTTTCATGAACGCTGGATAAAATATTCTTATTTACCATATATTGTACATAGAGAACCTTCTTTAAAAGGAACCAGTTTGTAACATAATGATAGATAGCATTTGTACGATCTTCTAATTCAGGAAGTTTTTCCATCGCTTCTAGTTTTAAAGCGTTGGCAGCTTCTTTGGATGCGGTCTTTAATTCTTCGTAATTATGGAAAAGTTCGTGATCAATACTACGTTGAATAGAACCTGCTTTTACAGTGAATAATTGATGGAGAACTTTTAAAATTGTTTCCTGTTTAGAAGATATCGCAACGATTTCGTTCTTGCAGTCAATAAATTCACCAGCCGGCTCTGTCATGCAGTAGTAAAGGCCCTTCGCATAGATATATCCGTATTGCTTGCAGTCACAGATGATGATAGCTCTATCTTCATCATCATGTTGAAAATACAAGATATAAGGAATTACGAGTGCTTTCCCGTTAAGCTTGCAGATGTCTTTATAGCGGATGATTTGGTTGCTAATTGCTTCAATGTTGACGGCGCAGTGTAAATCTACACAAATCTTTGTGTCAGGTTCCACTTCTAATACTTTTTCAAATGATTCTTTTAAATTATCATCAATCTCATTTTCTCTAAGACTGAGATAGTCTTCTAAATAACCGTTGAATAAACAGTCGTCACCGTCTTTCCTACTGTCTACCTTTTGGCCTAGAATAGTGCAGATTGCCATGATATATACTTCCCCCCAAGTAATTTTATTTAATTTTATATTGTTTGTTGATGACTATGTTGTATTTGTTAATCTAATTATAGGCATGCGGATTTTGAAAAATCCAGTAACAATACACAATTTTTTTGTATAAAACAGGATATTTTACCAAATATGCTGGATTGCCTATGATAAAATCTAAATATGAAAACAATTTTATGTACAAATTATCAAAAAGAGTATATTTATGAAGATCTCGCAAAGCATAATCATGGCGTTGTCAAAGATGTACTAGCAGTTCCGCTTTCTGTTGCATTAGGAGAGAAACACACAGATAAACATGCAGCACTGCTAAAGATCTCTCATACATTAAAAAAGAGAAGTGATGCGTTTCCAATTTATCAAAAAATGTTTGACTATCCTGCATTCATTCAGGAGATTTTTCAATTCGTATTAGAGTGTATTCAAGATAATATTCAAGTTGATTCTTTACCTGAGACAAACGAACAGGAAAAGGAATTAAAGGAAATCATACGCATTCTATTAGAAATTCCATTTGTGGAAAAAGAGAATGTAGTAAATAAGGAAACCGCAATTGAAAAATTGCGGCAGGATGATGTGGAAGTATATCCTTTCTTTGAGGCAAATCCATACTATGTAGAAATTCTAGAACAACTCAAAGATAAGACAAAACCAACTGACACAACACCAAGCCAAAAACATTTACGCTATGCACTAAGTACACGACGTGAAATTGAAGCGATCGCACAAGACATTGCAACCTATCGTAGACCATGTAATTTGGTGCTTACTTCATGGAAGACACAGTATCCAGTTGTACAACAGGTATTCGCAAGATATGAGATACCTTTTTCAACTGTTCATCATGATGTATCTGCTAGACTCATTCAACGTTATGTTTCATTAGTGAATCTTGCGTATCAAAAGAATAAAGAAGCTTTAATGAAAGCTTTGTATATCGATGCCTTTGGTGTAGATGACCAAAAGAAGAGTAGTTCGTTATTTACGGTACTCAAATATCTAGACCAAGTGTTGGTGGATGTAGAATGTCCGACACATTTATCACAGTCTTTGAAGGAATCAGACGTATTTAAAAAGGAAGCTACACGTTATGCATACTTTGAAGAACGTGCAGATGAATTATTTAATCATATCCAACAGGACTTAGATAGTTTAATACAAGCATCAACATTTGAAGAAATGTTGATGAATGCATTTGAAATCATTCGTAACCAAAAGATTTTACAGAATAAACATGAACTCAAAGAAGGAAGACAATTACGTAATGTTTTACAGTCTATTTTAACAAGTGAAAAACAGACTGTGGAAAATATTCCTTTCGTCATGCATATGTTACAGGGGATTCATTCAGATAGTGCCGTGTTTACAGACGCAATCTGTACCGTGACAGATTTAACACATCCAGTAAAAAAACAAGAAGTTACTTACGTCATTGGATGTAGTGGAAAGAATTATCCAGGCTTTCCAGTTCATAATGGTTTATTTGATGAAGATTATCTTGCAAAGATTCCATCTTATCCAAGTATGAATCAGCGCTATGGTTACTATATGAACGCACTTAGTTGGATTGACACCTCGGCAGAAGAAATCTATTATTCATATTCTACAAATGATTATCAAGGAAAAGAAATGCAACTAGCTTACGAAGTACAATCTAAAGTGGACATGAAGGAAGAAAATACCCCATGGCCAATTTTGATTGTGGATAATCATGTGGATATAAAACATGAATTAACACCAGAAACAGCACAACAATTATTCTTAGATGAAAAAGGACAATTAAATGGTTCTGTTAGTACGGTAGAGTCATACTACCGCAATCCATATGGATACTTTATCCAAAAAGGACTAGGAATTATGGACCAAGAATTCTCAGGACTTGATCCAATTACGATTGGAAATATTCAACATCATTTCATGTATACATTACTAACATCTTATAAAGATAGTTCAAAGCGTAAACAGTATGCACTACAAGAAGATGGAGAAAATATTCTAACATCGAATGAAATTAAAGAGTTACTAAGACCGTATTTTGACATACTTAAATTAACACATCCCAATGAACAATATCTCTACGATATCTCTTTGGAAAGATTAGCAGATTCATTATCTAAATTTATGACATTCATGCATGATTTAGAAAATGATTCCAGTTTTATTCCTGAATACTTTGAATATCGTTTACCAGAAACAATAATCGGTAATGTTAATATCCGTGGTATTATTGACCGCATTGATTTATATCAAGATTTAATTCGTATCATTGACTACAAATCATCTGTATTATCCATTAGTGAAGATGAAGTAAAACAAGGACTGCGTCTACAGATGTTAACGTACATGATGATTGTCACAAATAATCTGCAAGGAAAGAAATACAATCCGACTGCTGTACAGTATATCTCGATGAAGGATGAAACGATTGATTTAAATCGTATTTACAATAAATGTGGAGATATGCCAAAACATGCATTATTAAATAGCTTAGAGGAAGATTTCATTAAGAGTAGGAAATGTGCAGTATGGATTTTCAATGAACACCGTGATGATGTGGATTTAGACGCAAGACATATCAAGAGCCCAAAGAATATCTATGATTTCAATAAGATTCAAGCATATATCGAAGGAATATACGCTAACTTCCACAAACAAGTTTTAAATGGAAATATTGAACTATCTCCAATTGAAAATACAACACTACCATATATGGCAATGTATCACTTTGATGGAGAATATCGCATTCCAACAGCAGTGGAAGTGGAAGGTATTCCGACGGATATTCCATTTAAATTAGATAAAGAAGAAATTGCGGCAAAGGGGGCAAAAGAAGATGAGAATCTCTGAGAAAAATCAATTATCTGCTGAACAGTCCGTTGCCTGTAATTCTTCTGGAATGGGTATTGTCGTTTCCGCATCTGCTGGTGCGGGTAAGACAAAAGTACTTGTATCTCGTCTTGTGAAAAGATGTATTGAGGATAACCCACGTGTACCTTTATCACGTATCCTCGCTTTAACATTTACTGAAGCAGCCGCAAGTGAGATGAAAAAGCGTGTTGCCCAAGAGTTAAATGAAATCAAACAGATAGCAGAAAAAGAAGATAATGTTAATCAAGAATTAATTCAATATATCGATGATCAGATTATCGCACTCGCAAGTGCGAATATCACAACCATCGACTCGTTCTGTTTATCTATTATCAAAAAGTACTACAACATTATTGGTTTAGATCCAGCAACGACAGAGAATATACTCTCAAGTGGGCAAAATGAAAATATCCAGCGTGATGCATTTATGCGTGCATTAGAGTATGCTTATCAAACAAGTCCACAAGAAACAGTTGCACTCGCTTCTTACTTCTCTAGTCGCGCTGACGACTATGGTGGACTATATGAAGCGGTTGTGAAAATCAACCGTCATGCGGAATCCTCTGTTGACCCGGATGAATGGTACCAACATGCATTAAAGATGTATCCAAAGAAGTTTGATCCTACAAGTTCAAATAACTTTACATCATTTAATGCATTCGATATCAATATTCGCAAGTATTTCTTTGCGTCCTTGTATGGACAACTAGCAGTATTACAACGTGATATAGAAATCTTGCAAGAACTACCAGAAGCTATCAATGGTCGTGGAAAAGTAATCGATAATTCTGTGGCTTTTGATACATTCTTAAATATCATTCAAACATTACAGATGGAACTGATGCCAGAAGATGAAAGTTCAGCGTATACTTTTGAAATTTATCAAATCTATAAACAACAAATTCAAATGATGGATGATACAAAGCTCGCAAGTTATAAGAAAGAGAATTATCCAGAACATGCACGTGTAATGGACCATTTGAAAAAGACACTTAAGAATATGGCAGAGGAACGTTTAAACGAAGATGATTTTGTTTCAGACGCAAGAGATGTCTCGACCATCAACACAGCACTGATCAATCTAGCGAAGAATACATATCAAAATTGTATCCGCATCAAACAAGAGAATACTGCTATGTATTTCTCGGATATGGAACGATATGCATACGAAATCCTAAAACACGAAAATGTTGCGAAGGTTATCCGCGATAACTTACAAGAAGTTATGATTGATGAGTTCCAGGATACAAGTAAACTACAGGATACAATCATTGAGATGATTGCTAGCCCTAGCTGCATCTTCCGCGTAGGTGACACAAAACAATCTATCTATCGTTTCCGTCAGGCAAAGCCTGCGCTAATGCGTTCTAAACTAAATGAGTCAGAAAAGATTGTTGAAGAAACAATTGATACATCGATGCAGTCAGCGAAGATTATCCTCTCTAGAAACTATCGTTCAGATGCGCGTATTATTCAATTTACAAACATACTCTTTCAAAAGATTATGAATGTTAAAGAGAGTACAGAAAAGTATGGGGAAGATGATATCGTTGACTGGTTCCCAAAGAATGATAGTCCAGATGCGCTCATTGAGTTTGCAAGTTATACTCCGAAGAATAAAACATCGATTGTCAGTGATGATGAGGACGAAGATGAGGATATCAAAATGATTAAGGCAAACTGGATTGCCAATAAGATTATTGATACCTATAATCAAGAACTTGAACTTGCAAAGAAGAATGATACAAAGTTACCATCCTTCCATGACTTTGCGATACTTTTACGAAGTCATGGGGATAAAGCATATCTGAAAGCAGCCTTCGAAGCAAAGGGGATTCCTTACAGCATTGATACACGTGAAGGATTCTATCGTTCAGAGTTATGCCAAACAGTCATTGCATTATGTACTGCCATGTTGGATGAAGAAGCAGATTCTGCTCTATTTGCATGCATGGTTTCCAATCTCTATAACTATAGTGATGAAGAGATTGCCAAGGCAAAGATACGGCTAGGTTCAATCAAAGCAGTTGCCAAAGAGTTTGGTATCTATGATGATTTACAGATGTATAAAGAAATTGCGGATACCTATGGTATTCCAAGAATGTTATCAGAACTTGCTAATCATAATACGTACTTCAATCGTCTAAATATCAGTCAACAGTCAAACTTTGATTATCTATTTGAAATGACAGTATCTGCGAAGTACAACTCTGTAGCAGAATTCTTAAATGCTTTAAAAGCAGTTGAAGACGAAGTATCGAATGAAGCTGTTTCAAAAGGATCAGCAGATGATATCGTTACTGTCACAACAATTCACCATTCAAAGGGATTACAGTATAAGTATGTATTCCTATGGAGTAATGCGACAAATCAATTTAGAGACAGTGCAGAAGCAGTCAACGTCGATGATGAATTATATTTAGGATTAAACTTCTTATGTACAAATCCATATCGTGCAAAACGAAAGACAATTCATAAACGTGCAATCGAATATAAAGCAAATCTTGAAGATGCGGAAGAATTTATTCGTATCTTATATGTCGCAGTTACACGTGCAGTACGAAGACTATATATCGTAGATGCATTACCAAAGCCAATTCCATATCGTGGGAAGAAGTTTATGTTAGGTGATTTACTCATTCGTAATGGCATGTCTGGATTGATTCTTAGCACAATGGCAAATGAACCAATTATGAAACAGGTTGATATTGATCCATCATGGAATGTATTCTTGGAACATAAAGAAACAGAGACTGTTACGAAACTACCACACTATGGATATACAAGTGTCGAAGAGAAAGAAGTATTAACTCCAAGTTCTACTGAGTTTGGTAATATTTTACCAGCATTAGACTTAACAGAAACAAACGCTGGAAGAGAATATGGTACACGCATTCATGCATGTTTTGAACAACTACCACCAAGATTATTTAATAAAGAGGATTTGGTATTCCTGAATCTAACTTCAACAGAGCGAAAACATTTATTGGCATTCGGTGATTCAGAGATTTATCATCAAGCAGTAGAAGGTGAAATTCATCATGAGTATCCATTCTATGTACAAACAGAGAAAGAAAAGATACATGGAATTATGGACTTTGTTTCAATCTTGGGCGATAAGATTATCTTGATTGATTTTAAGACGGATAACGCAGAATTATCTAAAATCAAATTGTTGTATACAGAACAAATCAATACATACAGAAGAGCATTACAATTGATTTACCCAGATAAAACAATTGATGCGTATGCATGGTCTGTACATCATGACCAAGTAATTGAAATTGAATAAGAGAAAAGATGGAGAACAGTGTAATCTCCATCTTTAATCTTTATCGGATAAATCATATTCTGATGAAACTTTCTGTGAAAGAACTTCTTCAGGTTTTGCTGGTAAGATAACATTTGTTCTAAAGAGATCTCCATCAATAACGATATTGAAATGACCATTTTGTAAGTTTACCAGATTCTCTACAATATTGAGACCAAGACCACTACCTTCGCTATGACGTGATTCATCACCACGCACAAAACGTTGTGTTAACTCTTCTGCGGAAATATTGAGTGCCTCACGACTGACATTTTTGATTGAAATCATGATATTATTGTCGATTGTACGAACACTATTGATATATACTCTGGTTTTTGGTTGCGCATACTTAACTAAATTAGAGAATAAATTTGAGAAGATACGCCATAAAAGTCTTCCATCCGCCATTACAGAGCGCGCATTATCTGGAATATTTGTTACTATCTCAAGTTTGCATGCGTCAAAGCGATCCGTGTATTCACCGATGGCTTGTTCAAGTAACTCATGTAAATCATTCGGCATGATATTGACGGTAATATTACCAGTACTTGCCTTGGAAGCTTCAATCAAATCTTCTGTTAATTTTTGAAGACGTTTGGATTGTTTTTCTAATACCGCAAGATATTTTTTGGCTTGCTCAGGGTCTTCAACACTCTGCAAGAGATTAACATAGTTAATGATTGAAGTAAGTGGTGTCTTGATATCATGACTGACATTTGTAATTAATTCGTTCTGTAGGTGTTCTGCACGAATGGATTTTTTGGCAGTTGCTTCTGCAAAGTCTTTGATTTTATATAAATCATCTGCCTGTACTTTAAAGAAATGAGAAAGCTTTGAAGTATGAAATGAGAAATCTGTTTCTCCATTTGCAAACTTATGAATTGCTTTTTTCAAGAGTACAGATTCATATGCACGCCAGAATAGAGCGTATGACGCAACAAACAAGAAAATACCTAATAATACATATAATTGTAGTTGTACTAAGAAATAGAAGATAAGCCAAAACACAAAGGAACCGAGTAAGAAAGTAGGAAAATATCCACCTATCTGTAAAAGATTGGAGATAATTGTGCCGATATAGTATATCAGTGTATTCTTATACCAATTACCATATTTGATACGTGTGGCAACACTTAGAGAGAATAACAATGTGAATTGCAGGAATGGAATTACACCTCCAACTATTACCATGATGTATTTAATGATGCTTGCTTTGGCAAAACCGTAATAATAACCCTGTTGGTAAAAGTTAATTGCAATATCGGGGAAGCCGTGATTGTAAATATAAAAACTAGCATATGTCCAAACCATTAAAACGACAAAAGCAAATATATCTAAAGGAATCTTATCAATCCATGACAAAGTAATACCTGGTTTGTCATCAACATGACCTGCACCATAAAATAGGAAAATAACGGAACCGATAAGAATAATGATACTAAAAAATTCAACAGGAAATACGATATAGCGGAACTTGTACTGTACATTATAAACTGTATCACAATAATAGAAGTCATCTCTTGCGCTTAAATCTTTTGCAAGGGAATATTCAATACGATATTTTGGTTCGCTATTTTTCTCGATATAGTCTTGGAAATAACCATCGTTTGTATCACCATAGAAATAAGCAGTACCATGTAGTGTAGATTCCTCAACATCAAAATTTTTATAAATTAATTTATTTGTAACAACATCATAAATTTCTACTGAAAGATTAGAGCTTTCACGATCGAAACTTCGATATTGATCTCCAATAAAATGAGTATTGATATTTAATGCATATAAAACATAATTGTTGGCTGTCATAGCTGCACGAGCTTTTGCGTCTGCTGTATCACTATATTTGGATATACCGTCATAAGCACCTGCAGTAGATAAGTATGCAATTGCATTCATTCCAACTAGATCGGCAGTCGCCGCAATCGCAAAAAGAAGGAAAGCAATCACTTTCCATAAATAACTTGAACGTAATCTTATTTTATTGCGCTCTTTCATGACTATCCTCCATCTTATAGCCTTGTCCCCAAACTACTTTGATGTATCTTGGCTCAGATGGATCAATCTCAATCTTTTCACGTAAGTGACGGATGTGAACCGCGATAACAGATTCACTACCAATTGGTTCATCATTCCATACATTTTTATAAATATCAGAAGAAGTAAACACTCTTCCAGGCTGCTTCATTAACATCTTTAAGATGCCAAACTCCATTGGTGTAAGTGAAACTTCATTACCATCAACAGAGACTTTCTTTGTGGCATCATCTAGAACGATTCCACCAATTACAAGTTTATCGACTCCTGCACCTACACCACCAAGTTGGTGGTATCTTCTTAACTGTGAATTCACACGTGCTAGAACTTCAGATGGATTAAATGGTTTTGTGATATAGTCATCTGCCCCAATATCAAGTCCATTTATTTTATCCTGATCTTCACTTTTTGCGGTGAGTAAAATAATAGGGATATTTGTAAGTTTACGAATTTTATTAGTTGCTTTAATACCATCCATAATAGGCATCATAATATCCATTAAGACTAAGTCCACAGGTTCTGCTCTTACGATGTCAACAGCATCTTGTCCATTACGTGCAGTTAGTAAAAGATATTCATCTTTCGATAAATAGATTTTTAGTGCTTCTAAAATATCGATATCATCATCCACAATTAAAATTGTATGTGTTGTTTTCATATGTTCCTCACGATTTCTACAATACAAAATGTATCACAAAGAAAAAATAAATCCACTATTTATCGTATTTTTAGTGTTAAACTAGGCGTTTTTGGTATCCTCCAGATACAGAAACACGTGTATGAGCGATTACAAAGGCATTTGGATCAAGTTTTCGAATCTCTCTTTGAACGGAAGAAACCTCACTTTTTGCGACAATTGTGACGAGTACTTCTGTGTGATTGTTGGTATAAGCACCTTTACCATCCCAACAGGTAACGCCTCTTGCATATTCATGCATGATCATCTGTTTTACTTCAGGCACATGTGTGAAAATCATTAGTTCAACTTCAATGTTT
Source organism: uncultured Solobacterium sp. (assembly GCA_963525775.1). Classification (GTDB taxonomy): domain Bacteria; phylum Bacillota_I; class Bacilli_A; order Erysipelotrichales; family Erysipelotrichaceae; genus Bulleidia. The sequence goes on along the minus strand of CAURLC010000019.1, from coordinate 25,096 downwards.
TGATAATGCCAACGGTCAATTGTCATAGAGAATACAACAATATAGATAATCGAATATAGTGCGGTTGATACATCAAATAATATTGCCATTAATGTATAGAGAATAATATTGTAAATGACATTAAAGATTCCTACAGAAATCTTCTTTGACTTATGACTGAGATATAGACCTAATAAATCTAGACCTCCTGCACTTGCGCTATTGGTTAGTATCAATCCACATCCAACTCCACCTAGTAGTCCGGCGATGACAATACATGCAAGTTTATCATCGAGGATAGGTGCAGTAGGGGCAATGATATATGTAAAGATAATTGTTTGTAAGGCAACAGATAATATGGTTCCTACAACCATGCGTTTTTTCATCTTCTTCAAAGCCAGAAGAAAGAGTGGAATATTAAATGCAAGGTTGATAATGCCCGCAGTATCTACGTTTTGAACATTGGAAAAGAATAATGTACGTAACATCTGAGCTGTACCAGGAACTCCACCAGAGTAAAGCTTTAAAGGTACTAGGAAGAAGTTGACTGATAATGCGTATAAGGATGATCCGATTAAGATTAGTAGGATATTTAGGGGTGTAACTTTCTTGGGTTTTACATAGATTTCTTGTGACATATGATGTTCCTCTTTTTCACTAAGATAATCATAAAGAAAAAGATGGTATTTTCATACCGCTTTTATGAAATATCTTCTGTTATATTCATGCTAGAGATATTTAGGATATAGTATTCTGATTTTGTAAAGATAACGCAAATGAATAATTTTGACAAAATACTGAATGTGTATTAATGTGATAAAAAATAAGCAAGTATTTTAAAGACAATCCAATTGATAGAGAAATATAGAATTTGCATCACTAAATAATTACGTGAAGGGGATATTTATGCTAGGAAACTTTAAGATAAAGAAACATACTAAATATGAAATTATTTCTTATATATGTTTAATGATTTCATATGCTATTGCTACGTTTCTTAATAAATATGAAAGATTTCGTGTATTTGTTTTGCTTGGATCTTTTGGATTATTAGCTGTATCAATTGGTACATTCATGCTTTCTATCAAGAATAATCCAAATAAAATTAAGATATTCCACTCCGAAAAAGGGAAGATAGTATTTGTTTTGGGCTGTTTTATAGCGATCATTCTGTTAATGATTTTAATGTATGAGTATAAGTGAGTTTATGACATAGAATGATGCTTTAATCATGAACACTAAATAGGTAGTATCAGAATTAAAATAAAAGGAAGCCTTACATTATGGTAATTTGGCTTCCATTTTATTTTAGTAATTTTCCTTCTTAACTTCGAAGAAGCTTTCCTTGTAGCTGCAGAGTGGGCAAATCTTAGGAGCCTTCTTGGACTCAATTGTATAACCACAGATTTCGCACTGCCATACTACTGGTTCGTCCTTTTCGAATACTTGTGAGTTTAAGACATTAGCCTTTAACTTCTCGTATCTTTCTTCGTGTTCCTTTTCAACTTTAGCTACCATGTCCATCTGAGCTGCGATACGTGTGAATCCTTCTTCACGAGCTTCTGCAGCCATTCTCTTGTACATGTCTGTCCACTCGTAGTTTTCACCATCAGCACCCATCTGTAAGCATTCATGAGTTGTTGGGATAGCGCCACCGCATAATGCGATGAACCACTGCTTAGCGTGTTCCTGTTCGTTACGTGCTGTTTCTAAGAAGATGTTTGCGATTTGTTCGTAACCTTCTTCACGAGCCTTTTCAGCGAAGAAAGTGTACTTGTTGCGAGCCATTGACTCGCCAGCGAATGCATCATTTAAATTCTTTTCAGTTTTTGAACCCTTTAATTCCATTGCTTGTGTCCTCCTCATTTAGACAATCTTTGCAAATTCCCTCAAAAATAGTGACATGACTGAATACTTTTCCACCGGTAAATTTTTCTACCTTTTCATCTGGGCAAGAGTCATAAGGCATTTCACCAAGGTCGATCATCTTTCCGCACTTTGTGCAACGTAAGTGATCGTGTGGAGCAGGATTACCATCATAAAAGTTATAGCCTTCACCTGTATACTTACGAATCACACCTTCTTGGACGAGAAGATTGAGATTGCGATATACAGTCGCTAAACCAATGCCGGTCTCCTTTTGATCTAAGGTAGACTTAACTTCTTCCGCAGTCATATGCGTTCCAACTCCTTGGATGATATTCAATATTTCCTGTTTTTGATAAGTCTGTCTTCTTTTCATAATCACCACTTATTGAGAACCATTATCATTATAGAATGATTTCGTTTGAATTCAACACCTTTGCTCAAAGAAGTTTGTGATTTTTTCACATGTTAGAACTAACTAACCTGAAAATATTTCATTTTTTGTGAAAGTTAGACACATTTGCACAATAAAAAACGGCATTTCTGCCGTTTTAAGAGATTGGATCAAGGATTGTATATCCTTCTTCCTTACATTGTTCGATTGTTTCAGCGTTTGCGACAATGCAGGACGTTGGTTCTTGTAGTGCTTTTTCAAAGAGTTCTATGTATCTTGCAAGATCTTCTCTTGTCATAGAAAGAATTTTCTTGCGTGCAGCACATAAGTTTTCGTATGTAGTGTTACGGAAGTAGCGAATATCTGCTAGTCGAACTTTCGCAGCTGGTGCAAGGAGCGGCTCTGCTGCCGCAATTGTACCAATGATATATCCTGCTAAGTCGGTTTGTTCATCTTCAGCGAGTTGCTTGATACGTTTATAGATATCGCGGTAAACCTCAATGGAATGTAGAGGACTTGGGTCACGGTAGGAGTATGCGGCGATATTTCCGTTTGGATTTGCACTAAAGCCTGTACCATACGCGTTGCCTTTTACACGAACTTCGGTCCATAGATAATCATAGGTCAATAGATGAGCGATTACCTGCAAGCATGGATCATATTCAAAGTCGAATGCCTTAATGTTAGTACCTGCTGCGGAGTAAGAGATACCTGCTGGAATTTGAAGTGCTTCTTTTGACTCTTGTAAAAGTGGGTAGTGTACAACGTTACCCTGTGCTTCAATACGATTAATACCAGCGATAAATTCTTCTACAACATTTAAATGATCACCAGTTACACTCGCAATTAAGCGGTCCTTAGAGAATAATACTTCCTGGTACATCTCAAACTCATTGATGACTTCATCAATTATTTGATCGTAGTTATCTTCTAGCTGCTTACTGAATAATGCATTTTCATATCCACCGATGTATTCACGGAATACACCTTCTGCACTATGGTGTGCAGACACACGACGCATTGCGAAGGAATGTCCATTCATAATAATAGATTGTCTTGCGCCTTCGTTGCCTTGTTTGAGGATAGGTAAGATTTCTTCCTTTGTAAACTTCGTATCTTTGATTACTTCTAAGATAAGTGGTACAACCTTATCTACATTTCTTTCTAGTACCGAACAGGATACCGCAAGGACTGGAATACATGCATCAGAACGGTTATCTGGTGAGTATACGTCTGTAACAATATTTAAGGAGCCAAGGTCCTTGCGTACAGCACGTTGTAACTCACTAACTGTTTTCTTAGTAGTTGGTAAGTTCATGAGTAAATCAGTAAATAAACCAACCGCTGGTAAATGCTTGATTGTTATTCCTGCAAGTGAGAAGTAGAAGAATAGGTATACAATACCTGATTCTTGTGCAGGATGAACCAGTGTCTTAACAGACTGCACTTTTTCAATTTGTAGTGGTAAATCTTCTGGCTTTTCATCTATCTCAGAAAGATGAATCTTAGGTAGGGTAGCTAACTGTTCTTTTGTGTCAGAGGATTGTTGCCAGAGGTCCAATGCCTTGTTTTGTTCGATATACTTTAGAACATTCTCTTTGCTGGAAGCTTTGATATCTGCTAGACGTTTCTTTTCATCTGCGATACGCTTGGCTCCCATTGTTGTGGATGGCACGACAGTAAGAGAGTTTAGATGTTTTTCATCTAATAAGAAGGATGATAATAATTCCTCGAAATATCCTTGTTCAATTTTTTCACGTAAGATATCAAATATCTTTCCATTAGATATTGGTTCTGCTGGATCACCACCGTATAACCAACTATCCATTGCACGTTGTCCATACATTAAACCTGCAGGTTCATGGCTTTCACGATAACGGAATTCCATCTGGTTGATTGTTGCGTGTAACTCTTCGTGGTCTAGTCCATTCTTTACAAGCTCGCTTGTAGTAGCGCGTAATGTTTCGCGGATTGCATCATACTTGTCTGCGTCTGTATTACGAATCGTTAAGACGAGCCATGGCTGTTGGATACCATCATATAAGTCTAAGTCAACATCTTCCCCAAGGTTGTTATCGAGGATAGCTTTCTTTAATGGTGATTCATTGTTGGCCACAAGTGTGGAAGATAGTGCAGACCATGCGATATTTTGTACATAAGAATCGTATGTAGAAATAATCTTTGCAAAAGAGATATGAGAGCGATTCTCGGTAGGTTCATTTTCACTGATTTCGTAGGAGATACGATTGTGTACAGCTGGTAGAACCTTCTGCATAGGAATTGCGAAATCCATCTCTTCCTTTTGATAGTTAACAAAGTATTCTTCATGGATAAAACGAAGTACTTCATCAATATCTAGGTTACCATCTACCCAAATACGAGCGTTGGATGGATGATAGAACTTCTGATGTGTTTCGATAAACTTCTCATAAGTTAAATCTGTGATGTAACGTGGATCACCGCCAGATACATATTTATAGCAGTTATCTGGAAATAACATACGATTGAGTTCATCTACGATTGTTTCATCCACAGAGGAGAAGGCACCCTTCATTTCATTGAGTACAACGCCACTGTATTCCATCTCTTCATTTACATCATGAATTTGATAATGCCAACCTTCTTGTAAGAAGATATTTGGGTTCGTATAGATTGCTGGTTGGAATACTGCATCCATATATACAGAAATGAGGTTCATGTAGTCTTTATCATTGCGACTACTTACCGGATACATTGTCTTATCTGGATACGTAAAAGCATTTAAGAATGTTTGTAAACTACTCTTTAATAGTTCTACAAATGGTTCACGTACAGGATACTTCTTTGAACCATTTAGAACACTATGTTCTAAGATGTGGAAAACACCTGTATCGTTATCAGGGATTGTTTTGAAGGTAATCGCAAAGGTCTTATTTTTATCATCACGTTTTAACCAGCAGAGTTCTGCGTTTGTTTGTTCGTGACGGAATATATATAAAGTTCCTTTTGCGTCTTCAATATCTTTGATTTGTTCAAGGACAAATCCATGTAGCTTTTTGTTTAGTTCTAAATTCATACTGAACCTCCATACTTGTTAATCATACAGCATTATTGTATAGAATCATAAAAAAAGATGCTCGTAAGCATCTTTAGTCAATAATTTGATTGATGACGATTTCTGCACGTCCTAGGTTGATGTGATCTCCCTCGTGGATACGGGCTTTACCAAGTGGTGGTAGTTTAATTCCGTTTAGGTATGTTCCATTATGTTCGGAAACATCTGCTAAATAGAATGTATCACTTTCGATTAATATGCGTGCATGTTTGCGGCTGATTGCTGGTTCATTGATGACAAGGTCACAACTAGCAGCTTCACGTCCAATCAAGCATGGTAATTTACTAATTGTATGATCCTTTGTTTGTCCTGCTACTTTAATTGTAACGAGAATCTTTGGATCAGCTTCATCTAGATTTGTTGTAGAGAAGATTTCCTCGAATAGTGTTGCGGAATCATCATTATTCTTTTCGCGAATTGGTGTATCCAAGGAATCAACCTTTACTGGTTTGATTGTTGGGGATACTGGCATAACAGGTCTTTCTAAGTCGGTAAGAACTGTTGTCGCAGCGAGTGAGTCCTCTACATTCTGCTTTGGTTGTTGTACTGGTTCTGGTTTTGGAGCGATTGGTGTAGCTTGTACAACATTCTTAACTTGTGGCTTTCTTGTTGTACCTACATCGTTTCCATCCGCATCTACATAATATGTGTTTTTCTTAAATGCCAAGAAGATAACAGCCACAAGTAAGACAACGTTTGTGCCTACTAGGCCCATGATAATCAATTTGACAATTGTTGGATCACTAAACATAAATTACTCCTCTTATTAATATCGTTAACCTTATAATACAACAAACCTTACATTTTTTCACGTTCACTTACATCGTGTGTAATTTCAACGATTGGAGTTGGTCGTGATAATTGTGTTTCTGCGTAGATATTTTCTTCTGTTGGTGGAACGATAGGAATATCATTCTTAGACTCTAAGCGAATCGTACGATATACGATGATATCTAGGATAACAACAAAGATAAAGAAGAAGATTAACCCAATATCTGATTCGACCATGAGGGTTGCGTCAAAGATTGTATGTAGTAATACCGCAAATGCGTAAGAAGCTTTGAGATTTAATGCCTTTACATCTGGGTTATTTAAGGCTTCAGCTACTTTCGCATGACCGTAATATAAGCCCATGTATACCGCAAAGCTCATGTGACCTGGAATTGTGAGAAGTGCACGTTGTAATGCTACGCCACTACCATAATTGAAGACATAGAAGACGTTTTCTAATGCCGCAAATCCAAGTGACACAAATACAGCGTATACAATACCATCAAAGCGATAATTGAATGCTTTGTCTTTCCATGTGAATCGATAGAGGAAGAAGAACTTTGCGCCTTCTTCGATGAGCCCAACAAAGATTGCGGTTAGGATACCGTAATTGATTTGTGTAGCAGTTACTACATTTTCCAAAAGATAATAGACAACTTGTTCGGAAATCATCTCTAATATAATTGCGACTGGTACAGAGAGTAGACCACCAATAATACATTTTAGTAATAAGAGTGGTGGTTCTTTTTCTTTATCATCATTGCGATAGATATAAATCATGAAGAAGATTGCAGGGAAAATCGCAATCGCAAGATAGAACAGTGTTTGTTCTAAGGTTAATTGTCCGTATTGATTTAACATTCGTTAGCACACACCTTTCTGATCAGTTTTTCCATGAACTAAATCATAGATCTGATTTTTTGAGATACCTGTCTGTTTGGCAACTTCTTTGATTGCGGCGCTTGTGGACATTCCGCTTTCAATAGAAGTATTTACCATGTTCAGAATTTGCCCCATATCGATATCTTTTTCATAGTCATCTTGATTGCCTTCAATCACCACAACCATTTCACCTTTTAACTCTGAGGCAATTGGTAGTATCTCGGAAATTTTACCACGGATGAACTCTTCATGTACCTTTGTTAATTCGCGAGCGATACAGATATGACGATCACCTAGCACATCTAAGCAGCTTTGTAGCATCTTTTCGATGCGATGTGGTGCTTCGTACATAATGAGTGTCATTGGATATGATTGGTACAGGCGTAGTTTCTTAACACAATCATGTGTGGATGGTGGTAAGAAACCAATGAAGATAAATGGCTGTGCAATTAATCCTGAGGCAACAAGTGCATTCAAGAAAGCACTACAGCCTGAAATTGGCACAACATTATATCCAAGTGCTGTCACTTCACTGACAACTCTTTGGCCTGGATCATTGATAAGTGGATATCCAGCATCAGATATTAAGGCAATATTATTCCCTTGGGATAGTAAGTTAATAATGCCTTTTGTGCTAGATGTTTCATTAAAGTTTTGATAGGCAATCAATCGTTTTGAAACACCAAAATGCTTTAGTAACTGTCCACTGTTACGTGTGTCTTCACACGCAATTACGTCGACGCTATTTAAGACATCAATAGCTCGTGGAGTCATCTCATTGAGATTTCCGATTGGTGTAGGTACTAAATACAGTGTTGGTTTTTCATTTTCGAAGGACTTTTGGCGGTTCATGCGTTATCGCCCTCATCTTTTTTCTTGCGTCCAAATGTACGTACAGTAACATTCTTGTGTTCAGCACTATTCTTTTCCACGTTCTGGCGTGGTTGATTTTGCTTGTTGGAATGTGCTTTGTTTGGTTTCTTGTTGTTTGGACGGTTGTTTTGTGGTTTTGATGGTTCTACCTTTACCGTTGGTAAATCAGTGGAAACATGTACTGCTTTGTCTTTATTCACTGGTGCAGCTACACCCTCATGAACCATCGTACGATGTACTGGTTTATCATTTTTTTGGTTGTTCTGTTGAACAAAGCCTTTACGTGGAATAGCTTTCTCACGTAAATTATCTAAGGAAATAAAGAGCACTTGTTCGCGGTTTTCTAACTTAGCTTCTTGTTTCATGACATTCATGCTTGTAAGACGGTAAACCATGCCATCATATTCAACTTGAGATCCCATCTTAGGAAGTCCTGTTGTTAGTTCTTTATAATCATTTTCTTCATACTTCAAGCAGCACATTAACTTACCGCACATACCGGAGAGTTTCTCTACGTTAAGGGCAAGCTGTTGTGTCTTGGCCATATTGATAGAAATGACATCAAAGTGATTCTTGAATCGGCTGCAACATGTTTCCATACCACACATACCAATACCACCGACCATCTTTGCCTTATCACGTTCACCAATCTGACGTAACTCAATACGACAGTGTAGACGTGTTCCTAAAACCTTTAAAAGCTCGCGAAAATCGACACGTTGATCTGCGAGATATACAAATAGAACCTTTGAGCGATCAAGTGTATACTGTGCACTCATTAGATTCATATCTAAATTCAAATGTAAAATTTCTTCGTTACAGATTCGATACGCTTCACTTTCCGCAATGGTATTTTCAGCGTACATCTTTTGGTCTTTTTCTGTAGCGATACGAATAATTGGTTTTGTTGGCATATGTAGATTGTATCTATCAATTGATAGAGCATCCGCATCCACCTCACCCATTTCGATTCCTTGTGCTGTTTCTACAACAACCCAATTTCCTTTTTTGATATCTGCGTCATCGCAACCAAAAGAATACGGTTTTGTAGCATTCTTAAATCGCACAGCGACGGAATAGGTATATTTCACTGTCGGTTGTTCCTGTTCTTGGTGCATTGGACAACCGCATGAACCGTGTTCACATTCCATGTTCATGGTTGAATTCCTCCAATCTATAGAAGGTTTGATCCATTAATAGATTTAAATCAATAAACCGATTAATCTTATCTTTTTGTTCTTGTAAGATAATGATCAATTCTCCATATTCTTTCTGTTTGTTTATTTCTTGTTGTAGTAGTTCTTTGTACCAATGTGGTCCTTCAATATGCTTGCATACAACATCATGGGCAAATAATGACATGAGGTCGAAGAAGCCATTAAGTAATAAAATATTTTCTTTCTTTGCTTTTGCACTGTCTTTTTCGCTTGAACGATAGGAGATATCATAATCTACCAATAGTTCTTCGCGACTTCCTTCAAGATTAAAGTATTGTCTAAACATCATCTTGCAGGTTTCAAAGATAGAACTGTCCGCAAATTCCTTCATCTGATTAATATCTTTTACTAGATGGGAGATAAAGTAAGCATCTACATCTTGTACCCCAACTTCTTTTGCTTTGGAAAGTAGATAGTCTTCTGATAATGGAGAGAAAGGGATTAACGTACAGCGTGAAACGATGGTTGGCAAGATACGATCGATGTTATCAGTAGTAAGAATAGCGACAACACCAGATGCTGGTTCTTCCAAAAACTTTAACATACTGTTTTGCGCAGAGATACTTGCGTTCTCTACGTTTTCTAAAATGTATACACGTGAGCCATCTCCATCTTCTAATGCAGTCTTTGAGAATTTCTCTTGGATTGCATCTACATCATCCTTGGAGATTGCATTCTGGGAACCATCTAATAAAACCATGTCCGCATACAATCCTTCTTCTACACGTCGGCATGTATTGCATTCTTCACAAGCGATACCATGGTGTTGCTCGCAAAAGATACTCTTTGCGAATAAAAGAGCAGCTTCATGTTTTAGGGTTCCGTGAGGACCGGATAAAAGATAAGCATTCGCAACTCTATGATTCATGCATGCATTTTCTAACGCATGATAAAACAGAGGTTGTTGTTGCTGTAACTCATCCTTGCGCATCTAATAATCCTTTCACAATTTCATAGGACTTTTGAATCACTGTATCGACATCAGCGGTCGCATCTACGATAATCATACGATCAGCGTATTTCTCAATCACCTTTTGATACCCTTCATGAACACGCTCATGGAATTCAACACTTTCTTGATCAAGTCTATCTAGGACTTCTCTTCCTTTACGGATACGCTTTAAACCTGTTTCCGCATCAATCTGTAGAAAGATTGTCTTATCCGGCATATGGTTTTCAATCGCAAATTGGTTGATTTCATAAACTTCATCCATGCCGATTTCACGACCGCAGCCTTGATATGCTAGGGAACTATCCACAAAGCGGTCACTGATGACATGAATTCCTTGAGCAAGGACAGGTAAAACCTTATCTACAAGGTGCTGTCTTCTACTTGCGGCATAGAGGAGTGCTTCTGTTCTAGCATCCATCTCTGTGTTCTTAGGGTCTAAGATGACATGACGAATCTGTTCAGCAATATTGGAACCACCTGGTTCTCTTGTATAACGTACCTGATAGCCATCTGCTTCTAGCATTTTTGTGACGGCAGTACTCACGGTAGTTTTACCGCTTCCATCAGGTCCTTCAAATGTAATAAATAATCCAGTTTTCATAACCTTTATTATACCATTCTTCTATTGACCTGCATATACGCCCTAGTGGAGAGATAAATGAAAAAGTCGCCAATAAAGCGACTATTGGTTACTTTCGACGTAGTTTGAGTGCGATTTCTGTGCCGTTTTTTGAGCTTTGTACGACATATACATCGCCACCATGTTGGCGAGCAATCTCTTTTACAAGAGCGAGTCCAAGACCTGCACCACCCATATCGCGGCTACGTGATTTATCAACTCGAAAGAATGGTTCAAAGATGTGTTGCCAATCTTCTTGTTGGATACCAGGGCCATTATCACTGATGATAACAGTCGCAAATTCACTATCTTCCTTGATAGATACAGTTACATTTCCACCGGTATGGTTATACTTGATGGCATTTTCTACAAGGTTATAGATAGCACGGTAAATGAGGGTATCATTACCGATGATTTCAGCAGTCCCTGGATTTTGGGTGATAGTAATTTCTTTCTTATCTGCGACTGCTGTTAAATCACAAATGACTTCTTCGGCCATATCAGCTAATGAGATACGATCTTGTTTTTGGGCCGATTGTAAATCTGTCATCTCAAGAAGAATATCAATGACATGTGATAGACGTGATGTCTGCATACGAATCATATGGACGGTTTCTTGATACTCTGCAGCACTAGGATTGTTGTTTTTCTCAAATACTTCCAGCTTTGTACGCATTACCGCAAGCGGTGTACGTAATTCATGTGCAGCGTTTGCGGAGAATTGCCGTTGTGCTGCGAAAGTATTACTGAGTCGTTCTAACATCTCATTAAATGCGTTTGTTAGTTGTTCAATTTCAATAGAACTTTGATCACTTACAACTAGATGTTTTAAGTTTTTTGCTTGGATATCTTCAATCTGTTCACCAAGATTTTGTAGAGGCTTTAATGCATAACCAATGAAGAAGTACATCATAGAGCTACTTGCGACAGTGATGATGATTGTAATGAGTAAACTACTTTTCCAGAAGTCTGATTGGATTCCCTTTGCCATATCAGAAATGACATCTTTGGTAGAAATCTGTAGTTGTACAACTTCTCCGGTTGTATCTGTTGCAGGACTAGTTGGTAATATCGCAACTGCGGAATCTTTAATCTTACTCATCGAGGAGATTGCGGATTTACTGATTGCATAACTAATCGCAAGACAGGATAGGATAACGATAATTGCGGTAATGACGGTAAGTTTCCACTGTAGAGAACGACGTTTATTCATCATTTTGTCCTCCGATGACATATCCTTGGCCTATGCGATTTGTGATAGGGTCATAGCCAAGTGCAGCTCGTAATTTCTTACGCAAAGCGGAGATGTGTACACGAATAGAATTACTAAAGCTATCAACACTACTATCCCAAACATGTTGAATGAGTTCCTCCTGAGGGACTGGACGCTCTTGATGTAGCAACAAGTATTCCAATAGTCCTAACTCTTTACGCGTTAGAGGAAGTTTTTCTCCATTTACGATGACAGTGCGACTCTTTGTGTCTAATGAAAGTTCTCCACAGGAGAGAATGACATTATTTTGTACGGTGCGACGTCTAGTTAGACTACGAACGCGCGCTTCTAACTCCTCAAAGTGGAATGGCTTGCATAGGTAGTCGTTAGCACCGCTATCGAGGCCATCAATCTTATCCTGTAAATGTCCACGTGCAGATAGAATTAATACAGCTGTTTCTGAATCTTCTTTACGAAGATTACGGAGTACTTCCATACCATCCATGACAGGCAAGTTTAAATCTAGGATGATCAAGTCATAACTTTCATCCATTGCCATATTCCAAGCTGTACCACCATCAAAACATGTGTCTACTTCATATCCATCAAGACGTAAACCCTTTGCGATTGTTTCACAAAGGGCGATTTCATCTTCGACCACTAATATTCTCATATGCAAAATGTTCCTTTCATGTTGTTACTAATTGCCAGAAGAACATCCAACACATTGTTGGAAGCTGAGTATATCTGTACCAAGTATAGCACATACGAAAGAAAACAAGACAAGCCATTCCTATGCTAAAACAAACGTTTATGCAGGCATGATGACGAATGAAATTAGAAAAATTACATTGTTAAATTTCTTAACACAAATTTTATATCTGCTTTGTTATATTTTTCACGTCAGATAGAAATTGAGTGTAAAGGAGGACAATGCAATGGATTTCATAAACAAATATCCTACACAATTTAGAATCGCCACACAGGCATTTCTAATAGTGCTAGCAATTGTATTTATATGTGTCGGGGCTTCTCGTGGAGAAGTTGAAAGTGTATTCGGCAAAGCAATTCGTCTTTGTTTGGAGTGTGTAGGAATTGGATAGTTATGACATCAGCTAAATCAAGAGCGTTTCTAAAATTCCTGAAGAGACGCAATACAATTCAGATGTTTGCGACATTCCTAACAAACATGCATATACCAAACTTTTTCAAAGGTGTTCTCTATAATGGAAAAATCAAACAGGTATGTGTGCCAGGTTTAAATTGTTATTCATGCCCAGCTGCTACAGGAGCGTGCCCAGTCGGCTCCTTCCAAGCAGTGGTCGGTTCATCCAAATATAACTTCTCCTATTACATCAGTGGAATTCTAATATTCTTTGGTGTGATGATTGGAAGATTGATATGTGGATTCATGTGCCCATTTGGTTGGTATCAAGATTTATTACATAAGATTCCAACAAAGAAGTTTAGTACAAAGAAATTAAGATTCTTAACATATACAAAGTTTATTATTCTCGCTGTAGCAGTTATATTACTTCCAATCATCATGACAAATAAAGCAGGTATTGCATTACCATACTTCTGCAAATACATTTGTCCACAAGGTATCTTGGAAGGTGGTATTCCACTCTCTATCGTAGATAAAAATATTCGTGCAACATTAGGTACATTATTTACCTGGAAGTTTACAATTCTCATTACGATTACAACATTATCAATATTTGTATATCGTCCATTCTGCAAATGGATTTGTCCACTTGGAGCATTCTATGCATTATTCAACAAGATCGCAATCTTTAACTACAACGTAGATAAAAACAAGTGTGTATCCTGTGGTAAGTGTGCAAGAGTTTGTAAGATGGATGTCGATATTACAAAGAATACTGGCGACTTGGAATGTATCCGTTGTGGAGAATGCATTACTGCATGTCCAACCAAAGCAATCAGTACTTACTTAGCACTTAAGAAAAAGAGTGAAGCTAAGAATTCAAAAGTAGCAAATAAGAATTTACAAAAGGCATAAAACAGAAAGAGGAAAAAGAAAATGAATGTATTAAAGAGATTTACCCTGGTTGGTGTAGCAGCAGTTATGGCAGTTACATTAGCAGCATGCAACAACAAGAAAGAAGACAAGGCAACGTCAACAACATCTACAACAACTGAAACAGCTAACGTAGAAGCATTCCCTAAGTTTAAGGGTAAGGACTTCGATGGTAAGGATGTAGATGAATCTTTATTCAGTCAGAATGAAGTAACACTTGTAAACTTCTGGTTCAATGGCTGTGCAGCGTGTGTAAATGAAATGCCAGCGCTTGAAAAGTTCAACAAGAAGTTAAAGGAACATGGTGCAGAAATCATCGGTGTAAACGTAGAAGCAACCGATGAAGCTACTCTCAAAGATGCGAAGGATATTCTATCAAAGCAAGGTGCTACATATAGAAATATCGTCATCAAAGATGGTGACGATGCGAAGGCTTACTTGGCTAAGATCTTCAGCTTCCCAACAACAGTAATGGTTGATAAGAAGGGTAACATCATTGGTGACCCAATCGTTGGTAACTTAGAAGATGAAAAGAAACAAGAAGAAATCATCAAGATGATTGAAGAAGTAAAGTCTGGTAGTGAAGTTACAACAACAGTTACACAAGGACAGGCTGCAGGTGCAAATGATGAATTAACAGATCTTTATGCAAAGGAAAGCGAAGTATTCGGCAAGCATCAAGACTTATGGAATAAGGTATTCGCAACAATGTCAAAAGATCAGATTGAACAGACACAGAACTTACCTTATGACGAAGTATTAAAGTCACAAGTAGAAGCTAACAAGGCTTCCTTCTCCGAAGATGAATTAAAGACACTTGAAGAAGATATCAAGATGATTTCTGAGATTGAAAAACAAATTGCAGAAGCAAGCGCAAAAGCTAGCAAATAACATTAACAATCTATTGTGGTTTTCCCCATCTTTTCCCTGGGCTTATGTCCAGGGTTTTATTATGGGGGTGTAGTGCTATAACCCTATCTTTGACAGTTATAAATATAAAAAATGTCATAAACCACGATGTATAACGGGTTTCTGGCATTTTTGTTTTGTTGATCGGCGTAGTGTGGGAACCTATTTAGTAATAAAAAATGTTTATTTGTTATATTTCAGTAGGTGAAAATAGTGACGGTTAAACTATTAATGATAAAAAGCAAGAATAATAATACTCTATGACAGTTCT
Organism: uncultured Solobacterium sp.; assembly: GCA_963525775.1. Lineage (GTDB taxonomy): Bacteria > Bacillota_I > Bacilli_A > Erysipelotrichales > Erysipelotrichaceae > Bulleidia. Next base: position 10,015 of record CAURLC010000019.1, on the reverse strand, counting down.
ATATATAGTAAGACATAAAAAAGAGGCGTTGAGCCTCAAGTAAAGCGGAAGAATATACTAAAGTATTATGGTTTTTTGCATTCTGAACAAAAGATTATAGTTTAAATATAATTCCAATGATTGCAGCTGCGATAATAAATAGTATTGGATGTGTCTTTGGTTTAAAGTGATAAACAGTTAACATGCATGCAAAGATGATAATAGGCTTCCATTTGAATAAGCTTAGAACAGATTTTGTTGTTTGGAACGTAGTGATATCGAATAAGGCAAGTAAATAGATACCTATCACTGCAGATGTAATTAAACCTACTACTGCCGGTCTTAGACCCATGAATGCATTTTGCACAATCACAGAGTCTTCAAATTTTTGGAGTGCTGTTGCGATTAATATAATTGATAGAAATGCTGGTGCTGTAACAGAGAGTGTTGCGGCAATACCTCCAACGAAACCATAGATGTGATTTCCTACATAGGTTGCCATATTGACACCCATTGGTCCAGGTGTTGATTCGCTAATTGCGACCATGGTTGTTAAGTCTGTAAGGCTAAACCAACCATACTTTAATGACATCTCTTGCAGGAAGGGTATTGTGGCTAGACCTCCACCGATGGAGAATAATCCTGTTTTAAAGAATTCCCAGCATAACAATAAAAAATTTGCCATGATGAATACCTCATTGGTATCTTATCACGACAAATTTTGTTATAAAACATTATTCTGCAGAATCTTCTACTCGATTTTTAACGCCCCAGATAAAGTAAATCATGTGACCTAGCCATACGAATCCAAGGATTGCACATGGAATATACAATGCTTTGCGTATCATCATGATAAAGCCAAATGCCATAAATGCAGTAACAGTGCACATCACACGAATTTTTGCGGCTTTTGTCATGCCTTTACCATTCAGATGACTCTCTAGGTTATTTTTATATATTTTTGTATTGATGAACCAGTTGTGAAGTTTTTCGGAACTCTTACTAAAACTGAATGCTGCAAGTAGTAAGAATGGGAAGGAAGGTAGTAATGGAATGAATGCTCCAACTGCACCAACCCCAAGGCTAACGCAACCTAGCACAATCCAAAATATCTTTTTTGAATTCATTTCTGTTTCTCCAGTTTTCTTTTTTCTTTAATGCTTTCAATGAGATGTCGAATTGTTGCGAGTGGATAATACAATAACATTCTAGGACCACTGAAGCACATCACAGTTTTAATTCTTTCTCTCATTTCCGGTTTATAACAGTGTACATGGCAGTTTGCACAGAAGGTTTTTGTTTCCATAAATGGACAATGGCTACTGCGAAAGGTAGCGTAATCAAGTAATTCTTGGCATTCAGGGCAAAGGCCATCTTTTGTGCCGTGTTTCTTTCGACAATAGACTTCAATCATCTTTTTAACGATTGAGATTTCACATTGACGTTTTTCTTCAATTTTGTTCATGCATGACACCTTCTGATGCACGATAGATACGATCAGCGATTGCCATTGTTGATTCACGATGGGAGACCAAGATGATGCACTTGTCGTGTTTTTGCTCCTTTAAGGATTTGAGAATAATTCCTTCATTGATACTATCAACGTTACTTGTAGGTTCATCTAATAGGATCAACTTACTACCACGTAGGAATGCACGTGCTAAACCGATACGTTGTTTTTCACCTGCGGATAGATTATCTCCAAGTGTTCCAACTTTACTTTGGTAGCCATTTGGTAGTGTCATAATGAAATCATGAACAGATGCGTTGCGGCATGCATCCTCAATTTCTTCAATCGTTGCGTCTGGTTTTGCGATACGAAGATTTTCCTCAACAGTATCATCGAAGAGATACGTTGTTTGGCTTACCATTGTAGCGTTAGACAATAAACTTTCTGTATTGATTTCATTAATATCAATTCCGTTGTAAAGAATATCGCCTGTTTCTTTTTGCCAGAAACGTAGTAATAGTTTTAGGAATGTTGACTTACCACAGCCTGATTCACCGACGATACCAATAATCTCACCAGTGTGCGCATGCATGGATACATCTTTGAGTACTTGTGTTTGACCATCGTATGAGAAGGATAAATGATTTACTTCTAGGTTTTCGAATGTAAAGTTTTTACCTTCTGTAATTGGGGTTACTGCTGGTTTTTCTGATAGTAAGTTGAGTACACGGTCACCAGACGCAAATGTCTGTGTTAAGTTGCCTGGTAGTGCAGAGATTGCGATAACTGGACCAAATGATCCAAATACTGCTGTTACACCAATTAACATCTTACCGATTGTTAGACTGTTATTTGCGACTAGGATAATACCTACAATTAATGTAAGGATGATGAAGATTGAAACGCTTAGTTCTGTTTCTGCAGTAGCTTTCGCTGTATCGTGCTTCATTTTCTTTGTTTCAAGAAGAAGTGAATCAGAGCGTTTGTTTACCTCATCTTTACGTTGATCTTGTGCGTGCATGAGCACGATATCTTTAATACCCTTGATACTATCTAAGAAGTAAGCGTTAAAGGATGAAAATTCAGCACGGTAACGTACACCAGATTCCTTTAATCTACCGGAAGAAATCATTGGGACAATCAAACCGATCGTTAGATATCCAAGTAATGCGATAAGCGCAAGATACCAGTTTACTGTAAAACCAACAAATAACGTAACGCAGGTTGATACAATAATTGCAATGCATATCGGAGAGATCGTATGCGCGTAGAATACTTCTAGCGTTTCAATATCGGCTGTAATCATGGAGATGATTGCGCCTTTTTGTTTACTTTCTAGTTTTGCTGGGCAAAGAATACGCAATGCGCGGAAAATCTTGTCACGTAATACTGCTAGAAGTTTAAATGCGATGTAGTGGTTGCTGTATTGTTCAAGGTAACGTAAGAAACCACGGAATACACCAAAGCCAATTGTTAAAGCAATGATTGTTCCATAGGATAGAGGGATTGCTTCACCAAGTGATTTGGCAATACCTACTGCACCCATGAGGGGTACACCCATCGCAACGATAAAACCTACAGAACCATTAATAACAGCAAGAATCATGATATATGCTAGTGAACCTAGTAAGGTGATGAGGCTTGCCATGATTTTAGCGCCGCTACGGCGGATATATTTCTCGTTTGTCATGCGATTACCTCCGTATAGCCTTCTTCTAAGTTCTTTTGGGTTGTATATAGTTTTGCATAACCTTCATGCATGTTCATAAGTTCTTCATGTGTACCATGTTCCTTCACTTCTCCATCTTCGATGTAGTAAATGGTATCAGCCGCAATGACATTTGCTAGACGGTGTGAGATAACAATCACAGATTTTTCTTTTGAAAGTTCTTTTATGTTATGCATGATGATAGCTTCACTTTCAATATCGATATTACTTGTGGCTTCATCAAAGATGTAGATATCTTTGTTAGCTACTAGATTGATTGCGAGTGCTAGCCGTTGTTTCTGGCCACCAGATATATTTGCGGCGTCTTCTGTAATGACTTTATCTAGACCGCCGTTATCAATAATGAAGTCATAGAGGTTAACTTTCTTAAGTGCGTTATAGATTTCTTCATCTGTAACGTTAGCTTTAGCTAGCGCAAAGTTTTGACGAATTGTTTCATTAAAGATATAGGTGTTATAACTTACGACTGATATATGAGAGTAATATGCATCTCTACTTAATGTCTCTAGTCGTTTATTTCCAACAAGAATAGAACCTTGTTGAGGGTGATATGCACCTAATAGTAAATTTACAACTGTAGACTTTCCTGAACCGGATTCACCGACAATTGCATGCATACCAGTCGAGTCAAAGTTCATGGATGCATGTTTCAACACGTCACGTTTTCCATCGTAAGAGAAGGTAACATCCTTCACTGTAATTTCTGTACTATCTACTGTTTCACTGCCCCATACTGGATCTGGCTCGGCAAGCAGGGATAGGATCTTATTACCAGCACTTGCGCCATTCATTGCAATATGGAAGGCGGAGCCAAACGCACGTAGCGGCAAGAAGAAGTCTACAGCCACAAGAATTAAGAATAGTGCTGCGTAAGCAGAAAGATTTCCGTTTACAACGGCATGAATCGTTAGGGCAATACCAAGGCCTGCACCACCATAGGCAACCATATCCATGATAGTTGTACTAGCTAACTGCATGACTAATACCTTCATTGTAATCTTGCGGAATTCTTCGCTTGTCTCATTCATCTTGATATTTTGTGCAGCGTCTGCTTGGAAGATCTTTAGTTCTTTTAGTCCTTGTACACTATCTAGGAAACTATCTCCCATAGATGTGTATTTGCCCCAGTACTTCGCAAAGATTTTCTTTGCGTAACGGGATACTGCAATTATTGACATCGGAATAAGCGGTACACATGCAAGCAATACAAGTGCGATTGCCCAATTAATTCGTACAGTAACGATAAACAAAATGATAGGAGCAATCATTGCATAGAAGAATTGTGGAATATATGCGGAATAATATAGGTCTAACTGTTCAACACCTTCCATAGATATCTGGGTTAAACCGGCCATACTCATATTGTCGGTTGTACGAACACCAAGTTTGATAATCTTGTCATAGATTTTCTGACGCAAATCTTTCTTCACATTTCTACCTAATGTATCCTTCAAGTCTCCAATACTACGAGAAGTTACATAACGGATTGCCATCGCAATGATTACAATCACCGCTGGTAGAATGAAACCTTGTGCATTACTGCCAGAGGATGTATATTCTGCAGCATATTGAATGGCATAACAGATGGATGCAGTGATTGCAAGATTAGCAAATAAACCTACAATCATAAGACCAACTGCATAGAATATATATTTTTTATTAGGCCCTAGAAGGGCTAAAAGTTTTTTATCTATCATGTTTAGAATTCCTTTCGCATAGACTATTTTACACGATAAGTTAGTTATATATAACCAAAAGGCTAAAAAAAACAACAATCTTTGAGATTGTTGTGAAATGGAAGAGATTATTTGGAGTGAAACTTATTTTTGTATGTATAGAATACGTAGCCAAATACTGCGGCCAATATTACCAATAGGACGGTAGGGATATTTGTAAAATATGCCAGTAAGAATGCTACTAGACAGATAAGTAAACTTGGAATATCCACAATACTTGTTTTAAATAGGTTTTTGACTGCACCAAACATCAATACACATACCGCGATCTGTATTCCAGCGAGTGCGTGTTTTACAACTTCTAATGAAGAAAAGTTGGATAAAAAGGTTGCGATAATACTAATGATAATAATAGATGGGGTGATGACGCCTAGTGTGGAAATAAGTGCCCCAAGGAAACCATCAATCTTTCCACCGATGAATGTGGATAAGTTGACTGCAATTGCGCCTGGTGTACATTGGCTGATTGCATAGTAATTTAAGATATCTTCTGCCGTCACCCAATGGTGTTTATCAACAACTTCTTTTTGAATCATCGGTATCATTGCATATCCACCACCGAAGGTAAATAGACCAATTTTGAACCAAGAAATATATAGTTTTACAAATTTATTCATACTGCCTCATATTCTCGGTTTCAACACTAGCATTTTTTCACTGATTCGTAAATGGAATGAAGTATGTAGAATGCGATTGAAGAGATATAAAAAATCGTGTAATATGCTATAATTCACTAGTGAGAGGTTATAAAAAATGAGAAACAGAAAGAACTCTGATTTTGGTTGGATATTCTTCTTAATATTATTTCTTGGAGGAGGAACATTTATACCTATGTTAATTATTGTTGGTATCGTATTTGCGATTGTGATGGCAGCGGTAAATGCCTCGAAGAGAAACGAACAAAGATCAAACCCATATGCTAGTTATTCCTCATCTACATACTATGCTGGAAATCGCACTTCAAATATTTCCGCATCACAGATGGCAAAGAATAACATCTTCTTACGTAAATGGTTTAGAACACATACTGCTTTAAACGTTAGTACAGGAATCGAACTACGTGTACGTAATGGCGAATATAAGTCACTGTCTAATTTGGATGTATACCGCAATGGTATCTTGGTAAGTGGGCTCAATGTATTTGGTGCTAACTATCCAGAATCGTATGAACAGATTTTAAGAGAAGTTTCTAAGCAGGCAGATGATTATCAGAATACAGATGTCATCGATGTACAAGCTACACCAACAAATGTGAAGAAGGAAGAAGTAAAGGTTGAGGAACCATCTTCTAGCGCTCAAAGCTATATTGATCAAATTAACGCACTTAATGACGCAATTCCAGATGAAGAAATCTCAAACGGATTATTTGAAACATGTGCACTTTTAAAACAGGCACAGAAGTTAGAAACAACTTTCCCTGCATCTAAAGGAAAACTTAAGAAGTTGTATGAATATTATTTACCAATCCTTGTGCGTATTCTAAAACAATATGACGCTCTTCAGACGGCACAGACTGACCCTAACTATGCAGAAACAAAAGAGAAGTTAGGAAAGACAGTTGTATTAATCAATGATGCGATGAAGAATATGATTGCAAGTTATACAGACCAAGACTTTATTAACCTATCTGCTGATATGGCTACTTTGAATGCTGTATTAAAGAAGGATGGCTTAACAAGTGATGGTATGTTTGAAGTTGAACATAAAGGAGACGAGTAATGTCGAAAGATCGTAGAACAGAGGAAAAAGAAAGACTTTGGAATGAGGTCTTAGGCAAGAAGCGTGCTTATGAATCCACAGATGCATCCGAACAAATCACATTAAGTATTGATAGTAATGAACAAAGTCAAAATGTAAATATTCTAAAACAGCCAGACCAAGCAATGCAGGAACTAAATGCGATTTTGCGTAAACAGCAAAAAGATTTAGAGGATATGCATGCGGCGCTACAGAAAAAGGATGAGCCGTTAGATATCTCAGCAATGAGTATGGATGTATTAGAACGTGATTTAAAGCGTGACTATGGTTTAACTGAGGTTGAACAAAAACCTGTTGAGAAGAAGGAATTCAACTCACAGAAGTTGTTCGATGATATCTACAATGTGATTATCTCCAAGGTAATGGGACAAAAAGACGCAATCCATCAGATGGTAAATGCGTTTAGAAGACCATATTTAATGGGAGAAGAAGCAGGAAAGGCGAAGAATGTCATTCTTGTTTCTGGACCTGTAGGTTCTGGTAGACACGAAGCAGTTACTCAGATGGCTCGTTCCTTATATGAACGTCAAGTATTTATCAGTGATGAAGTATATACGATTGATATGAGTCGTTATACATCTTCAGCACAGGAGCAGATTTTCTTACAAGATTTATATGAGGCTATCTCCGGCAATGGTTCTGTTATCTGCTTTGAGAACTTTGAAAATGGGTTCCCAGCATTCTTACGTATGATTAGTTCACTTGTTACGACGGGTAGCTGTGTATTAAACAAACGCTATGTATTAAATAAGGGTGTACTCGTAGAAAATCAAACCGGTCTTGTGAAGGATAGTGTCGATACTTTAAACGTTGGTGGTAAATATCTTGTATTTATGACAACTGGTAGTGTATCGAAGGTTCAAGATGCCTTTGGGGCAGATTTTATGTACCATGTGTTGGATACTGTTACCTTAAAGAAGTTAGATGATGATAGTATTCGTTCAATTGTTCAGGTTCAAACCGCAAACTTGATTAAGAAGGCAGAAGAAAACTTAAAGATTAAATTAGTAGTTGAAGATTCGGTTCAGGAATGGGTCATTCAACACTTTAATAAGGATTTAGGTGCTGCTTCAATTAGTTCTAATTTCTATGATTTCTATGTATCTCTAGGGCAGGCAGTATTAGACCATTCCCTGGGAAATATGGAAGAAATCAAGATGACAGTGAAGAATGATATTCCTGTTGTCACAATCAAAGAAGAAGATATCCAGATGAGTCGCTCACGTAATAGTAGTGAGGAACTTGAAGAAGTAAATCGTGAATTAAGTGAGATTATCGGTCTTGATGAAGTGAAGGCGTATATTTCTTCCTTACAATCCTTGGTTGCGATGCAACAAAAGCGTCGTGAGCAGGGCATGAAGACGGCAACGCTTTCTAAACATATGATTTTCACAGGAAATCCTGGTACTGGTAAGACAACGATTGCGAGATTGATTTCTCGTTATATGAAGGCTATCGGTGCGTTAACACAAGGACAGCTTGTGGAAGTATCTAGATCGGACTTAGTAGCGCAATATGTTGGTCAAACAGCTCCATTAACGATGTCGGTAATCAAGTCTGCGATTGGTGGTGTGCTCTTTATCGATGAAGCGTATTCTCTACATCGTGGAAAAGATGATGCATTTGGATTAGAGTGTATCGATACACTTGTAAAGGCAATGGAAGATAACCGTGATAACTTAATCGTTATTCTGGCGGGATATAAGAAGGAAATGTCAGTATTCCTAGAGTCTAACTCAGGTCTAAAGTCACGTTTCCCAAATATCATCAACTTCAAGGACTACACAGGGGAAGAACTCTATCAGATTGCTTGTCTACAAGCCAAGGGCAAAGGTTATCATATTGATGAAGCCGTTAAGGATAAGCTAACTGCTTACTTCAATGAAGTACAGAGTATCAATGCAATGGAAGCTGGTAACGGTAGACTTGCACGTAATATGATTGAAGACGCAATCTTACGTCAATCCACAAGATTAGTATCGAATCCAGATAGTGATATGAGTGAGCTCATTGAGGCTGACTTTGATTTCACAATTAAGGTTCAACCTCCAAAAGCAAGTGATTCTCCTTCGCTAGAAGATTTATTAAAGATGACACAGAAATAGTAGTAAAAAGTGCTAGAAAAAACCTAGCACTTTTTATATGTTTACATGCATGCACGTTTGTCAATAAAATAGTTGGATATGCAAGTAAATTATTTGAAAGAAATTTTCATATAGTATGCATGCATGTTTTAATATAATGAATATTGTGTTAATTTTGTGTGAAAATTGTGTATTTTATATGCTAGAAATTGACGTTTTAATTATTTTTCGTGTATCATTTTCATATGAAACATAGATTAAAAATGACGACAAAGAAATTTCTTGCGTTTAGTTTGGCTGCTTGCATGGTAGGTGGCACTGCACTTGGTTATGTGTTCGCAAGAAGAGACTATATGAATAAACAGATGTTATTATCACAGGCTAAGTTATATGATTCACTTCGACTTAACATGACTGGTATTACGACAGCTGAGTATGGAAGTACATTTGATGTAAATACACTCGTCGCGGAACACACTGGCGATTTAAAGATTGATGGACAGATTGATGCTAGTGCAATTGGGTCCTATCCAGTCAAACTGATTCTATCTGGTAAAGAGTCTAAGTTTGGTTTAACCAATTCCAAGACATTTACAGCGAGTGTAAATGTTGTGGACACAAAACCTGCAGAGATTACTTTAGCAGCTAGTAGCGTTGATATTAAAGCAGGAAGTTCGTATGATCTTTTCTCAAATATTACCTCCGTTATTGATCCGATAGATGGTAGTTTAACTGCTTCAACGGGAAATGGTAAAGGTAACTATACAGTTGCGGTTGATGGTGATATCTCAAAAGCAGGAACTTATACAGCGACTGTAACTGCAACAGATAAGAACGGGAATGTTTCTACTGCTTCTTATACAATTAATGTTACAAGAGCGTATGTATCCACTGGACCAGTAGATACTTCTGGTAATTATCAGACAATCTATTCTTACCTAACGGGTACACTTGGTTTGTCTAAGGCTGCTGCTTGTGGGGTTTTGGCAAATATGTGGCAAGAATCCAAGTTTAATCCAACTGCTGGCTCATCCTATTACGGTTTATGTCAATGGGGAGGCGGTAGATATACAAACTTAGTTAACTACTGTGCAAATAATGGTCTCGACTATACAACGGTTGAAGGACAGTTAGCTTTCTTAACACATGAGTTAACAGGTGCGTATAACAGTACTCTTGTTGGATTACAGAATGTTGCGGATTCAGCAGAAGGTGCAGCTGAAGCAGCTACAATCTTCGTAACAAGATATGAAGGTGCTTCACATACAGCTGGACGTGC
>CAURLC010000018.1:0-48398 GCA_963525775.1 uncultured Solobacterium sp. | reverse complement strand
GATTCCCGTTGCTCGCTCTCAAAATGAAAATGTTAAAGAAGCGTATGGCTTTAACACATATTATAAATAACTTGTATCATTTTCCTTTATCTTTGGGAAATTTTATAAAAGGATATATATTTTATGAAACTAAGTGATTTCTTTGAGAAATATGTAAGAGTGTTTACTTGCAACGATTTGATCATTATCGGAAAAGTCATAGACTACTATCCTGCTATTGGTACTGAATCTGGTGAAGATGAAATTGATATTTTCCCGGATGGAGTAAATCATATTATTATGTTAAAAGAAAGTGATATTGTAGCAATTGAGGAGATATTCGTAGACTCAAACTCATAGTACTCATTGGAATTATGGCAACGGAATGCTATCGCAAAACTGTGTTATGGTTGCGTTAATAAGGAATATACAGTAATATCTATGAGTCTTTTATAGAAAACTGATTATACTGGTCGGGAATACAAAAGCTCGATCAGTTTTTCTTTGATGAGACTAAGAAGCAGAGGAGATTTATGAACTTTTCAGATTTAGAACTTAAGGAGCCGATACTGAGTGCTGTTAGTAAGGCAAAGTATGAAACGCCATCACCAATCCAAGAGAAAGCAATTCCTGTTATGTTAGAAGGGAAGGACATCATTGCTTGTGCTCAAACTGGTACAGGTAAGACAGCCGCTTTCGCATTGCCAATTTTAAACAAGCTTGAATATAAGAAGAAACATCAGATTCGTGCGTTGGTATTAACACCGACACGTGAGTTGGCTGTTCAAATCTTTGAGAATTTTAAAAAGTTTGGCAGATATTTGAAACTACGTGCATGCTGTGTGTATGGTGGTGCACCATCTGGCCCACAAAGAAATGCACTTCGTAGTGGTTGCGATATTTTAATTGCGACTCCAGGTCGTTTAAATGACTTTATGGTTCAGGGTGAAATTGTTTTGAGTGATGTTGAAATATTTGTACTTGATGAGGCGGATCGTATGTTGGATATGGGATTTATCGGTGATGTACGTACAATCGCTAGCCGTATCCCTGAAATTCGTCAAACTGTTATGTTCTCTGCAACAATGCCAAAAGAAATCAAAGAATTAGCTAATGAATTATTACATGACCCAGAAGATATTCGCGTGGCTCCACCCGCAAGTCCAGCCGAAACAATTACCCAGTATCTTGTATACTGTGAAAAGGCAGATAAGAAGCGTGTACTAAAAGATATGCTTGTAAGTCCAGAAGTTACTAAATCCATTGTATTTACAAGAACTAAGATTGGTGCTGATCGTTTAACGAAAAAGTTAATCGAAGATGGTATCAAAGTTCTTACAATCCATGGTGATAAGACACAAGGTCAACGTCAGAATGCATTACAGCGATTTAGAACTAATCAAGTAGATGTATTGGTAGCGACAGATGTTGCGGCACGTGGTATTGATATTTCAGATATTTCACATGTATTCAACTATGATTTACCAGAGGAAGATGAGTCTTATATCCACCGTATTGGTAGAGCTGGAAGAGCTGGCAAAGAGGGTATTTCTATTTCTCTATGTTGTCATGAAGAATTAGGTTTACTTGCGTCAATTGAGAAGATGTTGAAGAAAGAGATTCCATTAATAAAAACGGAATACTCTATCGAATTAAAGCGTAAGAAGGCAAGCGCTGGTAAATCAAATCGTCGTCCACCATTTAAGAAGAAGTCAGATTCTAGAAGTGGTACTGATAGAAATAAGAAGCGTGATATTAACAAACGTAATGACAATCAGAAATGTGATGTTGGTGCATCAAATAAATCGATGCATAAGTCCACAAAGCCAAGCAAGTCACATAAGTCTAGTGATAGAAAGCCACGTCATCAATCAAAGAATTACAAGCCAAGAAAAAAGAATCGTGGTAGATAAAAAATGCAGAGTTGAATCTGCATTTTTCTTTATCGATTTAAATGTGCAATATAATTTTCGGCTTGTTTGATGCCATCTACTGCACTAGAGACAATACCACCAGCATATCCAGCACCTTCACCACATGGATATAATCCTTGAATTGTAGAACTGTTTCCATCATCGTTACGAAGTATTTTGATTGGAGAAGAAGATCGTGTTTCCAAGCCTACCATAATGCCGTTTTCAATCCAACCGTGTATCTTCTTATCGAATTGTTTCATGCCTTCCTCCATTGCTTGATTTACTTCGTCGGAGAAGAATGCATGCATGTCCTGCATAACGGTACTACGTGGATAAGAAGTTTGAATGACAAGTTTATCGGAAGGTGTTTGTTTTAAATAGTCTTTAATATTTTGCGCAGGCGCCGCAAATCCCTCGTGGTAACCTAGTTGTTCTAATTTCTTCTGAAATTGAAAACCATCAAGAGGATGTCCTTGATCGAAATCACTGCGTGGTATTTGTACAAGGATGGCACTATTGGCATTCTTACCTGCACGCATGCTGTAGGACATTCCGTTTACTGCAAGACATTTTTGTTCAGTAGAAGCAGGAATAACTACACCACCTGGACACATACAGAATGAATATACACCACGATTAACAGATGTCTTGGTGGTTAGTTGGTATGATGATGCCTTAAGCGCAGGATGACCATAGTGTTTACCGTAAGTACTTTGATCGATGAGACTCTGCGGATGCTCAACACGTACGCCAATGGCGAAATCTTTTTGTGTGATTTCTACCCCTTGTGCAAGTAGCGTTTCATACGTATCACTTGCACTGTGGCCAGTACATAGTATGACACTATCGGTTGTAAAGTCTTGTTTGTTTGTATGAATACCAACAATTCGATTACTGTTTAAATATAAGCTTTCTAGTTTGGTATCAAAGTATATTTCACCACCAAGACGAATAATCTTTTCACGTATCTTTTTGACAATTGTTTGAAGTACATCAGTACCTAGGTGAGGGCGCTGTTGGTATAGAATTGCGGGGTTAGCACCAGCTTCTACAAATTCTTCATATACTTTAGAAACACGTATGTTTTTCATGCGTGTCGTTAGTTTTCCATCTGAGAAGGTTCCGGCACCACCTTCACCAAACTGTACGTTGGATGATTCTAAAAGTTTCCCTTTGGTGAAGAATGTGTTGATATCTTTGGTACGTTGTTCAACTGCTTGACCACGCTCGATGATGATTGGTTTTAAACCGGCTTCTGCTAAGATTAGACCGGCATACATACCACTAGGTCCAAATCCTACGATGATGGGTCTTTGGCTTGGAGTCTTTGCGGTTGTAGGAAGATTATAGACTTCTTTCGATTCTTTTTTTACATCACGGTTCTTGAGATATTTATCTTCGTTTTTAATGGATGCGTATACACTATAGGAATAGTGTAGGTCATCACCCCTAGCATCGATGGATTCACGATCGATTTCAAAGGAGTGAATATCATGAATGGAACAGCGTAATTTCTTTGCAATGTGATGAATCGAAAATGTCTCTCCAACTTCACAACGAATCTGGTTAATTTTTAGCATAACGTACCTCTCAACAATGATTATACAATAGCATTCTCTCTTTTGATTAGAGATTGATTTGCGTTATAATTTGAACATGAAAATCGCAAAACAAAAGAAAATAACACCGAATGAAGATGGTCTTCTTGTTAAGAATATCTTATCGAAACAAATGGGTTTTTCACGACGTGAAATTAGTAGATTTCACGTGTCTGGTTCGATTTATCTCAATGATGAAAAGTGTAGATTGACACAAGAGGTGCATACAAACGATGTAGTGATAGTACGTACAGAAGGACCACAGCTAGAATCAAAACCAATCATCCTCTATGAGGATACTGATATTGTTGTAGTGAATAAACCTGCAGGGATTCCAAGCCATGCGAGTGCAGAGCATTTTGATGATGATATGGGGTCTATTCTAAAACGTTACTATCAAGATGATAGCTTTATAGTTAGAACAGTTGGACGCTTAGATAAAGGTGTTTCTGGAATTGTTGTATATGCAAAAACAAAACAGATGGCAGCTTTGCTGGCTTTTGCTCGCGAGGAACAATTATTACACAAAGAATACTTGGCTATCGTAAAAGGAAAGTTTGAAGAACAGAGTGGGACTTTAACGTATACCTTAGGAAAAGAGAAAGGAATACGTGGAAGAAGTGTAACTGTAGATGGTCAAAAATGTATTACTAATTATGAAGTGATTATCGAGGGTAATTTCTTCTCTCTGATTAAAGTTCATATTGAAACCGGAAGATTACATCAGATACGTGCAGGTATGGCTTACTTTGGACATCCACTGATTGGTGATCGTCTCTATGGTGGTAGTATGCATGCGATGAAGCGACCGGCATTACATTGTTGGAAAGTAGAGTTTATCCATCCTAAAACAAAGAAGCAGATAAAGATAGAATGCAAACTGCCAGATGATATGCAAAGGGTAGTTGATAAACTTCAAGAAAAATTATGACAGTATGAGATTTGTAATCAAAAATATTTAGGCATAGAATCAATGATAGAAGTACGCAAAGGAGTATCTGTATGAAACAGGAAAACCTTGAAAAGATTATTGCGTTTCGCCATGTGTTACATGAGCATCCAGAGTTGTCTAATCACGAAGTAAATACACGAAAATTAATCAAAGAATTTATTGCACAAAATATGTCTGGCTATCTTGTCTTTGATGAAGGGGATTGGTTGTATTGTATGAAGCCATATCAACCTACCAAGAAGACGATTGTATTACGTGCAGATCATGATGCGATAATGAATTCTTCAAATACACCATTTCATGGCTGTGGTCATGATGGACATACTGCAATTTTGCTGGGTGTAATGCTGGAAGAAGAGGATAAAGAAAGTGAATATAATGTCATCTATCTGTTTCAACCAGCTGAAGAAAATGGTAGTGGTGCTGCTATCTGCAAACTATTATTTGAAAAGTATCATGTGGATAAAATTTTTGGCCTGCACAATATGCCTAACTTAAGAAAGAATGTAATTTACTATCGGCCAGAGACAGTCATGTGTGCTTCGGTTGGGTATCGTATTTCTTTAACAGGAGTACAAAGCCATGCTTCAGAACCTGAGAAAGGACTGAATCCAGTATATGCTTTATCTGCATTTGCAAAATCGATTGAACCTCTAGCAAAGCAGACGGGATTTCAACCATTTACATTTGGTAATTATCACTTCAGTTCACTTGCGATGATAACGATTATCCATATGAATGTAGGTAGTTTGAACTTTGGTATCTCACCAGCAAATGGGGAAATTTGTTTGACTTTACGGGCGGCTAAAGAAAATGAGCTAGCTGTATTAGAAGAATATGTTCGTGCTTACTTTGAGGGATTAAAGGGAAAGTTTAAAGTAAGCATTGAAGAGTTTGATCGCTTTGATGAAAATTACGCAGATCCATCTCTAGTAGATAAAACAGTTCGGAAATTAAAAACTGTAGGTTTAGAGGTTGAAGAATTATCTGAGCCGATTCGTGCTAGTGAAGATTTTGGCTATTATAAGAAGTTTGCACCATGCATGTTTTTCTTTGTTGGTATGGGAACTTGTCCTTCTTTACATCATGATTCCTATGTATTTGATGATGAAATTATTCCTACCGCTGTATGTATGTTTGAAACAATTATTTGATAGTGCTTGCATGTATTTCACAAGTACTATTTTTTCATTGATTTTACAATACTTTTTTCTGAAAAAGGCTTGTATTTTCTAGGGGAATGGAATACTATTAAAAAGCAAGGTGATAACACCGAATGCGCCGATAGCTCAACTGGATAGAGCATTTGACTACGAATCAAAAGGTTGCGGGTTCGACTCCTGCTCGGCGCGCCATTAAAAAAAAGCCCGCTACAAGCGGTTTTTTTATTAGGATATTTATGCTATCAAATGAGGGAGGACAAAAAGATGAGTGATTTTGAAAGCAAAATTAGTTCAGCTGTCCGTGAGGCAGTGAAGCAAGTGTACGATATTGACGCAGATGATTCAATATTGATTGTTGAAACCCCACGTGATCCAAAGATGGGAGACTATTCAACTAGTGTAGCTATGCGCCTTTCCCGAACATTGCATAAGAGTCCATTAGATATTGCTGGACCTATCGTTGAAAAGTTAAAGGAAATCTACACAGAAGCTTCTTCTATTGAAGTTGTAAAGCCAGGTTTTATCAACTTCCGTTTAAAGAAAGATGCTTTGGCTGAAGTGATTAATACTGTTATCAACGCAGGTGATGATTATGGTAAGAATAACACTGGTGCAGGTGTGAATGTATTGGTTGAGTGGGTATCTGCTAACCCTACAGGTGACTTACACTGTGGACATGCTCGTAACGCTGCTTGGGGTGACTGTATCTCACGTCTTTACGAAGCAAGTGGTTATAACAACTATAGAGAGTTCTATGTTAACGATGCTGGTAACCAGATTGTGATGTTAGGTGAATCCTTAATTTCTCGTTACTTTGAACACTTTGGAAAAGAATATCCACTTCCAGAAGATGGATATCATGCACAAGACATCATCGATATTGCAAATCAGATTGCAGAAAAAGATGGTGATAAGTGGTTGAATGCTGATCCTGCAGAACGTCTTGAATACTTTAAGAAGACAGGTGTTGAGTTAGAATTAAAGAAGATTGAAGATGACTTAAAACTGTATCGTTGTAGTTTCCAAAACTTCCAACATGAAACATTCTTCTATGAGAACAATCATAAGCGTATCAATGATTGCTTAACAAAGATGGCTGATATGGGTCTAACTTATGAAAAAGATGGTGCGCTATGGTTTAAGAGTACTGAATATGGCGATGACAAGGACCGTGTATTACGTAAGAGTGATGGAACATTATCTTACTTAACACCAGATATCGCTAACCACATCTATAAGATTGAAAGAGGCTATGACCACTTAATCAACTTATGGGGTGCTGACCACCATTCCTACGTAACACGTATGCAGTCTGCTTTAACAGCATTAGGTTATCCAGATGTACTTAAGGTGGATATCATCCAGATGGTACGTATGGTTGAGGATGGTAAGGAAGTGAAGATGTCCAAGCGTACAGGTAACGCGATTACAATTCGTGAACTTTGCGAAGACGTAGGTGTTGACGCTGCTCGTTGGTTCTTCGTTTCCAAGGACGTTGCGACTCATATGGATTTCGATATGAAGTTAGCTCGTTCTAAAGATAACAACAACCCTGTATTCTATGCACAGTATGCATATTCCCGTATGCATTCCATTATGAACAATCCTAAGATTCCTGCATTCACGCAGGTAGCTACTTATGATCGTCTCAGTGATGAGAAAGAATTACAGTTGATGAAGCTCATCAGTGAATTCCCAATCGAAGTTGCAAATGCGGCAGCAACCAGAAAGCCAAACAAGATTACTGAATACATCATTTCTCTTGTTAAGGTTTACCACAGCTACTACAACAGTTCACGTGTAAATAACCCAGAAGATCCTGAGTTAACAAACCAACGTTTAGGCTTAGTGAAGGCTACAATGATTACATTGAAGAATGCTCTAAACCTTGTTGGTGTAGAAGCACCTGAATCAATGTAATTGAAAAACTAGAACGATAAAACGAGCCCCTGTAGTGATATAGGGGCTCTTTCTTGTGAAATTAAAGTAAATTTTCAATAGGGAAAGCGAGATGATGTTTACAAAAAAATACAAAATTTTAGGCAATATATTTCCAATTATAGAAAAAAATATGTATACAATAATAGTATAGATTTGAAAACGGTTACATATCATGCGCGCGATATGTAGCCTCAATGAAAAGACAATAGGAGGAAAGCAAATGTCTAACATTCATGTAACGAGTGAAATCAAAACACTCAAAAAGGTTTTATTACACAGGCCAGGAGAAGAATTATTAAATCTTACACCTGATACATTAGGAGAATTATTATTTGATGACATTCCTGATCTTTACGAAGCACAGGTTGAACATGACCGTTTTGCAAAGATCTTACGCGACAATGGCGTAGAAGTTGTTTATCTAGAAGACTTAATGGCTGAAACATTAGATGCTCACCCAGAAATTAAGGAACAGTTCCTTGATCAGTGGTTAGTTGAATCAGGTGTTCATACAGCGGAATATCATAAGATCATTAAGGATTACTTAGCTAAGTTTACAAACAATAAGGAATTAGTTCTAAAGACTATGGCTGGTATCACATTTAGAGAAATTGGTGAGATCCACACAAACTTCTTAGTTGACCGTCTTGAGACTAACTCACACTTATTAGTAAACCCAATGCCAAACCTATACTTTACACGCGACCCATTCGCTTCTGTAGGTAATGGCGCAGTTATTAACAGAATGTATTCTGTAACAAGAAACCGTGAAACAATCTATGCAGATTACATCTTCAGATTCCATCCAGAATATGCTGGAAATGTTCCGGATTTATATGGACGTAATAATCACTTCCATATCGAAGGTGGAGACGTATTAAACGTTAATGAAAAACTCTTATTCATCGGTATTTCACAGAGAACACAGGCTGAAGCAATTCAGGACTTAGCTATGAAGATGTTCTATGAAAACGAAGGAAATAAGATTGAGACAATTTTAGCTTTCAATATTCCTAATTCACGTGCATTCATGCACTTAGATACAGTATTTACACAGATTGATACTGATGCATTTACAATTCACCCAGGTATCATGGGAACATTACAGGTATTTGCATTAACAGCTGATCGTGCAAATCATGATGTTCATATCGAAGAACATACAGGTAAGTTAGAAGATATTCTTGCTAAGTTCATGGGCTTAGATAAGGTTCGTTTATTCCCTTGCGGAGCTGGCGATCCATTAGCAGCTGAACGTGAACAGTGGAACGATGGTTCTAATACATTGACAATTGCGCCAGGTAAGATCATCGTTTACAAGCGTAACTATGTTACAAACCAATATCTAAAGGATAATGGATTTGAAGTATTAGAATTAGAAGCATCCAACTTATGCGTAGGACGTGGTGGACCAAGATGTATGTCCATGCCATTAGTTCGTGAAGACTAAGTTTAAAATCGAATAACCATAAAAATAGAAAAGAAAAAAGAAAAGGAGCTATTATGGGCGTTAATGTTAGAGGAAGAAGTTTTTTGACACTATTAGATTTTACATCAGAAGAAATCAGATATTTCTTAGAATTATCCGCTGAATTCAAGAGATTGAAGGCTAACGGTGTCGACCACAGTTATTTAAAGGGCAAGCAGGTTGTTCTCTTGTTCGAAAAGACATCTACAAGAACACGTTGTGCATTTGAAGTTGGTGCACGTGACTTAGGTATGGGTGTTACATTCCTTGATTCTGGATCATCACAGATGGGTAAGAAGGAATCATTAGAAGATACAGCTAAGGTATTAGGTCGTATGTACGATGGTATCGAATACCGTGGATTCAAGCAGGAAGTAGTTGAAGAACTTGCTAAGTATTCTGGTGTTCCTGTATGGAATGGTTTAACAGACTTATATCACCCAACACAGATGTTGGCTGATATCTTAACAGTTAAGGAAGAATTCGGCGATGTTAGAGGCCGTAAGTTAACATTCTTCGGTGATGCTCGTAATAACGTTGCTAACTCATTGATGATTGTTTGTGCTAAGTTAGGTATGCACTTCTGCGCATGTGGACCTAAGGAATTAATGCCTTCAGATGAACTCGTTGCTAAGTGCAGAGAAGTAGCTAGCAAGACTGGTGCTGAAATCGAATTAACAGATGATATCAAGATCGGTGCTAAGGATGCAGACGTTCTTTACACAGATATTTGGTTATCAATGGGTGAACCAGAAGAATTATGGGAGCCAAGAATCAAGCTCTTACGTCCTTACCAGGTTAATAAAGAATTGATGGCTATGGCTAAGCCAACTGCTATCTTCTTACACTGCTTACCATCATTCCATGATCGTAACACAACAGTTGGTGAGAACATTTACCAGAAGTATGGCTTAGAGGCTATGGAAGTTACAGATGATGTATTCTTAGGCACACAAGCTAGACAATTTGATGAGGCAGAGAACCGCATGCATACAATCAAGGCTGTTATGTATGCTACTCTGAAGTAATCACATGGCAAAGCGTATAGTAGTAGCTCTTGGGGGTAATGCTTTAGGCAATACCCCTGAAGAGCAGCTTGAATTAGTTCGTCATACTGCTAAGACTATCGTTGACTTAGCACAAGACGGCTATGAAGTAATTGTTGGTCATGGTAATGGACCACAGGTTGGAATGATTAACTTAGCTATGGAATTCTCATGCACAAAGGGTGGTAATACTCCATATATGCCATTCCCAGAATGTGGTGCGATGTCCCAAGGCTATATCGGTTATCATTTACAACAAGCAATTCAGCAGGAATTAAAGGCTCGTGGTGTTGATAAACAATGTGCGTCTATTATTACACAGGTAGTTGTTGATGCAAACGATCCAGGATTTGCTAAACCTACAAAACCAGTAGGAAGCTTCTATACTAAGGAAGAAGCAGATAAGATTGCTGCTGAAAAGGGCTTTACATTTGTAGAAGATGCAGGACGTGGATATCGTCGTGTT
This sequence comes from uncultured Solobacterium sp., assembly GCA_963525775.1. Taxonomy (GTDB): domain Bacteria; phylum Bacillota_I; class Bacilli_A; order Erysipelotrichales; family Erysipelotrichaceae; genus Bulleidia. The sequence goes on along the minus strand of CAURLC010000018.1, from coordinate 37,869 downwards.
GTACCTTCACCAATTCCACAACGTATCGTTGAATTAAAGGTTGTTGAACAACTTGTTAAGGCTGGCGACATCGTTATCACAGTTGGTGGCGGAGGAATCCCTGTAGTTGAAACAGAGCAAGGATTAAAGGGCGTTGCAGCTGTTATCGATAAGGACCGTTCCAGTGCATTACTAGCACAGTCCATTGGTGCAGATATGTTGATTATCTTAACTGCAGTCGACAGAGTATGCATTAACTATAACAAGCCTGATCAAAAGGAACTTCCAACAATGACATTGGAAGAAGCAGAGAAGTATATCGAAGAGAAGCAATTTGCTCCTGGAAGTATGCTTCCAAAGGTTCAATCATGCATGGAATTTGTTAAGAATAACACACATGGTGGAACTGCATTAATTACATCATTACAAAAAGCAAAAGTTGCTTTACAAGGTGAAACAGGCACCATTATTACTAAATAATTAGAAGGGGGGATAGTATGTCTGTAAAAGCCAAGAAACGCTCTTTAACAGCGTTTACGATTTTATTTATCATTTTAGCAGTACTTTGTTTAATTTCAGTATTCTTAAACGGACAACCAATTAGCGACAGCTTAATCAGTGGTTTAAACCCTGAGAAGTATGGTGACTTGGTTAATATGGTTGCTAACGGCGAAACCGTTACGGTTGTCGGCGCAAAGTTTAGTGATTTCTTCATGGCATTCCCAAGAGGATTTGTGGATGCTGCAGACTTGATTGTATTTATTATGGCTATCGGTGGATTCATCGGTGTTGTAATGAAGACAGGTGCTCTTGAAGCTGGTGTGTACCACTTAGTTAAGAAGATGCACGGCAAGGAAGAAGTCCTAATCGTTATCTTGATGATCTTATTCTCTATCGGTGGTTCTACATATGGAATGGCTGAAGAGACAATCGGTTTCTACGCTTTGATTACTACAGCATTAGTAGCAGCTGGCTTCGATACAATGGTAGCAGTTGCAACTGTATTGCTCGGTGCAGGATGTGGTGTATTAGGTTCAACAATTAACCCATTTGCTACTGGTGCAGCTATGGCTGCATTGCAGAGTGTTAACGTACCTTATGACAATACATTAGTTATGATTATTGGTTTTGCATTGTGGTTTACATCACTTGCAATCGCTATTTTCTTCGTATTAGCTTACGCTAAGAAGGTTAAGGCTGATAAAGGCTCAACAATTCTTTCTCTACAAGAGCAGGAAGATATGCGTGAACACTTTACAAAGGATGATGGCAATAAGTTAGAATTTACTGGCAAGCATAAGGCTGTATTAATCGTATTTGCAATCTCATTTGCAGTTATGATTGCTTCCTTGATTTCTTATATTGACATCAACTTTGCTGGTGATGAAGAAGCTTACTTAGCAGTACTTGGATGGACTTCATTCTTAACAGGGCAACCTTTAGGTCTATGGTACTTCTCTGAATTAGCTGCTTGGTTTACATTCTCAAGTATTCTTATCGCTATCATGGCTAGAATGTCTGAAAGAGAATTCATTGATACATTCTTAGACGGTGCTAAGGATCTATTATCAGTAGCTATTGTTATCGCAGTTGCTCGTGGTATTACAGTCGTTATGAAGTCTACTCATATGGACTTCTGGATCTTGGACAAGGCAGCAGGTATCTTGATGGGTGTTCCAGGATTCGTATTCGCTCCTCTATCATATGTAATTTACTTAGTATTGAGTTTCTTAGTTCCTTCAACATCTGGACTTGCTGGATTCTCAATGCCAGTAATGGGTGGTTTAGCAAATACATTAGGCTTCAACGCTTCAATTATGATCAATATCTTCTGCGCTGGTTGCGGATTAATCAACCTCTTCACACCAACATCTGGTGTAGTAATGGGTGGTCTAGGTGCAGCTAAGGTTGAACTAAAGACATATATGAAGTGGGGTATGAAGTTATTTGTAGCGATTGCTATCGCAAATATCGTTGTTCTATCATTAGCAATGATGTTAATCAAATAATTAAAACTCAAATATGTTTGGATAGAGTTCCGGCTGTGTGAGAGCACGGTCGGAACTTTCCGCTTTTATTCAAATATGCTATGATATGTACAACAGAGGTACAAAATTTATGACAAAGACAGCAACGATTCAAGATAGCTGGACGTCGGAAACTAATCCTATTTCTTTTTGCTCATTTGATTATGAAGCAATTGAAAAACCAACCAAAGCTTTAATGCACCAGGCTGCTCGTTTTATGTACTTTAATAAAGGTGTTGGTAAGATCAAAGTAGATGGTGTGGAATATGACATAAAACCACATACATTATGTGCAATTACACCTTGGAAGATTACAGATATCATTGACGTAAGAGATACCTTACACCTAAATTTAGTTGTTTATGATTATCAGTTTATTAACACAATGCTCAAGGTAACACCAGGATTGGAAGAAGAAAGTGTAGACCTTCTAAATTTCCTTGCGGTTGAGCCGATTGTATATTTAAACGATGAACAGACAAAGTACGTAGATGGAATCATGTCACACCTACAAAAGGAACTTGGTGTTGATTCCGCATTGGTCAGGCAACCTAAAAAACCGTTATCATTCTTATATTCACTCGTTAAAATTATTGAGCTAATGGTGGCATATCGCCGCTACTTTAAAGCTAGTGAAGAAGTAGTGAATGAAGAAAATGCTTCCGTCATGCAGAATTCGATATTGAGTTATATTTATTCCCATTCTTCAGAGCGTTTAACACTTGAAAAAGTCGCGGAAGTATTCTTTATATCAGAATCAACATTGTCAAAGAAGTTAACTGATTTAACAGGTACTACATTTACAAAATTGCTAAATAATATTCGTATTGAGAAAACATCAGATTATTTAATTTATACGGATATGACACTTGAAGAAATCGCCATTCTACTTGGTTTTGCGGATGCTTCACATCTATCGAAGCACTTTGTTGAAAAGGTAGGGATTACACCAAACAAATACCGTAAGATCTACAGCAAAGTAAAATCTGGATATAATCGTGCAGATAAGAATGTTGCTTTTGAAGTAACCAATTATCTCTATAAGCATTATGATACAGAGAAGTTACTTGCTAGTACGATGGCTGAAAAATACGGTGTTAGTGTCTCAGAATTAAACCGTTCGTTACTCTATTATTCTGAGAAGAACTTTGAAACATTATTGAATTTCATTCGTATAAATAAAGCTAGTGAATTATTGATTTCTACAACATATTCTGTCTTAGATATTGCGGTAGCTGTAGGTTATAACAATATCAAGACATTCAATCTTAACTTTTACAAATTTAAAGCAATGACACCAACAGAATTCCGCACTGGTATTACTTTACAAAAAGTGGATCGTTCTGAAAGTGGCTTCGCTGGATAACTATAATTAGAAAGTTGGGTAAATAATGAAACCATTCTATGTGACAGGGCATATGAATCCAGATTGTGATGCAATTGTATCGGCAATCGCGTATGCTCATCTGAAACAACAACTAGGGCAAGATGCTATCGCATGTGCTTTAGGCAAGGCAAAGAGTGAAACACAGTATTTATTACAGAAGTTTGGTTTTGAACATCCTAAGCTAATCCATACAGCTAGATGTATGTTATCGGAGATAGAGAAGGATGATCCATTACTTGCAGGCCCAGATTTAACAATGAAAGAAGCACTAGACCTTATTTTATCTCGTAAAAATAAAGGTATTTTCATCGTTGATGAAAAAGAAAGACTTTTAGGATTGTTATCTGTTTCTGACTTAACAAAGCTTTGGGCAGAAAGTGGTAAGTCATTAAAAGACTTAATCAGCACTGCTACATTAACCAATATCGCAAGAGTACTAAAAGGTAAGTATTATTGTGAATCAAAACAGTATCATCCAAGTGGTATTGTACAGATTATGCCTTCCATGTCTGATAAGCCAGAAGTATATAAGAATTCTATTGTAATTGTACGTAATAATCCAGATATTCAACGCTTTGTAATTGAGGCGGGTGCAGCTTTAGTGGTTGTATCTGGCGAAGATTGGATAGATGAAGTTACTTTATCCTATGCAAAAGAAAAGGGTGTATCCATGTTGCATACGGATTACTCCGTTATTGAATGTTCACGTTTGATTTATCAAACACCATCTGTGAAGTCAGTTATGACAACAGATGTAATGACATTCCAAGAAACAGAGTATGTAGATGAAGTGAGTGATCATATTGCCAAGACGCGTTATCGTACCTATCCTGTTTTGGATAAAGACGGTAGAGTTGTAGGGGCTATCTCACGCTATCACTTATTCCATTATGAAAAGAAGAAGTTTATTCTCGTTGACCATAATGAAGCGATGCAATCTGTACGTGATTTAGAGTTTGGTGAAGTGGTTGAGATTGTCGATCATCATCGCATGGGTGGCATTGAGACAGTAACACCTATTAATATCGTTGCACGTACAGTAGGAAGTACAGCCGCAATCATTACTGGCTTATATAAATCATCGCATATTAAATTGTCAAAGAATCTTGCAGGGATTCTTCTTGGTGCTGCTATTAACGATACAATGTGCCTGCAGTCACCAACAACTACAACTTTTGATCATGAGATGGTGAAGTATCTAGAAGAAGTGTCTGGTACAAAAGCCATCGACTTATATCAAGAAATGTTGGATGCTTCAGATTCTGTCACAAATAAGACTGATGTAGAACTACTTTATAATGACTTTAAAGAGTTTAGAATCAGTGGTACAAGAATTGCCATTGCACAGGTGCAATGTAAGAAAGATGATTACTTTGCAATCAAAGATCACTTCCATGCATTCATGGAAGAAACAGCAGAGTCACAACATTATGATTTAATATTAACACTGTTTACTGATCCTATGGGATCAGGGTCCTATTTTTTAGTCGCAGGGAAGAAGTCTAATATTGTTGGAGAAGCTTTTGGTGATATACTCAACAAAGAACATTTTGGAAAGGGTATTGTATCTCGCAAGAAACAAGTATTACCTATTATTATCGATACTTTAAAGTGATATACTGAAGAGCAAGAGGTGATAATCATGAGAAAGTTTATTGTTGATGAAGGTTTTTGGAAAATCTTTCCAGAAGCAAGTATTGCGATACTAGCTGTAAAGAATGTTCAAGAGTCTATACATTTAGATGATGAAAAGGCAGCAGAAATCAAAGCACTATTAGATAGTGCAAATGAAGGTGCTAAGAAGTACTTGACCAGTGAAGTGATTTCAGAAAATGCGGTTGTAAAGACTTGGCGCGAAGCATATTCTAAATTTCCTACAAAGAAGGGTGCACGTTGTTCGATTGAAGCTTTACTAAAGCGTGTATTGCATGGTACGCCAGTTGGTTCTATCGCACCTACTGTTGATATTACAAATGCAATTTCATTAAAGTATGCGTTCCCAATTGGTGCTGAGAATATGGAAGCCTTCAAGGGAGATTTACACTTAGGTATTATGAAAGGTGGAGAAGACTTTTGGCCAATTGGTTCAGATAAACCAGAACCACCGTTAGCAGGTGAAATTGCATACTATGATGAGGAAGGCGTTATCTGCCGTTGTTGGAACTGGCGTGATGGAAAGCGTACAGAAGTAACAGATGATACAACCGTTGAATTTATCGCAATGGAATGTGTAGAACCAAACCGTATAGCTGAGTTACAAGATGCAGTTGATGAACTCGCAAGTCTTTTGACACATTATGTTGGTGCTGAAGTAATCAATAAACAGATTATCAATATCAATACAAAAGAAACGATGATTCAAGAATAAATGAAATGCGCACTCTATCAAGAGGCGCATTTTTTATATGTGTATAAGAAAAGAGATGATATCTATCATCTCTCGCATTAACTATTTTATTTTCCTGAGTTTGATGACATGTAGTCGGACCAGATTTTATTTAATTTATCAATCTGTTCATCTGTTACAGAGTAAACTACAACATCTCCACCTAACTTTTGAACTCTCATGTAGCCATTGTAGTAAAGAGTAACGTTATATGTAGCATCCTTATCAGCTACTTCAACCCCGAATGCTGTATCCTTTTGATTGAAAGAAACCTTATCTTTAACAACTTTTGTTGACAGTGTCTTTAACTCATCGGCGATTGCGTTAACAACATCCTTTTCGTCTGTAATTGTTTCGCGCTGAATTCCAGATGCTGGATCAACATAGATAACAGAAACCTTTGCAGGCTCCTTTGTTAACTTCTCAGAAATGCTCTTAGCAGATAATGCGCTTGCACCACAGCCAGCTAAGAATAATAAGCCAGCTAATACGATTGTGCCTAATGTCTTTTTCATCTTAATCCCTCCAAATATACTGATAAGAAATATACCTAAGAATATAACATATATCATATAAAAAAAGATATATTTTTATCACGCTACTCAATGATAATATAAAGAAAATGAAACGAACAGAAGAATTGTCTTTAAAAGATTATAAAATAATTAATTTATGATAATTAAATGTAAAGTTTACATAAGTGTTTTCAATATATGAAAATACTTACATATAATGAATTGAGCATATATTTTGTGTTATTGTTCGTAGTGATATAAAGTTTAGTTGTATAAAATATAAAGGAGACAAGTTATGATTGATGTAATTATCATTGGTGCAGGTACTGCTGGCCTATCAGCAGCTATTTATGTACAAAGAGCAGGTAAGAAAGCTTTAGTGTTAGAAGAGTCTACTTATGGTGGGCAAATCATCAATACAGCAGATATAGAAAACTATCCAGGTATCAAGCATATTTCTGGTTTTGATTTTGCAACAGATTTATATAATCAAGCAAAAGACTTAGGTACAACTTTTGCATTTGAGGGTGTTGTAAAGATTGAAAACCATGAGAATGAAAAGGTTGTTTATACAACAAAGAATGAATATCACACAAAAGCGATTATTATCGCAACTGGTATGAAACGTAGAGAACTTGGAATTGAGCGTGAAAAAGAATTAACGGGTAAGGGTGTATCTTATTGTGCGACTTGCGATGGTATGTTTTTTAGAGGTAAAGATGTAGCAGTCAATGGTGGTGGAAATGTAGCAGTTGAAGATGCAGAGTATTTAACACGTTTCTGCAATCGTGTATATATTATTCATCGTCGTGATGAATTCCGTGCAGATGAAGCTGAAGTGGTAAAACTAAATGGCAAGGAAAAGCTTGTAAAGGTAATGAATAGTACGGTTACAAAGCTGAATGGAGATGACCGTCTGCATTCCATTGAAGTAACGGATAAAAATACTGGTGAAGTAAAGACACTGAATGTGGACGCATTATTTGTCGCAATTGGACAAATTCCAATGAATCAAATCTTCTCTGATATTATTGAACTAGATGAACATGGATTTATCAAAACTGACGAAGAATGCCGCACATCTGTTAAGGGTATTTATGCGGCAGGTGATTGTCGTGTAAAGACTGTCCGTCAATTAACAACGGCTGCCAGTGATGGTGCTATCGCTGCTTTGAATGCATGTAATAATTTATAAGTATAATTTCAAGATATATGCCTCTGTTATTATATATAAGTGATATAATGATATTAATAACAAGAGGTAGGTATAATGAATCAGATAAAATGTATATTTTTTGATTTAGGCTGGACCCTTCTAGAACCATGCAGCGGTGATTGGAATTTGAATCAAAAATTCTATGAACTATTTCCTCGAGAGAAAATTTCGAGACTCGACCAAAACGTATGGCAACATGCATACAACACAGCGTATTTACCATTTATTGAAAACCCAAAAATGACAAGTGAACAGGAGCAGATTGAAAGATTTACTCGTTTCTATCTAACGCTATTTGATCAAGCTAAGTTAGAGGGTACATTTCAACATGCAGTAAAACTTGCAGTTGATATGGTGGAAAATCTTGCGACAATGAGTTTGATACCAAGTTCCTTGGGAACACTGAAAACATTGAAGGATGGAGGTTATCGTATTGGAATTATTTCTGATACGTGGCCATTTATTGAAAGACGTATTCATGCATTCAAGTTAGATGAATATGTTGATCAATATACATACAGTTATGAATTAGGTGTTTTAAAACCGGATGTACATATGTTTCAAGATGCATTAGAAAAATCAGGATTTAAACCTGAGGAATGTATTTTTGTTGATGATCAGCTAAAGAATCTTAAAGCTGCAGAATCTATGGGAATCCATCCGGTACAAATCGTTTATCATGGGGGTGTTGAAACAGGAGAGTATCCAACGATTCAAAAGCCAAGTGATATTCTGGATTTACTAAAACAATATCAATAAGCATATTCAAGGCTTTAAATTCCATTATGTATTATCATTGACATATAGAACTGGGAGATATGAAAAATGTTAAATGTTGGAGTAAAAGCACCAGATTTTAAATTACCGGATCAAAATGGTGTAGAGCATACACTTTCTGAGTATAAAGGTAAAAAGGTAATCCTCTATTTTTATCCAAAGGATAATACATCAGGTTGTACAGCAGAGGCTTGTAACTTCCGTGATCGCTTACCACAAATTCAGGAAAAGGGAGCGATTGTATTAGGTATTTCAAAGGATAGTGTAAAGTCTCATAAGAAGTTTGAAAGTAATTATGATTTACCATTTACACTACTATCAGATGAATCTACAGAAACCATTCAAGCATATGATGTTTGGGTAGAGAAGTCTATGTATGGTCGTAAATATATGGGAATTGAACGTTCAACATACTTAATCGATGAGAAGGGTATTATCATCAAGACTTTCCAAAAAGTAAAAGCTACAAGTCATGTTGAGGATGTTGTAAAAGAGTTATAAAGTCATAAACTGCCATAGGGCAGTTTTTTAAATTTAGATAGCAAAAGAATATGATTTAAGATACTATAAGGTTAGGTATTTGTTAATAAATACATATGGAGGGAAAAATGAAGAAGTATGTGAAGTTAGGACTCAGTTCTTTGACGGCTATTTCACTTGTTGCATGTTCACCGAGCAACAAAGAAGATAGTGCAAAGAAAAAAGAAAATGTAAAGGTAACTTACAAGGAAGGTACATATACAGGTACTGGCACAGGTTATAATGGCCCTATCAACTTATCAGTTACATTTACAAAGGATGGTATTTCCGAAATTGATTATAGTGATAATAAAGAAACAAATCATATTGGAACACCAGCATTTGATTATTTAGTAGCAGATGCAAAGGAAGCAAATGGTGCTGGCATTGATGTTGTTTCAGGTGCTACATTTACTTCAATCGGATTTAAGAATGCGTTAATTGATGCAGCAAAACAAGCTGAAGCTAGTGATTTAGATGGCTTTAAGAAGAATACAGTAGAACATAAAGCTGGTGAAGCAATCGAAAAGACAACGGATGTTGTTGTAGTAGGTGCTGGTGGTGCTGGTATGGCTACAGCAGTACAGTCTGCACAGAATGGTAATTCAGTTGTTGTATTAGAAGTAAACGCTGAAATCGGTGGTAATACAGTAGCTTCTGGTGGACAGTTCCAGTCTGCACAATCCTACTTAGTATGGGATCCAGCAGATCCAGATGCGACAACAGGTGTTTATAAGGGAGTTACATATAACAAGGTTCATAACGCTACTGGTAACATCAAGGTATTAAAGGAAATTCTTAACTGGAATGAAAAAGAATTCGATAGTAAGTATTTTGATAACACACCATTTGTAGCAGGTGATATTGAAACATTATCACATGCTGGTGTACACGCAGAATACTTAAGTACATTAAAAGAATTGAAGAGTGAGATTCAGGCTTACTTGAACTGGGCACAGCCACAGTTAGATGCAGGTAAGGCTGAGGGTGAAATCACATTATTCTCAACTCCAAATCTACATATCTTCCAGACATACTATGGTGGATTAAGACCAAACGCTGAAAAGACTTCATGGATCTATGGTTCATATGATCTTGTTAAGCAGTTTGTTGAAGGTGGGCAAGACCTTAAGGGTTGGTTAGAAGATCAAGGCGCAATTTTTGATAACTCGATTCAGCCAATTATTGTCGGTGCTTTGTGGAACCGTGAAAATGACTTCAAGGGAAGTGATCTTGATGGTGATGGAACTCCAGATCCAGATGGAAAGAATGTAAAGGGTAAGACAGTTTGGAATACATACTTTGCAACAACGAAGAAGACATTACTTGAAACAGCTGCTAACCATGCAGACAACGAAATCATGTTACGTACAAAGGTAACAGAACTTATCACAGATAAGGATGGAAAAGTAGTTGGTGTTAAGGGTGAGCACTACGATGGAACTCCAGTAACAATCCACGCTAAGAAGGGTGTAGTACTCGCAACTGGTGGATATGCTGCTGATATTAAGCGTGTTATGGAAACAAACGACTACTGGGCAGATGGGGATATCACAACAAATACACGTACAACAAACCGTTCTTCATTAGTAGGTTCTGGTATTGATATGGGTGTAGCTGTTGGTGCAGATACAACAGGTATGGGCTTTACACAGATGATGCCTATCTCTTGGGTAGATAATGGAAACCTCGCATTTGGCGGTGGAAATTATGCAATCTATATTAACCCTACAACTGGTAAGCGTTTCGTTAATGAAACAGGTGAACGTGACGTATTATCACTTGCTGAATTTGAAAATGGCGTAAGCTTCAATGGTACAAATGGTGCTGTTATTGAAATCGCAAACTCTAAGCAATCAATCCCTGGTCCATATCCTTATGGAACTCCAAAAGATGAAGATTTAACAGTTTGGGAAAGCGATGTTAAGGAAAGACAGTACACAAGAACAATCGATCAATTAGGTGATTTATTCAAGGAACTCGGCTTTGAATGTACACAAGAAGATGTTATCAATACAATTAAGGAATATGATATGGCATTGATGACAGGTACTGAAAATACATTGAATCCAACAAAGACAGGTTGGACAGCGCTCATTGGAAATGCAGAAAAAGATGAAAACGGAAAGTATATCGTTGATACTTATAAGCTTGATGGTGTGAAGTTAAAGGTTAGATTATTAGCTCCATCTACACACCATACAATGGGTGGCTTGACAGTTGATGCACAGCGTCACGTATTAGATAAAGATGGTAAGATCGTCAAGGGTCTATACGCTGCTGGTGAAGTAACTGGTGGTATCCATGGTGGTAACCGTTTAGGTGGTAATGCGATTGTTGAAATCTTCGTTTCAGGTCGTACAGCTGCTGATACAATCGTTGCGGACAACAAGTAAAACAAGCCTAGAAAGAGGTTCAATTGACCTCTTTCTTTTTTATCTCTCTATTCATGATATAATCGCTAAGAAGGGGTATTATTATGCGTAAAATATTTACATTTCTTTCGGTAGTATTTATAGCTGTAGCAGTATATATTGCCTATGGAACATTTCAATCTGCACAACAGTTTGAAAGGGACTCGATTCAACGTGCTAATCAAGCAAATGCATTATCACAACAGATTGCCGATGCACAAGCATTACAACAAGAAACATCTTCAGAAGAGTATGCAAAACTTGAAACAATGTTTAATGCTGGAAATGCAGTAGCACAAGCACAGACACAGGCTTTGCAAGATCAAACAGATACTGTAAGTTCAGAATTACAAACGTTGATGCAGACATATATTACTGCTGGTGATAATGCAAATTTCTTGTCTGTATGGTATCCGGTAGATGGTGCGTATACGTGGTCATTTGCACCAACGTTTATATTCTCGGGTTCAATCCAAAAAGTGATTTGGACTTTAAGCGATGGAACAAACATGCTTGCATGGGTACATGGCTATTATGATGTTAGTACAAATCATTTCTTTAATCTTGTTCTAAATTACAGTCAATATGGAAATCCAAATGGCAGAGAACTAAAAGGAAGTTCTGTGGAGGCTTGGTACTAATATGAAAAGACTAGCTAGTTTTGTTATATGTTTGATATGTGCACTTCTCATGGTGGTTACTCTCATTTTTAGTTGGGAGTGGGGTAACCGTAAAAATGTTCAATGGCTATCTCAATTAGATGAGATAGAAGGATTGGAGAATCAATTGGCACAAATACCATCAGGATATGTAAATGGTTTTGGAGAAAGTGATACAATTTACACTTCCTCTAAACGAGTATCCTCGGATACTGCGATGATGGATCAACTTTGGACAACTGCCTTCGTCTGGAATTCGCCAGAAGAATATGCAACGCAAAGAGCAAGTATAATCTCCACATACAACTTAAAAACAGATACACAGTTTTTTGTGGAGGGAATGAAAAATCCAGCAAGTATTACGGATGGATCAAATCCTACTTTTGAAGGACTATCAGATATGAAGTATCTGAAGCAGGATGTACAACTTGTAACAATAAAAGATGATGTATATCGCTACTTTGTACGAATCAGTTATTATACTGCGAATCATCGTTCAGAAACGCCATATCGTTTCTGCTATATCTTCTGTGATATTGATGCAAAACAACAAATTACTAACCTAGAATATTATTCTTCAAAGGGTTGGGAATAAACAAAATGAATCTATCCCATAGGGATGGATTTTTTATCAAGATATTATGATGTGTAAGGAATTTAACAAATGGTGAAAGTAAAGCGTGTTCGTTTTCATGGTAGTTGGTAATTTTGATAGGGTAGATTTGATTGGTATGATAATTACAAAAAATATTTTTTGATGAAAAATTATTACATTTTCAAAAAGTCCTTTATAGATGCGGACTTTTTAAAATGAAAGTTTTTAGACGTATTTTTTGATGCAATTTTCATAATAATGATGCTTGTTTTTCGTGGAGTGAGAGGGTATTATTCTTGTATACGAAATAATAGTTGGAAATGCAACTATTTTTATATGGAGGGGTAAAATGAACGTAATTAAGCGTAGTGGTGAAGAACTCGCATTCGATATATCGAAGATTGAAAATGCGATTACAAAGGCAAATAACGCAACAGATTTGTCTCATCGTACAACAGCGGAAGTAATCCATGATATTACAGAACGTGTTTCTAACAAGTGCAAATCTCTAAAGAGATCTGTATCGGTTGAAGAAATTCAAGATATGGTTGAAAACGAACTAATGAAGGCTCAGGTTTTCCAAGTGGCACATAACTATATTACATATCGTTATGAACGTGCTTTAGTTCGTAAGGCAAATACTACAGACCAAAAGATTCTTTCTTTACTAGAAAGAAACAATGAAGAAGCAAAACAAGAAAACTCCAATAAAAATCCAACTGTAAATAGTACACAGCGTGACTACATGGCAGGTGAAGTTTCTAAAGATATTACAAAGCGTTTTTTATTACCTCAAGATATCTATGAAGCACATGAAAAGGGTATTATTCATTTCCATGACTCAGATTACTTTGCACAACCGATGTATAATTGCTGTTTAGTCAATCTAGAAGATATGTTACAGAATGGAACAGTTATTTCAGGTACAGCAATTGAAAAACCTCATAGTTTTGCGACTGCTTGTAATATTGCGACGCAAATTATTGCGCAGGTAGCCTCAAACCAATATGGTGGACAGACAATTACACTATCTCATCTTGCGCCATTTGTTGAAATATCACGTCAAAAACACCGTCGTAATGTAGCGGAAGAATTAGCTGTAGCAGGTATTGAAGTTGATAATGACAAGATTAATGCACTTGCGGAATTGCGTGTACGCAAAGAAATTACAACAGGTGTACAGACAATTCAGTATCAAATCATTACACTGATGACTACAAATGGACAAGCACCTTTCGTAACAGTGTTTATGTATCTAGATGAAGTGGAAGCTGGTCAGACAAGAGATGACCTTGCACTTATCATCGAAGAGATGCTCAAGCAGAGAATGACAGGTGTTAAGAACGAAAAAGGCATCTATATCACACCAGCATTCCCTAAACTTATCTATGCATTAGATGAAGATAATGTATATGAAGATAGCAAGTATTACTACTTAACAAAACTTGCGGCTGAATGTACTGCGAAGAGAATGGTACCTGACTATATCTCTGCTAAAGTGATGAAGAATCTAAAGAATGGTGATGTATATCCATGTATGGGATGTCGTTCCTTCTTAACAGTAGACCGCTTTACAGATAAAGATTTAGGAAACATTGCGGAAGCAGAGAACTATGATCGTAATCACCATAAATACTATGGAAGATTTAACCAGGGTGTTGTAACAATTAACTTAGTTGACGTGGCATGTTCTTCAAAGGGTAATGAAGAAGAGTTCTGGAAGATCTTTGATGAAAGATTAAATCTATGCTATAGAGCATTGATGATTCGTCATAAGAGATTGCTTGGAACACCATCTGATGTAGCACCTATCTTATGGCAATATGGTGCGATTGCTCGTTTGAAGAAGGGTGAGGTTATCGATAAACTATTGTTTAATGGATATAGCACAATTTCATTAGGCTATGGTGGCCTATATGAGTGTGTACACTATATGACTGGTACATCTCATACAACAGAGAAGGGCAAAGAGTTTGGTATGCGTGTCATGCAGCACTTGAATGATGCTTGCAACAAATGGAAAGCTGAAACAAATATTGACTTCTCCGTATATGGAACACCGATGGAATCTACAACATACAAGTTTGCAAAGTGTCTACAAGAGCGTTTTGGAATAATCAAGGGTGTTACAGACCGTGCATATATTACGAATAGTTATCATGTACACGTTGCTGAAGATATCAATGCATTTGATAAGCTAACGTTAGAATCTGACTTCCAACAGTTATCACCAGGTGGTGCAATCAGCTATGTAGAAGTTCCAAACATGCAGAATAACATTCCTGCAGTACTTGCTCTAATGAAGCATATCTACAATACAATTACATATGCGGAATTAAATACAAAGAGTGACTATTGCCAAGTGTGTGGATATGATGGCGAAATTAGTATTGTTGAAGATGAACACCATAAGTTAATTTGGAAGTGTCCATGCTGCGGTAATACAGATCAAACAAAGATGAATGTAGCACGACGTACTTGTGGCTATATTGGTACACAGTTCTGGAATCAAGGAAGAACACAAGAAATCAAAGAACGTGTATTACATCTATAAGCGAAAAGAACATGTAATGTATGTACATGTTCTTTTTTTGTAATTTTACTTTTAAATTTATGAATAATATAAATACATTATGTTAATTAATAAACATTGAAAACTATAGTGTAAAAAATACAATTTTTAATAATTTATTAAGGTCAGGATATTAATAGTTTCTTAATTTGTTTATGTCAACTGAAGGAATACAATATAAGAAATATAGACACTGGATATATTTTGTCGATATCAATAAGTAGAAGAAATGATTGGTATTGATGTAGATTTTTACCACAGCAAGTACAAACAAATAACTGACATTTTTTATTGTGAAAACTTGATTGATGGTTCGATATTACTTCATAGAATCAAATTTTTGTAAGGGGAGACAACAACATGCTGAAAAAAATGATTTGTAGAATTATTCTGTCTGTAGTGATGATGTTCACTATCCTATTCCAAGGGGCAGGTCTTAATGTCTATGCTGCAGGTACGCCTAGAGAGGTGAGCGCTAGAGTAACATCATTTAAGATCTTGGATAGAAATAAACAAGAAGGAGTACCTATTTGGTTTACTGATTCTTTCTATCTATCGATGGACTGGGACGCTAGTGGAAATGGAACAAACTTAAAAGAAGGCGACTATTTCGATATTACATTGCCAGATAAGATGAAGTTTCCAAGTGATACAACAAAGAGGGACTTTGATATTCTTGGACCGGATGGAACTACTGTCATTGCGAAAGCACATGTAACACCAGGTCCTAACAATAATATTGGTGGTAAGGTACGCGTTACATTTACGAATTGGGTTGAAGGAAGAGAAAATGTTAAGGGTAATATTTTCCTTGCGTCTAAATTCCAATATTCTAGTGAACAATATGATAAAAATAACACATATGACATCGTTGTAAATGGTCAAGTTAAATCCGTAACTGTTAAAATGTTAGGTCCTCGTATTGTGAGTGATGATGAACTTCTAGCAAAATATGGTACAAAAGCAATTAAATGGGAAAATGGTCAGAATGTTGTTATTGAAGATCAGGCTGAATGGTATGTTCGTGTTAACTACCGTCAAGCTCATTTAGTTAATGCTGTGATTACAGACCATCTAACAGGTGGTGCAGGAAATGAAACATATGTTCCTGGTAGTTTTAAGTTATACCAAGTTAGATTTAGCAATACTGGTGATACTGATGAACCTAAAATTCTAGTTGACATATCTAATAAGCTTACGATTGCACCAGACAAGAAGACATTTACACTGAATCTTGGTGAAGTAAACGGTACACAGTATCGTCTTGTTTATAAGACAACTTATACACCAGGTACAAAGTTAATTAATAACGTTAGAATTACTGCTAATAACTATGATGCTACAACCCATGGAAGCCACCAATCTGAAGATTCAGGCGGAACTGGAACAGGTAACATGGCGAATAAGATCAAGTTGATCAAAGTTGACGCGGATGATAACTCTATTGTCTTAAAGAATGCAGTATTTGAAGTTACAAAACCAGATGGAAGTAAGTTTGAACTTACAACAGGTGCAGATGGAACAATCACTTCTTCACCACTCGTGTCTGGAACATATAAAATTAAAGAAAAGACAGCTCCGGCTGGCTATCAATTAAATACTGATGAATATACATTGGTCGTAAGTCCTACAAGTAATGCAATTCAAACTGTTAAGGATGAACCAATTAGAACTTCCGTTAAGGCCACAAAACAATGGGTAGGTCCTATAGGATCAGCTGTTACAGTACATCTTTATGCAGATGATGTAGATACAGGTAAGACAGTTACATTGAATGCCGCAAATAACTGGGAAGATACATTCACTAACTTGAGAAAGTATAAGCCAGGAACAACTACTGAAATTAAATACACTGTAAAGGAAGACGCTGTTGCTAACTATGATGGAGTAGTCAGTGGTGATATGGCAACGGGCTTTACAATTACAAATACAAATACTGAAAAGACTACTGTCAAAGTTACGAAAGCTTGGGTAGGAACACCAGCTGCTTCTGTAACTATCAAGTTACTCGCAGACGGTGCAGAGAAGGAAACAGTTACACTAACTGCTACAGAAAACTGGACACATACATTTACTAACTTAGATAAGTATGCAGCAGATGGTCATGAGATTGCATACACAGTTGATGAAACACCAGTTGCTGGATACACAAAGGCAATCTCTGGAACAGCAGCTACAGGCTTTACAATCACAAATACAATCACTGCGAAGGTATCTGTGCCAGTTACAAAGGTATGGGTAGGACCAGCAGCACCTTCTGTAACAATCAAATTACTCGCAGACGGTGTAGAAAAAGATTCTGTAACATTAAATGCCGCAAATGGATGGGCACATACATTTACAAATCTAGATAAATACAAGAACGGTACAGAAATTGTTTATACAGTTCAAGAAGAACCAGTTACAAACTATGATTCAGCAGTTACTGGAGACGCAACTAATGGCTTTAAGGTAACAAACACAAATACAGAAAAAACATCTGTTAAAGTTACAAAGGCATGGGTAGGAACACCAGCAGCTTCTGCAACTGTTAAGTTATTGGCGGATGGTGCAGAGAAGGAAACAGTTTCATTAACAGCAGCTGACAACTGGACACATACATTCAGCAATTTACCTAAGTATGATGCAAATGATGGTCATGAAATTGTATATACAATTGATGAGGTAGATATTGCAAACTACGTAAAGGCTATTACTGGAAGTGCAGCCACAGGATTTGTTGTAACAAACACAATCACTGGTAAGCTAGATATTCCAGTTACAAAGACATGGGTAGGAACACCAGCAGCTTCTGTAACTATCAAGTTACTCGCAGACGGTGCAGAGAAGGAAACAGTTACATTAACTGCAACAGACAACTGGACACATACATTTACAAACTTGGATAAGTATGCAGCAGATGGTCATGAGATTGCCTATACAGTTGATGAAACACCAGTTGCTGGATATACAAAAGATATTTCTGGAACAGCAGCTACTGGATTTACTGTTAAGAATACAAATACTGCAACAATCAATATCCCAGTCACAAAGACATGGGTAGGTACTGCAGGAACTTCCGCAACGATCAAGCTATTGGCAGATGGTGCAGAGAAGGAAACAGTTACATTAACAGCTGCAGATAACTGGACACATACATTCAGTAATCTTCCTAAGTTTGACACAACAGACGGTCACGAGATCGTTTATACAGTTGATGAAGTTGATGTTCCAAATTATACAAAGGGTATTTCTGGAACAGCAGCTACAGGCTTTACAGTTACAAATACAATCACAGGCAAAGTATCTATACCAGTTACTAAGGTATGGGTGGGACCACAAGCTTCTTCTGCTAAGGTGACTCTATTCGCGGATGGAGTTGAAAAGGATTCTGTAACACTAAATGCCGCAAATGGCTGGGCACATACATTTACAAACTTAGATAAGTACAATAACGGTACAGAGATTGTTTATACAATTACAGAAGAGCCAATCGCTAACTATGATTCAGTCATTACAGGTAATGCCGCAAATGGCTTTACAGTCACAAATACAAATACAGAAAAGACATCTGTAGATGTTACAAAGACATGGGTAGGAACGCCAGCTGCTTCTGTAACAATCAAGTTATTCGCAGATGGTACAGAGAAAGAAACCGTTACATTAACAGCAGCAGATAACTGGACACATACATTTGCGAACTTAGACAAGTATGCAGCAGATGGTCATGAGATTGTTTATACAGTTGACGAGACTCCTGTTACAGATTACACAAAGGCAATCACAGGGGATGCAGCAAATGGCTTTACAATCACAAACACGATCACTGGTAAGGTAAACATTCCAGTTACTAAGGTATGGGTAGGACCAGAAGCTACTTCTGCAAAGGTAACACTTTACGCAGATGGCGTTGAAAAGGATTCCGTAACACTAAATGCGGCAAATAACTGGGTACATGTATTCGCTAACCTTGATAAGTATAATAACGGCACAGAAATCGTTTATACACTTACAGAAGAACCAATCGCTAACTATGACTCCGCAATTTCAGGAGATGTGGCTACAGGCTTTACAGTTACAAATACAAACACTGAGAAGGTAGCGGTAGATGTGACAAAGAATTGGGTAGGACCTGCAACAGATTCTGTAACAATCAAGTTACTAGCAGATGGAGCAGAGGTTGAAAGTGCAGTCATTACAGCTGCAGACAACTGGATGCATACATTCAGCAATCTACCTAAGTACGCTGCAGATGGACATGAGATTGTTTATACAGTTGATGAATATGATGTACCAAGCTACGTAAAAGCAATCGAGGGAACATCTACAACAGGCTTTACAGTCACAAATACGATCACAGGTAAGTTGGATATCCCAGTTACTAAGGTATGGGTAGGACCTGCAACAGATAGCGTTACAGTAAATCTATACGCAGATGGTGTTAAGGTTGATACAGTACAACTAACGGCTGCTAATCAGTGGAAGCATACATTCGCAAATCTAGACAAGTATGAGAATGGACGCGAAATCGTATATACAGTCGATGAAGTATTGATCCCTGGATATAAGACTAAGATCACAGGTGATGCACAAACAGGCTTCACAATTACAAACTCCAAGGAGACACCAAAGACAGCAGACCACGTTAA
The DNA here is from genome assembly GCA_963525775.1 of uncultured Solobacterium sp. GTDB lineage: Bacteria > Bacillota_I > Bacilli_A > Erysipelotrichales > Erysipelotrichaceae > Bulleidia. Next base: position 18,195 of record CAURLC010000018.1, on the reverse strand, counting down.
TCCGATGGCATATGCAAGCATCTTTGTAATCTCACTCATGGCAGCAATCATTACAATGATTGAAAAGAAAAAGTTTGCAAGATAAGAAAAATCTTGAGTAAAATCAAAATAAATAAGCAAGTATTTCTAAAATATTGAAATACTTGCTTTTTATTATAAAGCCAATAAAATGCGCATTTATATATTGATATTTACAACTTTATAACAGAAATGAAAGAAAATTTTAGCAAATGAAAATTATTTTATTTGACAGATAATAATATATGCTTTAAAGTGTAGAACATACAAAAGCTGTGAAGAGAAAAGTAATTGCTTTAACACTTCTTAGAGAGTCCGGATAGGTGAAAGCGGATAAGTTAATAAGTAATGAAAATGGTCTTGGAGCTGTTGTGTCGATAAGTAGGCATGACCGGGCATTCCCGTTACAGGATTAGAGTATGTTGGTACTCGATGAGGTTACTTCAGTGATGAAGTAATAAAACAAGGTGGTAACACGTGATGATATATCCCGTCCTTGCAGTATACGATTGTATATTGTGATGACGGGATTTTTTGTATAGTACTTTACGCCAACACGATAAAGGTACGGGAGGAAAAGATGAATACATTTATTAAAAAGTTTGCAGTAATTGCAACAACAATTTCCTTGCTTGCAGGATGCAGTGCAGGAAAGTCCAGCTCTACAGCTGAAACAACAACTGAGAAGAAAGTATTACGCTTCGGACAAGCAAATGCAGGAACAGGCTTAGATATGCAGATTAGTACATCTTCTGGTGCAGCTTCGATTGCAGATGAAGTAACTGAATCACTCTTACGTTTCGATGACAAGAATGAAGAAGAGCCAGTATTGATTGAAGATTTCCCAAAGGTTTCTGAAGATGGAAAAGTATATTCCTTTACATTAAAGAAGGGTGTTTACTTCACAGATGGTACAGAGTTACATTCATCAGATGTTAAGTATACATTTGAACGTATGTTTACACCTGCTACAGGTGCTAAGTCAACAACATACTTCTCAATGATTGCAGGTGCGAAAGACATGCTTGCAGGAAATGCTACAGAGCTTTCTGGATTTGAAATCGTTGATGATTATCACTTCAACATCACACTTGATTATGCATTTGCTCCATTCGTTAAGAACTTAGGAACATCATATGCAAATATCTTCCCAGAGAAAGCAACAAAGGAAGCAGGTGCTGCTTGGGGTACTGGTACAAACCTTATCGGTACTGGTCCATACAAGATTCAATCAAACGATGACACAACAGAAGTAGTACTCGTTAAAAATGAAAAGTATCACGGTGGTGATGTAAATCTTGATGAACTACATTTCATTTACTATGATGATGCACAGACAAAGTTAATCGCTTATGAAAATGGTGATATTGATTTAGCAGATTTACCTGCAAGTTTATTAGAACAGTATCAGTCTTCTCATGGTGATGAAATTCAGTCATACCATCCATTAGGAACATCATTTATCTCATTAAATCTTAAGAGTGAATATATCTCTGATGTAAATGTACGTAAGGCTATCTCACTTGCTATCAACCGTGAAGAATTAGTTAAGACAATTCTCGCTGGTGCAGGCATTCCTGCAACTTCATTCTTGAACAACCAGATTCCTGGTCATGATGATTCAAGAAAGGTATTAGAATACAATCCTGAAGCTGCTAAGAAGTTATTAGCTGAAGCAGGTTACAGCAATGGAATCTCACTGACAGCTGAAATTCGTGAAGCAGATAAGACAGTATTTGATGCATTACAAGGTTATTTAGCTGAAGTTGGTATCCAGTTAACATTGAATATTGTTGATAACGCTACATGGAACTCTGATCGTGCTGCAGGTAACGTTGCATTAACAGGCATGACTTGGAATGCGTTATATCCAGATGGTGACTTCCAAATGTATAACTACTTCTACTCAAAGAACTCTGTAAATCGCGGTGTATTCTATGATAACCCAGCGTATGATGCAGCGTTAGATAAGGCTAGAGCTTCTACAGACGAAAAAGAACGTGCAGAATTATACAAAGAAGCAGATAAGATTCTTACATTCGACGACTATGCATGCATACCTCTATACTATCCACAGAGCCAATTCATTGCGAAGTCATACGTTAAGAACTTTACAGTAGGTAACTTAATCTATCACTTCTGGAATGCAGATATTGATGCACAAGCAGCAGCTAAAGAACAAAAGTAACAAACATTAGGATAGCAGTCTGTGTGTGGTTACATACACAGACTGTATTTCTGTTATAGATGAAAGGATATAGGCATGGGTAAATATATATTAAAAAGAGCAGTGTTGGCAGTAATGATTATCTTTGCGATTTCCTTACTTACATTTATCGTATTGAATGTAATTCCAGGGGATGTCGTAGCCGCAATGCTAGGTGAATTCGCAAGTAAAGACGCGATTGAAACTGCTAGACACCAACTAGGTCTAGATGTACCTTTGCCACTCCAATATTTGCGTTGGTTACAGGGCTTGATAACAGGAAATCTAGGTACTAGCTATTTCCAACGTAAAGCAGTATTAACTTTAATCTTACAGGCATTTAAATATACATTTGTGATGGCGATTGCGGCATATATTATCGCAATCGTAATCGGATTATTATTTGGTGTATTAGCAGCGGTATACCACAATCGTATTATTGATCGTATCTTGATGTCGCTTTCTATTTTCGGTATTTCAGCGCCATCATTTTGGATAGCGATTATCTTACAGATTTTTGTAGGTTTGAAACTTGGCTGGTTTCCAGTATCAGGTGTGAAATCTTCGGTATGGTGGGTGTTACCATCATTTTCGCTAGGCATTCGATCTGCCGCATCGATTGCACGTGTTACACGTACATCGATGTTAGAAGTGATGAAACAGGATTATATCCGTACAGCTTTTGCAAAGGGTATTAGTTATCCAAGAATTATCTTCTTCCATGCATTCCGTAATGCATTGATTCCAATTATGACAATTCTTGGAAATGACTTTGGATTACTTTTAACAGGATCGATGATTACCGAGAATGTATTTAATATACCGGGTATTGGTAAGTTGTTAATCGATGCGATTAATCGTCGTGATATTCCACTAGTACAGGGTGGAGTTATCTATGTAGCAGCGATATGTGTATTAGTTTACTTTGTAGTAGATATATTATATGCAGTCGTAAATCCAAACATACGTTTAACGAAGGAGGTTAACTAATGAAAAAGAAAAATTTCTATAGTGAATCTTTCCAACGTTTCTGCAAAAATAAAATGGCTGTCGTATCAGCACTTATTCTAGTCAGTTTAATTGTGATTTGTTTCATCGCTCCACTAATCACTAGTTATGATCCTGAAAAGCAGGTGTTATCAGAGCGTTTATTATCACCAAGTCTAAAGCACTGGTGGGGTACAGACCAATATGGTAGAGATATTTTTACACGCTGTGTGTATGGTTGTCGTGTTTCGCTATCTGTTGGAATTATTTCGCAATTGATTGCGACAATTATCGGTTACTTTATGGGTGTTACCGCAGGCTATGTTGGTGGTAAAACAGATGATGCGATTTCATTTGTAATGCAGGTATTCTCCTCATTTCCATTCCTATTATTTGCGATGGCTCTGATGTATGCGTTAGGCCCTGGTATTACAAATTTATATATCTCACTTGGCTTATTAAGCTGGGCGAGTACAGCAAAGCTCATCCGTGGACAAGTGATGCAGTTAAAGGGTCAAGAATACATTCAAGCATGTAAGGTGGATGGTGGTTCAACATTACGCATTATCTTAAAACACTTATTGCCAAATTGTATTCCAATGTTAATTGTATCGATTACATTAGGTATTCCTAGCGCAATCTTATCGGAAGCCAGTTTAAGTTATTTAGGTTTAGGTGTTCCATCACCAAAGCCAAGCTGGGGATCAATGATTGCGGAATCACAGGATTTTATCCGTAGTAATACGTATTACAGTTTATTCCCGGGTTTATGCATTATTGTTACAGTAATGGCCTTTAATATGATGGGTGATGGCTTACGTGATGCCTTAGATCCTAAATTACGCATTTCAAGAGGTGAACTATGAGCCAGAGTACAGTATTGGAGATGAAAGACTTAGAAGTACGGCTTTATTCAGAAAAGGGTCCACTTCCAGTCATCGATAAAGTAAATTTATCTATCAAAGAGGGCGAAATTGTAGGTATCGTAGGTGAAAGTGGTTGTGGTAAATCCATGCTAGCATCTGCGATTATGAATCTACTGAATTCACCAGCACAGATTGCGGCTGGTACTATCTTCTATGAGGGTCAGGATATGACCACACTTAGCTCTAAAGAATTTCAAAAAATTCGTGGAAATGAAATTTCAATGATTTTCCAAGAGCCAATGACTTCATTAAATCCATTGATGAAAGTTGGTAAGCAAATTGAAGAGGCTATCAAAGCACATGAGAAAGTTTCAAATACTGAACTTAAAGAACGTGCCATCGCCGCGATTCGTGATGTAGGTATCCCACAACCAGAAAAGGTTTATCATGATATTCCATCTAGATTATCTGGTGGTATGAGACAGCGTATTATGATTGCGATGGCACTTGTGTGTCATCCAAAGCTTCTTATCTGTGATGAACCTACTACAGCTTTGGACGTAACGATTCAAGCACAGATTCTTCGCTTAATTAAGAAGTTGCGTGATGAAACAAATACTGCAGTTATTTTTATCTCCCATGATATGGGAGTGATCTATCAGATGGTGGATCGTGTGATCGTCATGTATGCAGGTCAATTTGTGGAAAGTGCTCCATGTAAGAAGTTATTTGAAAAACCTTTACACCCTTACACGATTGGATTACAGAATGCAATTCCACAAATTAATAAACAACAATCTTCTCTACAAGATATTCCAGGTTCAGTACCGATGCTGGATAACTTGCCAGAAGGATGTTTGTTCGCACCTAGATGTCCATTTACGAAGGGTGAATGTTTTACAAAGAAAGTTAGCCTCAAGCACTATGATGATCATTCTGTTCGTTGCTTGTTGGTAGATGAAGGAGGATGGCACAATGAGTGAAATCATTCTTGAAGTTCAAAATCTAAAGAAATACTACCAACAAGGTACACTGTTCCAAAAGAAGGAAAGTGTAAAAGCAGTTGATGATGTTAGTTTTGTTTTGCATCGTAAAGAGACACTTGCGATTGTTGGGGAAAGTGGATGTGGTAAATCAACAACAGTAAAATCATTGATTCGTTTGACGGAACCAACTTCAGGAAAAGTCATCCTAAATGGAGAAGACTTTACAAGTTTAAAAGGAAAAGAGTTACGCGAAGCGAGAAAGAAGTTAAAGATTATTTTCCAAGATCCGTATTCTTCCTTAAATCCACGTATGACAGTACGAGATATCATTGCGGAACCAATTGATATTGAGAAGACTTGGAAAACTCGCAGTGAGCGAGAAGAGTTGGTATTAGAGACGATGAAACTAGTTGGACTTGACCCAACTTGGATCAATCGCTATCCGCATGAATTCTCTGGTGGTCAAAGACAACGTATTGGAATTGCACGTGCAATTATTTTAAAACCAGATATTGTTATCTGTGATGAACCAGTATCTGCGTTGGATGTGTCTATCCAAGCAAAAATTATTAATCTATTAAAACAACTACAAGAAGAATTGAACATTTCTTATATCTTTATTTCTCACGATCTAGGTGTTGTACAACACATTGCAGATCGTATCCTGGTAATGTATTTGGGACATGTCGTTGAAGAGGGAAGTTGTGAGGATATCTTCAATCATCCATCACATCCTTACACACGAACATTACTGAATGCAATTCCTACAATTGGTGTAGAGATGAGTGAAAATACATTGATTGAAGGTGATCTTCCATCACCATCTAATCCACCAAAAGGTTGTGTATTCCACACAAGATGTCCTTTTGCGAAAGAGGAATGTACACTCAAACAACCAGAAGTTAAAGACCTAGGAAATGGTCATCAATATGCATGCATATTGAATGCAGAAAATGAAAGTGAGTAAACTTATGGAATTTAATCGTGAACAAATTGAAAAGAACTTCCGCCAGCGTATCAAAGGATTGTCATCCGTATTTGGACCTAGCGGTTTTGAAGAAGAAGTTGCAGAGCTCATCAAGCAAAACTTGGCTGATTCAGACTTCACACACTCTACAGATGTGCTTGGAAATTTAATTTATCATCGCAAAGGAACTGGTGATAAAAAGATTCTCTTCGCAGCACATATGGATGAAATTGGCTTGATTATTCGTCATATCGATAGTAAAGGATTTATCTGGGTAGATACACTTGGAGGTTTCGCACCTCAACAGTTCTTTGGTAAGCACGTCATCATCAAGACAGATGAAGGTAAGCATATCAACGGTATTATTAATTCACTTCATCCAGGAAGACCTGATCGTTGTACAACAATGCCATCTTCCGTACATGAATTCTTCATTGAAGTTGGTTGTGAATCCCGCCAAGAAGTATTAGAACTTGGTATTGAAGAGGGTAATGCGGTTTCGATTGACTATCCTGTGATTGAACTTGGTAAGTATAAGTTAGGTGGTAAGGCGCTGGATGATCGTGCACTTGTATTTATCTTGGAAGAAGTTGTACGTTTACTACAAGGTAGAGAAGATATTCCTGATCTATATGCGGTATTTACAACCCAAGAAGAAGTGGGTGCTCGTGGTGCTATCGTAGCCGCAACAAATATCAAGCCTGATATTGCGATTGCCCTAGATATGAGTCTTGCGACAGATATTCCAGGTGTTCCAGAATCTGAATACATCAACGTATTAGGTAAGGGAACATCCATCAAGGTGATGGATAAATTATCTACTTGTATCGGTGGCTTGATTGCACATCCACAGCTTGTACGCGACTTAAAGAAGGTTGCGAAGGACAACCAGATTCCATATGCAATTGAAGCATATGCGGCTGGTGCGACAGATGTTAGCTTTATGCAGACATTAAACGGTGGTATCATCGCTGGTGGTGTTCAGATTCCAATGCGTTATGTACATAGTTATGAAGTAGTCGATGTACGAGATGTCGTTGATACAGTTGAATTATTATATCGATACATCCTTACACAGGCATAGGGAGGTAAATTACCTCCTTTTTTGATGATAACGATAGTAGATTTATAATGTCTACGATATAATAAGCGATGTGAAAGAGGAAGACTATGAAATGGTTAAACAACTGTTTAAATAAGAGATTTTTCAAGATTCCAGTGTATGGATATATCGCTGGAATAGGCATGTTTATTTTGCAGAGATATATGTATCTATGGGCAAATGATATTAGTCTTGCCTTAGGGATAGGGTGGCATACAACGAAGATTGCATGGTTAGATGATTTGATTCCACTGTATCTGCCATTTATTACGGTATATATCCTGTCTTATCTATTTTGGATTTATGGTCCAATGGCTGTTGCGAAAGATGGTACGAAGGACCATTTCAAAGATTTCTTAATTGGAATGTTTGTGGCCTATTTGATTGGCGCAATTATATTTACGGTTTATCCTACACGTATGGACCGTGTTGCAGAGAACCTTATTAATGATAATCCTGGTGTGCTAAATCAAGCACTACAGTGGATTTACAATATGGATGGTGGTCGCTACGGTACAAACCTAGCGCCAAGTTACCATTGTTTGATTAGTACTTGTTGTTATATGGGTGTCGCAAAACGCCCTGAGTATTCCAAGTCCTATCGTATTTTTTCCGCAGTATTCTGCGTGTTGATTTTCGCAAGTACGGTATTATGTAAACAACATTATTTTATCGATATTCCTGCAGGGATTATCATTGCGTATATCTCAATGAGACTAGCATTAAAACATCACTGGGGAAAGGTTTTGACATTTTAAGGTAAAGAGGTAGTCATGAGTATATTAAACGTTGAACATTTATCCCATAGCTTTGGAGATCGTGTCATCTTTGATGATGTGTCTTTTCGTCTTTTAAAAGGTGAACATATTGGTTTGATTGGCGCAAATGGTGAAGGCAAGTCAACGTTTATGAAAATTGTGACTGGTCAACTCATTCCTGAAGAAGGAAAAGTAGAATGGGCAAAACATGTCATCACAGGGTATATGGATCAAACAGCTATCTTAACAAAAGGTAGCACAATACGTATGGTCTTACAGACTGCCTTCGATGAACTTTTTGAAATGGAAAGTCGCATGAACCAACTTTATACGGATATGGCAGATGAGTCCATCAGTGAAGCACAGATGGATGAGATGATGAGTGAAGCTGGTTCATTAGCAGATGTACTAAATGCACATGATTTCTATATGATTGATGCAAAGATTGATGAAGTATCACGTGCATTGGGTCTATATGATTTAGGTTTGGATAGAGATGTTGTGGATTTATCTGGTGGACAACGTACAAAGGTCTTGCTAGCCAAACTCTTACTACAAAAGCCAGATATCTTACTCTTAGATGAACCTACAAACTATCTCGATGTAGAACATATCACATGGTTACAGAAATACTTACAAGAATATGAGAATGCGTTTATTTTGATTTCACATGATATTCCATTTTTGAATAGTGTCGTCAATATTATCTATCACATGGATAATAGTGCACTTACAAGATATGTAGGTGACTATGATAAATTTATGGAAGTCTACGAAGTCCGCAAGTCACAAAAAGAAGCTGCCTATAATCGCCAACAAAAAGAAATTGCAGAGTTAAAGGACTTTGTGGCTAGAAACAAAGCACGAGTCTCTACACGTAATATGGCGATGTCTCGACAGAAGAAACTGGATAAGATGGAGATGATTGAAAAGACCATCGAAAAACCAAAGCCAGAATTCTCATTCCGTACAGCACGTACGCCAGGTCGAGTCATCTTTGAGACAAAACAACTCGTGATTGGTTATGATACACCACTTTCCAAACCACTTGATTTTCTTGTGGAAAGAAAAGAGAAGGTGATTCTCAGTGGCGCCAATGGTATTGGTAAGACAACACTTTTAAAGAGTCTTCTTGGTATTATCCCGCCATTATCTGGTGAGATTGAAAAAGACCAATATTTAGAGATTGGATACTTCGAACAAGAAGTATTTGGTGATAATGATAAAACATGCTTGCAGGAAATTTGGGATACATTCCCAGCATGGACACAATATGAGTGCCGTGCAGCACTTGCCAAGTGTGGTCTAACAACAAAACATATTGAAAGTCGTATTCAAGTACTTTCTGGTGGTGAACAGGCGAAGGTCAGACTTTGCAAGTTAATGAATCGTGATGCGAATATACTCGTATTAGACGAACCTACAAACCACTTGGATGCGGATGCGAAGGATTCATTAAAACAAGCATTATTAGATTATCAAGGAACTGTGCTAATGGTATGTCATGAGCCAGATTTCTATGAAGGTTTAGCAACACGTGTTGTGGATTGTACTGAATGGACAACACGTATTATTTAAGGAGGTCTATGAAAAAATTAACGATAAAAGAATATTTATTACTTGGATCAATGTTATTTGGAATGTTCTTTGGGGCAGGTAATTTGATTTTCCCAGTATATATGGGACAGTTATCTGGTGCAAATAGTATTCCTGCAATCATTGGTTTCTGTATGACAGGTGTAGGATTACCACTTTTAGGAATTGCCGCAATAGGTATTTCAAAGAGTGAAGGACTATTTGATGCCTCAAAGAAGGTATCTACATGGTTTAGTTACTTCTTTACAGTTATCCTATATTTGAGTATTGGTCCATTATTTGCGATTCCAAGAACAGCGACAGTAAGTTTTACCACTGGTATTACACCATTTATTTCCGCTGATCAAACACAACTTGGATTATTTATCTATACATTAATCTTCTTTGCGCTGGTATTATTATTCTCTTTGCGTCCATCGAAGATTATGACTTGGATTGGAAAATATATTAACTCTATCTTCTTAGTATTATTATTCTGCTTATTAGTGATGGCAGTGATAAAACCAATTGGTTCCTTTGGTGAAGTGCAACCAACAGATGGATATGTATCACAACCATTCTTTACAGGTCTTTTGGAAGGCTACAATACGATGGATGCCTTAGCATCTCTTGCCTTTGCGATTGTATTAATTAACGCAATCAAAGAGTTCCAAATTAAGGACGCCAAAGAAATCGCAAAGATTACACTTAAAAGCGGTGTGATAGCAGTTGCGCTAATGGCAGTAATCTATTTTGGATTAACAATCTTAGGTGCTCAATCTGTACTATTACAAGGTGCAAATGAAAATGGTGGTGTTGCCTTAGCAATTCTTGCAAAACATTATTATGGTGCTGTGGGTAATGTATTACTTGCAGGAATCATGATCTTTGCATGTTTAAAGACAGCGATTGGTCTAGTAACTTCTTGTGCTGAAACATTCGTTGAGGTATTCCCAAAGACGGTATCCTATCGCATTTATGCAATTGGGTTTACACTCGTTTCATTCCTTTTATCCAACTTTGGATTAGATCGTATTCTTAAGTATTCACTACCTGCATTACTATTCTTGTATCCAATTACAATTGTATTTGTATTATTGTTGTTGGTTGGTAGTTTTGTGGGAGAGAATAAGATTATCTATCAATCTACAATCATCGCAACGATTATTGCGGCATTTATGGATACGTTCTCTAAACCATCCTATACATTCTTGCATAGTGCATTTACGGATGGTCTTGTTAATCTATATCAGAAATTGCCAATGTATGAGATTGGATTTGCGTGGGTTATCTTATCTGTAATTGGACTAATCATTGGGTTCTTACTATCCAAGATATTAAAAAAATAGCCTTACGGCTATTTTTCATTACATGCATTCTGCTGGTAAACTTGGACTTCAGAAAAAGAAGGATCTAAAACAACTTTACAAATAATAAAGTCCTGTGATTTGAAGGTTACGACTGCTTCCGCAGTTTGTCCAATTTTGTCATAGAGTCTACCAGCACTCATGCATTCTCCAATCACAGTTCGAACGCTATTTGCGACATAACCGATCTTACCAAAAGGGATGTGATTCACCTGAATGGATTCGTTATCGTATTCGTTATTTGTATCTTTCTTGAGATAAAGAATATCTCCTTTCTCAACCATTTCTGTACCGTAGCGGAAGTGTGTTCCTGTAACTGTAATATAAGCTTCTTTCATGGGTGAATCCCTCCTTGCTTGTCTATAAGTACTATATAGGGGAGGGTGTACATAAAATACGCCAGAACAAAAAATATTTGATTACTCAAATATTTTTTTCTTTATTCTTGATTGATTGCGACTGAGCTAAGAGGCTCTACTTTATGAATGATAATCTTAGGGTTCGCGTCTTGAATCTTGGATAGTTCTTCATCGGCTGCGTTAATATCAGTAATTAAGTAATTTAGCTTATTAACATTTGCAGATATATAGTTATGTGTCTGGCCAATCTTTGTATAGTCACATACGATAAAGATACTTCCAAGAGTATTTCTAACCATAGTTTCATTTATTGCTGTTTCGGAGAAGATTGCGGTTGTAATACCACTTGTGCTACTAATACCGCTACAGCCCAAGAAGCACTTATTTGCGCGGATCTTGTGTAGGTTATTCAGAGCGAAATCGCCAACCATCGCTTCCTTAGGATAACGCAGCTCACCACCAGTTAACACAATGCTAATCAAAGGACTATGTTTCACTAGAACCATCTTTGCATTATTGGTAATAATGGTACAACGTTTATTCATAATATATTGTGGGATGAGTAGGGCAGTAGAACTTGTATTGATAAAGACAGTATCACCATCCTCGATGTAACTAGCTGCCATCTTTGCAATTGCGTGTTTATAACGCTCATTTGTGAAGTCAGTATTATCATGGTCAACCATATGTTGAACGATTTTTGCGCCACCGTGGTAACGAATGATGGCTCCACGATCTTCCCAGTATTGTAAGTCGCGGCGAATAGTAATCTCGGAAACATTAAAATCATTCATTAACTGCTTTACAGTAACATCTCCTAATTTTTGGATAATCATCATAATGTCATCACGACGTTTTTGAACAATCTGATAGTCTACTTTCATATTTCGCTCTCCATTTTCAAAATGATTATATCATTTAATGAATGAACAATCATAAAAACTTTTTGAATTTATCAAAATCATGAAAAAATATACTATACAAATATATAAAAATGATTAAATTAAACAAATAAGTCGTAAAAACGATTAAATGAACATATAATTCTTTGATAATCAAAAAATGTGTTGGTATGATAAAACCATCACAAAGGAGGTTATCATGCCAAAAGTAAATGAAATTACAAGGGAGTCTTGGATTTTAGGTGCATTCCCAGAATGGGGGACATGGCTAAATGAAGAGATTGACAACACAGTTGTTGAACCTGGTACATTTTCAATGTGGTGGTTGGGATGTGTAGGTGTATGGTTTAAAACAGAAAATGACACAAACATCGCAATCGACTTATGGTTTGGTAATGGAAAGAGAACACAAAAAGTATCATCCATGGCCCCATACCATCAAATGAGAAATATGATGGGCGTTGAAAATCTACAACCTAATCTGCGTGCAGCACCAATTGTTTATGATCCATTTGGTGTAACAAAGTGTGATGCAGTATTAGCAACTCATTATCACAACGATCATATCGACCCATTCTTTGCGGCAGCTGTATTAAAGAACTGTAGCGATGATGTGCCATTTATTGGACCATTAGAGTGTGTGAAAAAGTGGGTTGGCTGGGGAGTTCCAGAAGAGCGTTGTAAAGTTGTTAAGCCAGGGGATATAATTACAATCAAGGATACAAAGATTCATGTATTAGAATCCTATGACAGAACATGTTTAGTCACTACTGAAGTTGGTGAAGATATTGCAGGTATCTGTCCTACAAACATGGATCAAAAAGCAGTCAACTACTTAATCGAGATGCCTGCAGGAACTGTATATCATACTGGTGATTCACACTATAGTATCTGCTATGCGGACATCGGTAAGAAATATAATATTGATATTGCCTTTGGTGCGTATGGTGAAAACCCTGTAGGATGCCAAGATAAGATGACATCTGTTGATATGTGTAGAATGGGTGAAGCAACTAACGCAAAGGTAATTATTCCTTTACACCATGATGTATGGACAAATATGAAAGCAGATCCAGAAGAAATTATGTTAGTATATAACTTCAAGAAGGATACACTGAAGTATAAGTTCCATCCATTCATTTGGGATGTGGGTGGTAAGTATACATGGCCATTAGATAAGGACTTATTGAAGTTCCATTATCGCCGTGGATTCGAGGACTGCTTTACAAAGGAGCGTAATGTTCCATTCCCAAGTATTCTATAATTGGAGAAAATAAATGTTATTACAAGAAATACTAGATAATCATCTGACTAGCTACCATCAAGAGTTTCCAACCTGGCAAGATGCCATCAAAGGGTGTGGAGAAACGTTGATTGAACAAGGATTCATTGATAATCGTTATGTAGAAGCAACCATTAAATGTGTTACAGAATATGGACCATATATCGTGATCTGTCCTAATGTAGCAATGCCTCATTCTACGCTAGGTGCAGAGGGTGTATACAAAACTGGTATTGGTTTTATGAAGGTAGAGAAGCCAGTTGCGTTCGACGATAATGATAGAGAAAAAGACGCAAGGCTATTCTTTACACTCGCTGCTGTGAATCATGATCAACATCTAAATAATATGATGCAGCTATCTGAACTATTAATGAATGAAGAGGTCGTAAATGACCTATTAGAGATTCATAATGATGACGATTTACGAAAGGTCATCGAAAAATACAAATAATATAATTAGGGGGAAATATGAGCATTTTATACGGAATTTGGGTATGGTTCGCAAGTAATATCTTGACCAAACCTGCATACTTTATTGGTTTAATCGTTTTAATTGGTTACATTCTTCAGAAAAAGACTTGGTATGATTCACTAGCTGGTTTTATCAAGGCAACAGTAGGTTTCTTAATCTTAAGCGTAGGTTCTGGTGGATTAGTAAGTAACTTCAGACCAATTCTTGTTGGATTAAAAGATCGCTTTAACTTAGATGCGATGGTTATCGATCCATACTTCGGACAAAATGCAGTGCAATCAGCAATGGAAGGAATTGGACGTAGCTTCTCACAAGTAATGTTCCTATTGTTAATTGCATTTATCTTTAACTTAGTTCTTGTTAAGTTTAACAAGATTACAAAATTACGTGCAGTATTCACAACAGGCCATGTGCAAATGCAACAGGCCGCAACAGCATTCTGGTTAATTCTATTCTGCTTCCCACAGTTGGGTGATACACCAATGTTAATTATCATGTCACTCATTCTTGGCTTATACTGGGCAGTTGGTTCTAACCTTACAGTTGAAATTTCTCAGGACTTAACAGACGGTGGTGGCTTCTGTGTAGCTCACCAACAGATGTTTGGTATCGCATTCTTCTCATACTTATCCAAGAAGTTATTTGGCAATAAAAAGAATTCTAAGAGAATTGAAGATATCCAATTACCTGGTTTCATGTCAATCTTCAATGAAAACATGGTTTCTACAGCTATCTTAATGATGATCTTCTTTGGTGCTATCATGGCTGTATTAGGTAAAGATTACTTCATTGAAACAAAGGTTCTTAAGGAAGGCGCAAGCTTCTTCATGTATGTAGTAGATACATCACTTAAGTTCGCTGTATATCTAGCTATCTTACAACTTGGTGTACGTACATTCGTAACAGAATTAACAAACTCATTCCAGGGTATTTCTAATACATTCTTACCTGGTGCAGTTCCTGGTATCGACTGTGCAGCTACATATGGATTTGGTAGCCCTAATGCAGTAACTATCGGTTTCTTATTCGGTGCATTAGGTCAGTTTATCGCTATCATCACATTACTACTATTGAAGTCTCCAACAATTGTTATTGCAGGGTTCGTTCCAGTATTCTTTGATAACGCAACAATCGCTGTATACGCAAATAATAAGGGCGGCATAAAAGCTGCTATGTTATTCCCATTCATCTCAGGTTTATGCCAAGTATTCGGTAGTGCATTAATCGCTGGTGCAGTAGGACTTGCGGCTAACGGTGGTTACCTAGGTATGTGGGACTGGGCAGTTGTATGGCCAATCTTCACAGTGATCATGAAGTATGCTGGATTCATTGGCTTAGCTATTATCTTGGTAGTGTTAATCTTGATTCCACAGTTACAATATCGTAGCCATCCAGATACATATTTCTTATGTGTAGAGGATTACGAAGCTTATAAAGAAAAAGTAAAGAAGGAGTGAACAACAAATGATTAAAGTTTTAGTCGCATGTGCAAATGGAGCCGGAACATCTTTGATGATGAAGATGAGAGTGGAAAAGGCATGTAAAGATTTAGGTGTAGACGTATCTACAATTCATCACTGTTCTTTATCAGAGGGTAAGAGTGCGGCAACTCAATATAATGTTGTATTTTGCCCACTAAACTTTAAGAACATGTTTACCGATGCAGAGAAAAAAGGCGTTAAGATCTGCGGTATGAAAAACGTATTATCAGATAAAGAAGCGCAAGCACTTTTAAAAGAAGCAGGCTTTGCAGAATAACAACGAAAGCTACTGCTAAGCAGTAGCTTTTTAGAAAGGTTTACTGAATGAAAGTAAATAAGAAAGTATTGGGTACATTGAATAAGTGTTATGCATTAGCACAGGTAGAATTTGATGGAAAGAACTATCTTGCATGTGCTGCTGAAAAGGAAGACCCATGTTACTTATATGATTATGAGGGAAACTTTGTAGAAAAGTTGTGGGATGGACCTGGTGGTGTGATGTCACTGGAGCAGTATCCAAACCAGATGTATCCTACATTACTTGCGACTTGGAAGTTCTACTCTCCAAATAATGGAGCAGAATCTAAGATCGTATACTATCTCAGAAAAGATGGCGAGTGGCAGATTCATACATTATGCAAGCTTCCATTCGTACATCGCTTTGGTGTGATTGAAAGAAATCACCAGAAGTATCTCGTAGCTTGTACGCTAAAGAGTGCACATGCATTCAAAGATGACTGGACCTGTCCTGGAAGAGTGTGGGTAGCTAAGTTACCGGAAGATATCTCCATCTATGATGAAGATCATCAGTTAGAACTTACACCATTAATCAGTGGTTTGACACAAAACCATGGCTTCTTTAAGACAGAAGAAGAGGATTATCAGATTGCCGTAGTCGGCACAAAGAACGGAATCTTCAAGGTCGTTCCACCAGCTGATGAAAATAGCGAATGGACATATGAACAACTTACAACCGATCCTGCTTCCGATATGTTGTACCTTGACTTTGATCAGGACGGACAAAAGGAACTCATGACTTTCGCACCATTCCATGGTGATACATTAGCTGTCTATAAATTGGTAGATGGCTCATATCAAAAGGTATGGGAAGATGAAAGAAAGATGCCATTCCTGCATGCTATCTATCCATTAGAAATGAATGGCAAAGTATACGGTATCTATGGATATCGTAGGAATGAACTAGAATTAAATCTTTTATCTTACGATGCAGATACGAATACATATGTCAGTGAAAACTTAGATCGTAATGCAGGTCCTACAAACGCATTAGCGTTTAAAGATAAAGACGTGCAGAAGATCTTCGTATCAAATCGCGAAACAGATGAGATTGCACTGTACACGATTGAGGAATAACTATGTTAGAAGAATTAAAACAAAAAGTATATGAGGCAAACATGATGTTGCCTAGAAATGGACTTGTAGTCTTTACTTGGGGAAACGTTTCCGGTATCGACCGTGAAAAAGGTTTGATGGTCATTAAACCATCTGGTGTTGAATATGATCAATTAAAACCAGAAGATATGGTCGTCGTAGACGTAAAAACAGGTGAAAAGGTAGAAGGTAAATATAAGCCATCTTCCGATACAGATACACATCTAGTGTTGTATCGAAACTTCCCGCATATCGGTGGTATCGTACATACCCATAGTAAATGGGCAGTTAGCTTTGCCCAGGCTGGAGTAGGTGTAAAACCGATGGGAACGACACATGGTGACTACTTTTATGGTGAGATACCATGTACAAGAAAGATGAGCGAAGAAGAAATCGCAGGACAATATGAACTGGAAACAGGAAATGTCATCGTTGAGACATTTAAAGACAAAGAACCGGATGATGTACCTGCAGTACTCGTACATAGCCATGGACCTTTTACTTGGGGAACAGATCCATTCAATGCAGTACATAACGCAGTTGTATTAGAAGAAATCTGCTTTATGAATTTCCATGCACACATGTTAAATCCACAAAAGGGAAATATGCAGCAGGAACTTTTGGATAAACATTACCTACGTAAACACGGAAAGAATGCATACTATGGACAATAAAGCTTATCGTTTGGGCATGTATGAAAAGTCCATGCCAAAAGAATTGCCTTGGCAAGAAAAGCTGACCATCTGTAAAGAATCTGGCTTTGATTGGTTGGAGATTTCTATCGATGAAACCGATGATAAACTAGCTCGCTTGGATTGGAGCCAAGAAGAAAGAAATACAATCAAACAAGCAATCATAAAGACGGGTGTACCTATCCATACGATGTGTCTAAGTGGACATCGTAAATATCCACTTGGTGATCTGGATCCAAAGATTGAAGAAAGAAGTCTAGAAATCATGGAGAAGGCGATCTACCTTGCACAAGATTTAGGTATTCGTATTATCCAATTGGCTGGATATGATGTCTACTACAAGGAAGGTAGTGCAGAAACCAAGAAACAGTTTATCAAGAATCTTCACATCGCTACCAAGATGGCAGCCAAGTACGGTATCGTCATGGGCTTTGAAACAATGGAAACACCATTTATGGATACAGTTGAAAAAGCAATGGAGTATGTAAGTATCATTGATAGTCCGTACCTACAGATCTATCCAGATATTGGAAACCTAACAAATGCTGAGAAGATATACAAAACCTCAGTCATCGATGATATTCAAAAGGGCAAGGGCCATATCGTAGCAGCACATCTAAAAGAAACAGTACCTGGTAAATATCGAGAGATACCATTTGGAACAGGACATACTGAGTTTGTACAAGACATCAGATGTCTAAAGGATATGGGTGTACGAATGTTTACTGGTGAATTCTGGTATACAGGTGAAGAGAATTGGAAGGACATCTGTAAACATGCAGG
>CAURLC010000017.1:0-50290 GCA_963525775.1 uncultured Solobacterium sp. | reverse complement strand
TAAACTCCCAAGGTTAATATCATTATAGATTGAATGATAATATATCACAAGAAATCAGGAAGTTGTAGACAAAATCAATATATATTTATTCGTTTTATAAATAATAGAAAAAAGGCATTTACGCCTTTTAGTTCATACTTAACTATTTCAAATTAGTATATTTTCTCTTACTTCCTTTTGATTTTTCAATTGGATATTTTTCTTCATTTCTCTTAATCTTTTCTCGAATAATCTCATCTAAGTCTAGTCCACATGCATCGGCCATTAGAACACAGTAATTAGCGACATCCGCAAGCTCTTCTTTAATCTTATCAATCTTATCAGAACATGTAACATCCTCTGCACTCCATTGAAATACCTCTAAAAGTTCAGCTGCTTCTAGTGAGATAGATATTGCAAGATCCTTAGGATTATGGAACTGTTTCCAATCTCTATCATCTCTAAATTTAAGAATCTGATCTATTGTTTCCTGGTTCATGTAAACTACCTCTTTCTACCAATGCTTTGTTTCAAATATTCTGCCAGTTTACTATCTGTACAGTATACATAACAGCCCTTCATTCCACGAGTCATTAGAGTTCTGTATGTATTTTTGATAATTTCATCAGCTTCTTTCAACGCTCTTTCCGGATTGTTTTTATAAAGTGCTTTAATACCCTTTAAAGATTGATCTGTCTTAGCACGTTTCGTAAAGTCCGTCACTATATGGTCCTCTTCATAACGCATGTCATCACCGATAATGACACCAACATAATCAAACTCTAAGCCTTGTGAAGTATGAATACATCCAATTTCATTTACTGATTTAGGATCAATCGCAAATGTTTGAGTATTGTCTAAGTTCCAGCTCATTTCAAAATCATCGATAACAATATCATGAATATCTGTTCGGGATTTTCCTTCTCTAATCCACTCCCAACAATAGCCTGCCAGAATACGTGCTTTATTAGCTTCTTTATTCTTCTCAAATATTATTTCTTTTACTTGATTTGGAGAATCTAGTATTTGGATATCATAATCAATATCTTGCATATCTAGATTTGCAGTCTTTCTAATTTCAAGAACATGATCCAGCCAAGCAAGATATCCATTCGAACCATTACAACGGAACTGAGAAACAAGTTCTAATTCCTTAACTTCAGAGCCAAGTTCTTTTGCCCACTTCTTTATCTCATTTACAGTTCCAATATCCTTTAGTGTAACTCTCTGGCTTTCGTCGATAAAAAACACACTACACGTGCTTGCATGTATAATCTCTTTAATTTGATTTTCACCAAAGTTACTATATAATCCAGACTTTTCATTAAGTCTGTGTGCTTCGTCGCATAGTACTGTATCAATCATATTAGATTCAAGATCAACATAGGATCCCGATCCTTTAAACATATTTAATACACTACTCTTTTTATACCCTGATAATTTCTTGGCATATACATTTCTAGGAGCACTATTCTTAGAAGTATATTGAACGAATTGCCCCTCTTGCGTTAGTTTTGCTAGAAGATTTATGGCCACTACTGTTTTACCTGTGCCTGGTCCACCTTCAACAATAATTGTCCGTTTCTTCTTATCTTTCTTACATTTCAAAGAATTCAATAGAATATCTTCATATACAACCTTTTGTTCATCCAGCATTACAAATTCCTGATTTCCATCAATCATTTTCTTGATTGAATCTTGTAAGCTTTTCGAAGGTCTAATTTTACCATTTTCTATCTTATATAATATTGATTTTTCATCACCATAAACAACTGACTTCTTTATAAATTCTCTTAGTTTTGAGACTTCACCTTGTCCATACATTGGTGCCTCAGCAATATACTCTTGATATTGACTCTGCTCTAATTTGTCAGGATTTGATTTGCTATAGTTATGCAAATAGGCACATGGATGCAAAGAGATTTTATAATTTTGAACATCTGAATTGTAATCCTCAATCACAGCTTTATACGACCACGCTTGATAAGAAGGATGTACCACTTTGCGTAATGCACCACCAGTATATGTTTCAACCAATGCATCTTGTCCTTGTACTGCTTGTGCATCAGACCATTGTTTCAGTTCTATAATAATTACATTTGGTTTTCTATCTTCATCATAACCAGAGATAATAAAATCAACTCGCTTAGATGTCTGAGGAATATTATATTCAATCGCAATTCCAGTATCTTTTGGAATCTGTGAATCAGCCAGAACAATATACATAGACTGTAGTGAATTTTGCCATGAACGAAACTCACTTTCTGATGTATTTCTATGCATTTTGTTATATATATTATCCTTGATTTGTGATGCTATAGAAGCGTTCTCAATTGCTTCCATAAAATCACTTTTTATCCCTGAGTATATAATCATAAATAGAACCTCTACTTTAAATTCTTTATTATTTTAAAATTCATATATTATATAAATATATCTTACGCGCGCATACTATATTTGTTCAAGTCAAATCAAATAAAACTTCTATAATTAGCCGCTCATAAAAAAGCATCCACTAAATAGTGAATGCATGTTTTATAGTTTTTATTTATTCTTTGAATTATCTGTATCTAATGCATAGCGATATTGAATTTTCTTACGAGCATTACGCTTTAAGAATTCTTCCAATATTTCTGGATTTTGATCAAAATATAAAGTTGTATCAACTCTACGTGATGGTGATATAAATTCTAGAGAACATCCTTTATCATTTCTATGAATCAAAACATTTTTATACTCTACAAATTCACCATTGAGAATACCAAATTTGATAACTTTATCTTTTGATATTCCTTCTGATTGAAATGCTATCAGGATTAGAAGAATACCAATAACCACTAGTGTCGGTCTATCTTCTGTCATTACTATTGCAAGATAGAAGAATACGAGGCCAATTACAATCAGAAGGATTCTACGAACCATTGAGTTTCTAGATTTAACTTCTATATTTTTCATTTGAAGATAGTAATAAACTGTATATCCAAATAATAGGACAGCTATAATCATAAACTCCATCGTAAAATCCTTCTTTCTAGATTACCACTCTGCGATAGTACCGTCGTAATGTTCCCAGTTTGGATTTGTCCAAACAAGACCTTCCTCAGA
This sequence comes from uncultured Solobacterium sp., assembly GCA_963525775.1. Taxonomy (GTDB): domain Bacteria; phylum Bacillota_I; class Bacilli_A; order Erysipelotrichales; family Erysipelotrichaceae; genus Bulleidia. Next base: position 47,206 of record CAURLC010000017.1, on the reverse strand, counting down.
AACCTTACGAATCTTCTCTTCATCAAGAATAATTCCTAAACCAGGGTTTGTAGGAATTTCACAGTATCCATCTTTGTAATAGAACATCTCTTTATTTACAACAAAGTCTAATAGATCGAATCCTTTATTGTAGTGAATACCTAAAGACTGTTCCTGAATAAATACATTTGGTGTACATGTATCTACTTGCAGTGTCGCTGCTAAAGCAATTGGTCCATATGGAGCATGTGGTGCTACTGCCATATCAAATGCTTCTGCCATTGCTGCAATCTTTCTTGTTTCTAAGATTCCACCAACTAAAGCTACATCTGGCTGTAAGATATCAATTGCACCTTGCTTAATTAAATTCTTAAATGCCCAACGTGTATATAGACGTTCGCCAGTTGCAAGTGGTGTAGAAACTCTTAAGGAAATATCCTTAAATGCTTCTTCGTTTTCTGGCAATACTACTTCTTCATAGAACATTAATTTATATGGTTCTAATGCTTCAGCAAGAATCTTTGCCATTGGCTTATGTACACGACCATGGAAATCAATACCGATATTTAGTTTATAGCCAAATGTCTCACGTAATGACTTAACACGTTCAACTACTTCTTGTACTTTCTCATAACTATCAATGTAATGTAGTTCTTCTGTAGCGTTCATTTTAATAGAATCAAATCCACGATCAACTCTATCTTGTGCTTGAGCAACTACATCCTGTGGACGGTCGCCACCGATCCAAGAATATACCTTGATACGATCACGTGCTTTACCACCTAATAATTGCCATACTGGAACATTAAGAGCTTTACCCTTGATGTCCCACAATGCCATTTCAAAGCCAGAAACGATTGTTCCTTGGATTGGGCCACCTCTAAAGAATGAACGATGCATACGTTGCCATAAGCGTTCAATATCAAATGGGTCTTGTCCAACTAAAACACGATTGCCAATTTCATAGGCTCCTGCAACTACAGTTTCTGTCTTTGTTCCAGAAATCATTTCACCCCAACCAGAAATACCTGCATCAGTTGAAACCTTACAGAAAATCCATCTTGGTTTAACTCTAAATATTTCGATTTCAGTAATTTTCAAAATACTTCCCTCCTTAAGCTTGTTGCTTGTTCTTCATGCCTCTATATTCAATGAAGTACCAGTAAACAGCAGATACTACAATTAATGCAGGAATGCCAATCACTGGATTAGCTGTGAACGCTAAGAATACTAAGTAACTCTGAATCATTGCAGTAGCTGCGAATGATGAGATAAAGATTGCACTTGTACCAAGGTCGATACCAACTGATTGAGCAATTGATGTTAGTACAGGAGCAGTTGCTGAACCACACCATAGTAAGGAAGCAGTAATTGTTAAGCCGATGATAATATTCTTCAATAAGTTACCACGAGTTACTGCAACAACCATTGCTACACGGAATGGAACTACAGCTAAGTCTGCAAATGGTAATACACGGTTGCCTGGTAATACTAATGCCATAGCGATTGTTAAAGGAATGATAATTAAAGCAGTTGTAATTACATCTTGGTTACCAACTACAACAGCCGCATCCAAACCGATAAATACATTTCTGCCCTTTAGACGTTCTTGAGACCACTTTTGAGCAGCGTCAGAGATTGGCATTAAACCTTCCATGAATAGAGCTGTCATCTTTGGAATCAGTACTAATACAGCTGACATACTAACACCTAGTTTTAATACTGCAGTTAAGTCATATCCTGCTAATGCACCAATTGCTAAACCGATGATACCACCCATAATCATCTGATCCCCAAAGAAACCTAAATACTTCTGAGCATCTTTAACTGAGAACTTAGAATCACGAACGAATGGAATCTTATCTAATAACCAGTTCATTGGCCATGCGATGATAAGTGATGATAAAGCAGATACAGTTGGCAATGTGACACCCGGAATTCCAAAGAACTCTTCTACAGCACCTTGTGACCAGTCAGACAACTTGAATGTAATGATAGCCATTGCAATACTTGCACCAACGCCTAAGAAGATATTCTTTGTTACAAAGTAAGTCATAACACCTACAATTGCCATGTGGTGATAATTCCAAATATCAACATCTAATGTATCTGTAACCTTCAAGATTAACATAATGATGTTAACCAATAAGATAGTAAAGATTAAGATTGCAATGATTGGTGAAGCCCATGTGACTGCAGCGATAGAACCCCAACCTACATCTAATGCATCAAGTACAACACCTGTACGTTCAACCATTGCTTTAGCTGCTGGTCCTACGTTTGATGTCATGAAGTCAAGAATTAACTTAATACCAGCAAAACCAATTGCAAGTGTTAAACCTGACTTAAATGCTTTTGAAAGTTTTAAACCAAATATTAAACCAATAATTGTAATGATAACTGGTAACATAACTGTTGCACCAGCACGAATAAAGAAATTAAATACATCCATTATAATATTCATATTATCTATCTCCTGATTTTTCTTTTATTATTCTTTAACTGCTTCTAAAATCTCATTTAATACAGCATCGGCACCAATACCCGTAAGAAGTGGCATAGCTTTAATTAGCTTTACTCCATGTGCATCTCCACCGAATTGTCCTGTTGTAACTAGTAGGTCATAATCAGCAACCTTACCTGGAACTTCCATCAACTTACATTGTGTAATTGTCACTTGCTGACCTTTCTCTTCTAAGAACTGCCTCATTTTTGTTGCGACTACTGTAGATGTGGCAATACCATTACCACAAGCAACTAGAATCTTTTTCATTTTTATTCCTCCTTTAAAATTGATTCTTGTATTACTTTTAAAATTTCTTCTTTATTAACAGAATGAACGAGTTTATTCTTTGCTTCATCATTCTGAATAAAACCAATAATTCTCTGTAACATTTCAATTTGTCCATGTGGTTCAGCAATTGCCATCATGATTACAATTTGTGCATCCACTGTTTGGTCAACCTCTTCCATGTTATGGAATTTTACTGGATTCTTTAATGCTGCTACTGCAATAGAAGTAGTGTTAACAAGGTTATTGTCTGCATGTGGAATTGCCACAACAGGACTTGTTGATGGTAATCCTGTTGGATATTCTTTTTCTCTTACAAGAATTGCATCTTTATATGTGTCTTTTACGAAACCTTGTTTCTCCAAAGCATCTGCTAGTAAAGAAATTACTTCTTCTTTTGTAGATGCTTCTACTTGTGGAAATACAAGTTCTTTTGTTACAACAACATTGATACTCATATCTCTTTCCCCTTTCCTACTTAGTTAGATATGTATTTAGAACTGTACGAATTTCTTCGTCAGAAGCTGTATCTAAATTTAAGTTTCCAAACATGCCTGTTCCCATACCAACATATTGGCAATCATTATCAAAGAATTCTTGATAATTATTTACTCCAACACCACCAACTGCCATAAGTCTTAGTTTTCCTAATGGAGCTTGAACATCCTTGAAGAATTTTGGACCAACTGTTCTTGCAGGAAATACTTTTACAATGTCTGCACCCATATTAAATTGCGTTTGAATCTCAGTAGGTGTCATAGCAGCAGGGATTGCAAGAATTCCGTGTGCTTTTGTGTACTCCATCATTTCTTTTGTGAAACCAATTGGAGATAATAAGAATTCTGCACCAGCATCAATTGCACTCTTTGCATCTTCTAAAGTTTTAACAGTGCCTGCTCCAATATGAATTTGTCTTTGATACTTTTTACTTAATGTGCGAATCATATCAAGAGCTCCTGTGGAATTCATTGTCACTTCAACCATAAAGTGTTCTTTGTATTCACGTAATACATGAATAATTCGATCTGCTTGCTCTAGCGTGTAGCCTCGCATGATGACTGTAAATTTACCGTAATCTTCTAATTTCATAACCAATCCCTTTCTATAAACGCTTGGTATAGCGCACTTTCATTAGTGAACCCAATAATCCAGTCTATATTTTCCTTGCTCATAACTATCTCTGCTAACTTTTTTACAGCATAGATATGTTTAGATGTATTAAGAATTGCAATTGGTGCAATTACATGCACCAGATTTCCATTTGGGAATTGAATAGGTTTCCTAAAAACTGTAAATCCGATAAATTCTTCATAGATCAGTGTCTTTTCATCCGCATGCGGAATTGCAGCTTCTGTCCCAAAGAAACTATATGAGAGCTGAGTAGCGAAGCTTTGCATTGTTTTTTCAATGTATTGATCATTAATTGCTTTCACTTTACGCATTGGTTCAAACGCATATCGGATTGCATCTTTCCAATCAAGTTCTTTATCAGTAATCTGTACCCAATCTTGATGTAAATAGTGCATTAATCCTGGCAAGGCATCTTTATCTTTCATTTGTATTTTGGAAGATGTTTGTAATAATACTTCTAATTCATCTTTCAATGCTTGCATGTCTTCGATCTTTGCATATTTTTCAATTGTTCGAATCAATTCCTTAATACGCTTTTCTGGGCTTGTAATACCTAAATCACTTAAGACCCTATCACGTAATCGTGATTGCTCATCCTTCGACATAATTGGATTGATAATGTATTGATTAATGTTTGTTTGAATTGGATCAGTTGTAAATACGATGTCATAATCAGAACCAAACTTTTCAAATTCACGAATTGATAGCGATGTTAAAAAGTGTATCTCTGGAAATACTCCTCGCAAAGTTTCCAGCATCATTCGTGATACTATCAATCCATTCGAGCATACAACTACCGCTCTCGCCTTTGGCGCAATATCCTGTTCTTGTCGTAGTTGTGATCCAAAATATAATGTCAATAATTCAAGTTCATCATTCGAGAATCTCTTTCCAATATATTCTTCAATTGGTTTAATCAAATCTCCAATAATTTGCTTTACGACATCATAATCACTATTTACCAACCCACTATAATAATCATGAATTTTGATGTCGAACATAATTCTGAAACATGCAGGTCGTAAATGATTAAATAAGCGAATTTCAAACTTACCTTGGTCTTCAATTTCAATCAAAGTCAACTGCTTAAATCGTTCTACCATCTGATGAACAAGTGAGAACAAATCACTCTCAACTAAGATAAGATCCGACTTCTCACTAACATATACATTTGAAGCCATAAATATTAGACTAATCCATTCACTATCTTTACGTAGGTTTTCATCCCTAAGTAGTTTCTGTATTACTCCGTACTCTTTACTACTCTTTACAAGTTTTCCAATTTTATCGTTTAAATGTATTTGCTTATTTTTAATGCGATAGAAAACGTAAGTGAATACGTTTGCCATAAAATCAAATGATTCATCTGAGTAATTTACAAATAACTCTTTTTCAACTTCGCTGATTAAATGAATTGCTTTATCTTTTCTGAATTTAAAGTAGCGATCTAATATTGAAAAATCTCTTTTATATGTAATATTTCTTTGGATAATATCTTCAATTAATGTTCTGATTTGAAATTCATTTCCAGTAATGTCATAGCCTTGAACTCGATTGTATTTAATACGTAAACCATATTCATCTATCGATTCATTAGCTTGTTTTATATCATTCACAATCGTATTTTTACTAACCTTAAGTACATCCATTAAATGATTTAGTGATACATCCTCATGACTAACCGATAAGAACAGACAGATAATATCGATTCTTTCTTTTTCTGAGTAGAACGCTGTAGCCGTATCTGACGAACGCTGAGAATAAAACTGAAGTATTTCTTTTGGCACTACAATTGATCCATCAGCCTTTTTTGTGATTTCAGGAAGATTATTTTGAACCAAGTCATTGTTGATTTGACTTAGAGAATAATTGACTTGACGACGTGTCAAATTTAGAAGTTTCTCAATATTAGAAACTTTATAATCTGGATTTTTAATTAACAGATTTAAAATCTGACTTGCACGATCGTTCATTATATCTCCCCTCATTTTTATAATTACATTCTAAATCGAAAAAGTTGTTATGCATTTTTTTACATAACAACTTTTGTACACCCTATTTTATTTATAACTGATAGGTTACACTACTTTAATCGCCCTAAGAGTCGTTTGGTTTAAATTTAAAATCGTAATGAATACTACTTTTGGTTCTTATTCTCACTTTTTTAAAAATATAATAGCATCGATTAAATCTTCACCTATAGCATATACATTTACTCAAATGATAATCTGTACACAATATAGATTTCGCATCCTATTCGTTTTATTTAAGTATCATCTCTGTTTTTTATATAGTTACACTTATTTTGCAAGTAAGATACGGTCATCTGCTAGATTACTTCCTGTGTTTGCGTGGAAGCGTTCTATTAAGTCATATACTGACATCTTTGCTCTTTGTTCGCCTTTGATATCTATTACAATATGACCATCATTCATCATGATTGTACGGTCGCCAACTTCAAGGGCTTGTTGCATCTGATGGGTTACCATCAAGCATGTAATATGATGCTTTTTAACAATCTCTTGGGTAAGTTTCATGATTTTCGCAGCTGCCTTTGGATCTAGTGCTGCCGTATGTTCATCTAGCAATAATAACTTTGGTGGTACAATCGTTGCCATTAATAATGTTAACGCTTGGCGCTGTCCTCCAGAAAGGTTTCCAACTAGCGTATGCATGCGATCTTCAAGTCCCATATCAAGCATTTTTAACTGTTCTTTGAATAGTTCGCGTTCTTTGTTTGTTATCCAAGAAAATGGTGATTTCTTTTCATTTGCACTTAAACATGCAAGTGCTAGATTTTCTTCAATTGTCATATTCGGTGCAGTACCCTTTAGTGGGTCTTGGAATAAGCGTCCAATATAACTTGCTCGTTGATACTCTTTGACATAAGTGATATCCGTATCATCCAGAAGAATTTTACCTTTATCTGGGATAATACTACCGGCAATGGTATTCAGAATAGTGGATTTACCCGCTCCATTTGAGCCAATGATACAAATAAATTCGCCTGTTTCAACATGTAAATTCAAATCTTGAAGTACATTTTTTTCATCAATACTTCCTGCATTGAATGTAACAGATAGATTTTGTATATCTAACATTTGTTATTTCCCCTTTCTCATATGTAAAGAAAGTTCTTTTTTGATTGTCGGTGCTGCTACTGCAAGTGCGACAATCAAAGCTGTCACTAGCTTTAATGATTGTACGTTGATGATCTTTGTCTGCAATATAATCGCATAAATCATTCGATATACAACATTACCAACAAAACAAGCTGTTAAATTTCGTGATAATGATTTTCTACCTTGTATTAGTGATTCACCAATGATCAAGCAAGCAAGTCCAACCACCACAATACCAGTGCCAGCATTGATATCGCTTGTCTTATTGAACTGTCCAACGAGTGCTCCACTTAAACCAACTAGCATATTAGCTATGACTAGTCCTAGTGTAATCATATTTTTAACATTTACACTAGACGCTGTTACCATCGCACGGTTATCTCCTGTTGCACGTAATGATAATCCTAGTCTAGTTGATAAAAATAAACGTAATAGAATCATGCATACAACTAATAAAACAATCACGAATATGCTAGCATACCAACTGCCACCTATATTTATTTTCTTTAGGATTGTAAATACTGTTGTTTGTTTTAAGAGTGATATTTGGCTTGACCATCCCATGACAAATAGATTAACTGTGTATAGTCCTGTGCTTGTAATAATTCCTGAAATAATGGATGGAACACCCATGCGTGTTTGTAAAAAGGCTGTAATATAACCTGCAACACCACCTGCAAGCATACCTAATAAGATACCCAAGATTGGATGACCTACAAATGCACAAGATACAGATATCGCCATACCTAGGACAAAGCTTCCATCTGTTGTTAAATCAGCGATATCTAAAAGTCGATAACTAAAAAATAAAGCGATTGATACAAATGCATATAAAGCCCCTAGTTCTAAAGTAGTTTGCAAAATACTTAGCATACTATCCCTTACTTTCCTGTTGTCTCAACTGTTATTACTTGTCCAAAATCTGCGAAAATATCTGGGTTTACACCTAACTTCTCTGCTACTTCTGTATTTACAGTGATAATACCACCATCTAGTGTGATAAAATCTTCTGTCTTTTTGAATCCTGGCTGTAAGACTTCATATGCAAGTTTAGCTGTCTTTACACCAGCATCTGTATAATTCACTCCACAAGTCGCAAATGCACCTGATCGAACAAAGGAATCTGCTCCTGCATAATGTGGAATATTTGCATTCATGAATGATTCATAGATAGCAAGTTCAGAAGACATAATTACGTTATCTGTTGGTGTAAATACTGCATCTACCTTACTTGCGATAAGAGATGATGCGGCAGCGATTACTTCTTGACTAGTATTTGCGGTTGCTTCGATATATTTAATCTTCTTTTCATCTAAGATCTTTTTTACTTCTGCAATTGGCTTTTGTGAGTTTGCTTCTGAATTTGAATAGAGTAAACCAACTGTCTGTAAGTTTGGATTTTGTTTTAACATCATATCAACAAACTGCTTTGTATTAAGTGCATCAGATGTACCTGTTACTCTATCAATTCCTGTTAAGGAAGCTGCTTCTGGATCACTTATCGTAGCGTAAACCACTGGTATCTCTGTATCCTCACTTGCCACAACCATTGTTTGTGCTGCTAGTGTACCAATTGGGATAATAACATCTGCTCCATCTGTTACTGCTTGTTTGCCAATTTGCATCAATGTAGATTGATCATTTTGACCAGAATAGATTTCTACTTCTGCTGTCTCATCTAATTCTTTTAATTCATTTTCAATTGCGACTGCAATTTCATCAATGGATGCGTGATCTAATTGCTTTACGATCACATACTTTTTCGCATCCTTTTTTGATGCAGAGGGTAAAGAACACCCAATCATCATACTGCATAATAAAACACAAATTACCTGTACTAACTTTTTCATGTGATATATCCTCCTTCTCTCTGCATTTTCAGTCATAACATACAAAAACGCCTGCCCACAAAAGGACAAGCGTTAACCTGCGGTACCACCTTTTTTAATAGTCTTTTGACTATTCTCTCTTTGAAAATGCAATCACATTCTCTGTCCTTTAACGCTGACATTGCGTCTTAAATACTTGCATAAGCTTTCCTTAAGCCCTCATGGGTCCATTTGCACACCGCATGCCTGCAGGTTTCCACCATCCCCGCTCTCTAGAAGTTGCCTTTGTATGTTTGATTTCCCAATCATCGGTTTGTTATGTTGAAATAGTATGATAGTCAGTTACTTTTGTCAATTACTTTTATTCATTTAAAAATCTCTATTTGCGTATAACTTATGAGAAAGTTTTAATGAAATAACTACAATGACAAAGAAAATGATACAAATAATCCCCATAGCAACAACTGGATTTATCACTAGAAATTGTAATATAGATTTTAGAGATTCATTAAAGTATGTAGAACATACTGCACCAATCGCAAGTAATAACATTGGTACTGCTGTTAATGTTTTTCCCTTATTGTATCCATATTTAAAATAGATTGGATACTCAATGAAAATAATGATTAACGAAATTAGTCCTATACATGGTGCCGCTAGTAGTAAGCTATAGAATAAATCTTCCATCGGATATGCAATTCCGATAAGCAGTACCATAACAACACCAACCACCAACATGATAATCACTGATACTGTTGCTAGTAAGTATCTACCTTTTACGACATCTTTTGAAGAGATACTAAACAGTTTATATAAAGGATCAATCCCAGACTCTTCACCTACCATAAAAGGATACCCAGAGAATAATACTGCAAACATTTGTACTGTAGCTAAAACAAAGGCTGGATTTTTTGATAGTACACCATAGAGAGTTCCAAGTCCTATTAGGATTATTAAATTTTTAATTGTTAAATATGGTTTTATGGATAATAAATCTAACTTCAATACTTTGATTTCATTCATTATTTTTCCCTCCCATATAAAATCATAATCTTATCAATTGTAATTTCATCTTCTACATATTCATTTGGTATCTCTTGAATCGCATCGCGCTTTACTAAGTATTCGATATTATATTTTGTTTTCTTTTGCCCTAATATCGCGGTTGTGTTAAGCATATTTTGATTTTCTAAACCACACTTTAAAATCATGAAATAGTTTATGAATTCTTCTTTCTCTAACGATAGTACAATTTTTCCATTATCAATAAAGACAATGTAATCTGCGATTGTTTCAAGGTCTTGTGTAATATGTGTAGAGAATAATACTGTGTGGTTATCATCTTGCATGTAGTTAGAGATTACTTCTACAAACTCTTCACGCATACTTGGATCTAATCCACTCGTTGGCTCATCCAAGATTAAGAGTTCTGCGTTATGTGATAAAGCAATCGATAACATCAACTTAATCTTCATCCCACGTGATAGTTCTTTTACTTTCAATTTCTTATCGATATGGAATTTTTCTAGAAACTTCCAGTATGTATTCTCATCCCACGCATCATATCCAACTTTCATTGCTTGGTTGACGAGTTCCATATTCCAATCTTTTGCGAGAAATGAGTCATCCATAATTACACCAATTTTTTGATTGTCTAACTTGGTTTTCTCATCACCATGTATGGATAAAATATCTCCTTGATACTGAATCAAGGATAATATTGATTTGATGGTTGTCGTTTTACCCATACCATTTCTACCGATAAATCCTGTAACATATCCTTCAGGAATCGAGAAATTTACATTCTTTAATGCGAAGTTTTGATAGTCTTTCTTTAGATTCTTAATTTCAATTTTATTCATCTTCTACACCTTCTTCATAAATATAATTGAATAGTTCTGTTAATTCCGATTTGCTTAGATTGATTGTTTTCGCAATCTTACATGCTTCAAGTAAATGAGCTTCTATGTCTTTTTGTTTTTCATCTCTTAAAAGATCTTGATTCATTGTCGCAACAAATGTACCTAGTCCTTGCCTGATAACAATAAATCCTTCTCGCTCTAGTTCGTCATATGCTTTTTTGACGGTTAATATACTTACACCTAATTCTTTGGATAATTGTCGTACAGATGGTAGTTGTGCATCTGAGGATACTGTGTTTCCAATGATGTTTTCTTTAATTGCATTTTTTATCTGTTCATATAATGGTGTACTAGTTCCGTTTAGTAGAATGATTTTCATTGTATCTCCTTACATATAACACTATATAACAGTATATAACTATTTGCAATCCATAAAGAAAAGACACCCTATGGTGTCTCTATTCTTTGATATATACTTCTCTAGGTTTACTACCCTGTGCTGGTCCGATGATACCATGTTCTTCGAGGGCATCAATCATTCTTGCGGCACGGTTATAACCGATGCCGAAGCGTCTTTGTAGTAAGGATGTCGAAGCTTTTTGTGCTTCGATAACATATTCTTTGATTTCCTTGAAGAGTGGATCATCGCTGATTTCTGTCACGATACCACCTTCTCCTGATTCGATTCCATCTAACTGTACGAAGGAATCATCATAAATTGGAGAAGCTTCTGAGGATACAAAACTTGTAATTCTTTGTACTTCATCATCTGTTACAAATACACCCTGTACACGGGTTGAACCAGTTTGTCCAATTGGCATGTATAGCATGTCACCATAGCCAAGCAATCGTTCTGCACCTACATGATCTAAGATTGTACGTGAGTCCATACCACTAGATACCGCAAATGCAATACGGCTTGGGATATTTGCCTTAATAATACCTGTAATAACATCTACAGATGGTCTTTGGGTTGCGACGATTAAGTGAATACCTGCAGCACGAGCTAACTGTGTAATACGTTGAATGGATTGTTCAACTTCTTTACCAGCGACTGCCATTAAGTCTGCTAACTCATCGATAATCACAACAATATACGGAATCTTCTTAGGTGCTGGTGAGCCATCTGGATTTGGTCTACCACCCTGTTGTTCAACCATGTTGTTGTAGACTTCAATGTTTCTAACACCTGCAGCTGCGAACATGTTATAACGTTCATCCATGATACGTACAATGACCTTTAAGGCATTGCTTGCCTTGTTTGGATCATTGATAACTGGTCCGATCAAGTGTGGAATATTACGATATGGTGTAAATTCTACTTTCTTTGGATCGACTAGTAACATCTTCACTTCATCTGGTTTTGTACGCAATAACAATGAACAGATGATTGAGTTCATACATACTGATTTACCTGAGCCTGTCGCGCCGGCAATCAACATGTGTGGCATCTTATCTAAACGACATGTTACTGTTTTTCCTAGTAAGTCTTTACCAAGGAAGAATAGTAATGGTTGTGATTTATCATTACCTACATCGTTGATGATTTCACGCATCTTAACTGGTGTACTCTTCACGTTTGGTATTTCAATACCTACCGCATTGCGGCCTGGAATTGGTGCTTCAATACGAACATCTCTAGCAGCTAATTGCATCTTAATGTTATCTGTTAAGCCAAGAATCTTGGATACCTTAACATTTACATCCGGACGAATCTCAAACTGTGTAACAGATGGTCCAATATGTATATTTAATAACTGTGCTTCAATATCAAAGTTATTTAGAATCTGTAGTAATAATTGTGATTTTTCTCTTGCGGCCACTTCATTTTCTGGATTACTACCCTTTGGTGGAAGTGGGTCTAAGAGTGAAATCTTTGGTAATTGATATGGGCGTGTACGTTTCTTTGGCTTTGGTGCCTCGGATGGTGGATAGATATTGCTTTCTTGATCAGGATGTTCTTCCACAACTGTTTCATACTCTTCTGTTGTGGATAGATCTTCCTCTTCTTCTCTATCGACTGTCATTGGCGTAAAGCGTGATGGTTCTGGTTGACGTACAACAGTATCTTGTATTAACGTTGTCTTTTCTTCCATGCGAGCATGGTCATCTGTCAAATCATCCGCATCGATGAATACAGAGTCTTTTTGTGAGATTGTTTCTCCTGGTAGTACGATGATTGGCACTTCTTGAGTTGGATCATCCGGATGAATACGATTGATAACCCTAGCTGTTCTTGGCTGTTCTTCTTGCACAACCGGAAGACTTTCTGTCTTTCCATCTGCCTTGATATTTTGGAACAGTGAACTAGTTGTCTCTTTGCCTTTATCAATCATCTTCCAAAGGTTTGCCGGTTCTTTTGGCTCCTCTGGTTCTTCCTTTTGCTTACTCTCTTCTACTTCTGGCATCTTAAAGAATGCGATGACAGAGCGGAATGCTTTCTTGTATACTTCCATATCCACCAGCAACAACATCGCTATCATGAAGAGTACGATGATGACTAGCACTGTACCAATACGATTAAACATCATCGAAGAAATCGCATATAGGAAGATACCGTAGATTCCTCCACTGAATTTCAGAGTTGAATCTGGCATAAAGTAATCCACCGTATGATTAATATAGTCATACAAAGCCTCCATTCCCGTTACATTTGGTACTGCAATGTATGCCTCTAAGAGTAATAATGCAGAGATTAACAGGATAATTGGTATCCAACTGATTTCTTCTTCACTCTGTTTTCTTCTGATGATATTGATTAGTAGAACAATAATTACCATCGCTATCACAAACCAGTAAAGGTTACCTGCTAGGTAACCTAATAAGTTATAGATAAATAGACCAACGATGCCTGCTTTGGTAAAGCCTAAAATGGCAAAAGCAAAGAGGATTACAATCGTGATCACTCTAACGATGAGCTCGTTTTGTTCTGCTTGTTGTTGTGCTTTTGTCTTTCTTGCCACGTATTCCCTCACTAATCCTTTGTGTTAATTTCGATAATCGCTGGAAGTATCATAGGTCGTTTGCCAGTTTCTTTCAAGACATAACGACTAATCTTCTCGCGTGCTTCGCTACGGCAAGACATATTGTCATAGCGTTTTTCTTTGACCGCATCATTAATAGTCTTCTCCATGATGTTGCCAACTTCTTTAATAATGTAATCCGCATCCTTAAGGTAGATTACACCACGGCTTTGTACATCTGGTCCACCGATAATTTCCTTTGTGACGTGATTCATTACGACACCGATGATAATTGTACCATCTGTACTTAAAATTTCTCTATCCTTTAAGACCATACCGCTAGCATCTAAGCTATCGTTACCATCTACCATGACATCATCCACATCAACCTTATCAAAAGACTTCGCCATCACACCATCATTTAGCACAGCCACTTGGCCATTATCCATAACGATAATCTTATCTGCGTTATATCCCATGTTTAATGCGATATTCGCATTGGCGATGAGTTGACGATATTCACCCTTGATTGGTACGTAGTACTTTGGCTTCATCAAGTAAATCATCATCTTAAGATCTTCAATACTTGCATGCATGCTATAAGCACGACGTGAATCAATCATAAGTACACGACCCGCTTCTTTATACAGGTCATCTTCCATGGATGCCTCTTCTCTTTCCGTACCAGGTACGGCAGGAGAAGCGATAATCACTGTATCCGTTGTACGTAACTCGATTCTGTCATTTTCTTTCGTTGCCATCTTATGAATCTTACGGAAGATAGACTTACCAGTACCTGAAACAATGACCAAGATATTTTCCATGTCATTGCTGAAAGCAGATGGTGCTACCTCTAATCCCGCTGGAATATGATAGTATCCAAGCTTTGCCATATCTGCCATTAAACTCTTCAGTTCTTCATCAAAGATGACAACTTTACGATTATACTTTGTTGCTAGTTCGATAATCTCAATGACACGATATAAGTTCTGGTTAAACACAGTAATAAACATACGATTCTTCGTATCTTCAAAGTACTGTTCAATTTGTTCAGTGATGCGATGGTGTGGGCTACTGTTACCAGCACGTGTAGAACCTACTGATTCGCTTAATAACGCAAGTACCCCTTCACTACCTAGATCTGTAATATTGGTAATATCAAATTTGAATGCCGCATTCTTTGTATCGTAGTCAACGATAAACTCTGATGAATATACTACATATCCATCTTCTGTCTTAATTGCGACACCAAAGCCATCTGCAATTGATTGCATTGTACCAAAGGTGCGAATCTCAGTATTGCCAATCTTAAACTTCGCATTGCGACGAATACGATGTAAGTTTAATTCTTTAATACCTGCCTTCTTTAGTTTACGTTCTAGCATCATCGCTGTTAATGGTGCTGTATACACCGGAATATTCGGAATTTCTTTTAATAGGTTTGGTAGTGCTGCCATGACATCTTCATGACCATGGGTAATGAAGATTGCTTTAATGCGTGATTGATTCTCACGTAAATAGCGGAAGTCAGGAACGATCATTTCAATTCCTAACTGATCACCATCCGGATATTTCAATCCGCATTCCATGACAAATATATCTTCGTTGTTTTCAACGACATACATGTTTTTGCCGTCTTCATCAAGGCCGCCGAGTGCAAATATGCGTACTTTACTCATAAATTATATCCTCCAGTAATACTTTTAATCCAAGTTTATTATAGAACAAACACTGGCGATTTTACAGAACTTTACCCTCAAGATAGTAGCTATGTGTTGCAGTAATTTCGACATCCACGATTTGATTGACACAATCTTTTTCACTTGTGAAGTTTACCAGTTTATTATCTGCACTATATCCACTATAGACTGCACTATTTCTCTTGGAAGTGCCAATGCATAACACACTGACTGTTTCTCCTAAGAAGTGACGATTATTTTCTTCCGCTATCTCAGTGAGTAATTCATTGAGTCTTGCCAGTCTTTCCTTCTTTACTTCGAGCGGAATATTATCTTCCATATTCGCGGCTGGTGTGCCTGCTCTTGGAGAATAGATAAATGCGTATGCCATATCAAATCGACAATAACGCACAAGATCTAATGTCGCTTCAAATTCTTCATCGGTTTCATTTGGGAAACCGACAATCAAATCTGTTGTAAATGCGATATGTGGTACTTTCTTCTTCAGATCATCGTATAACTGCTTGTATCTTTCAACTGTATATCCACGTGCCATACGACGTAATACTTCATCTGATCCAGATTGTACTGGTAGATGTAAGAATGGCATGATATTTGGATAATCACGCATCGCATCTATGGTTGTTTCACTGTAATCTCTTGGATGACTTGTATAGAAACTAATACGTTCAATACCAGTTTTGGCAACTGCCACAAGCAGTTGTGTAAAGCCATCTTCCATCTTTAGGTCTTTGCCATAGGCATTAACATTTTGTCCAAGTAAAACAACTTCTTTACGTCCACTGGCTTTCAGTTCTTCGACTTCTCTTAGGATATCCTCCATACGACGTGAGCGCTCTCTACCACGTGTATAAGGAACGATACAATACGTACAGAACTTATCGCACCCATACATAATATTTACAAAGCCCTTGGAGTCCATAGAACGTTTTACCGGTACATCTTCGATGACATCTCCTTCTTGGGAGAATACTTCTACTTTACGCTCATTACTTTCAATCACCTCTGCTAAAAGATTTGGCATACGGTGAATGTTATGAGTACCAAAGATTAAGTCTACATGTGGTGATACAGAAAGAATCTGTTTAACTGTTTCTTCTTCTTGGGCCATACAACCACAGATGCAGAATACCGTTGTTGGACGCTCATCCTTTAAGTAACGTAACTTATTTACATCGGATAATACACGGTCTTCTGCCGCTTTACGGATAGCACAAGTATTAAAGAATAATACATCCGCATCATCTGGAACATTCGTACTTGTATAGCCCATCATTTCCATCATGCCAGCGAGCGCTTCTCCATCACGTACATTAGCTTGACAGCCATAAGTATGTATAAAATACTTCTTACCATAACCTAGATTTACGATATCATCGCTAATCTGAAAGTTACTAAAAGTACTCTCTGTATTTTTCTTAGTTCGTTTTCTTTCTTCCGCATGAACCGGAAGGATAAAATCTTCTCTTTTCATCTTTAACCTCTATCGGTACTATTATACAGAATACTGACCTCTTATGCACAAGAAAAGGACCGCAATTTAGCGGCCCTTGTTGATTTCTTTGATAAATCTTGTCGCAATTTCAAGTGGACGTGTAATCGCTCCACCAACCACTACCGCAAACGCTCCGATCTCTAGCATTTTACGGGCTTGCGATGGTTCATGGATTCTACCTTCCGCAATACAACGACAGTCTAATTCTTTAACGATTCTAGATACCAAATCAAAGTTTGGCCCTTCTGTCTTTATGTCTCCGACGTAACCGTTCAGTGTTGTACCTACAAAGTCAAAGCCAATTTCTACTGCTGCTTTCGCCTCTTCAAAATTTGAGATATCGGCCATGAGCAGTTGATTTGGATATGCTTGTTTGATTTGACGGAATAATTCTTCACGTTTGATGTTATTTGGATGAATGCGGTCTGTATAGTCTAGGGCAATAATTTCTGTGCCTGTTTGTACAAGTGCACTCACCTCTTCAAATGTAGGGGTTATATAAATTGGTGAGTCCAAATAATCTTGCTTGATAATTCCAATCGTTGGAAGTTTTACTTTTGCACGAATTTCGTTAATATCTCGTACTGAGTTACAACGGATTCCACTAGCACCCGCTAGCTCTGCCGCATATGCCATTAATGGCATGATCCCACCTGCTTCTGTATAGAGCGGTTCTCCTGGCAGCGCTTGACAAGAGATGACAAGTTTACCTTTTAAGGCAGCGATAACTTCTTGATTATTCATCGATACCTAAGATTTCTACGATGTTGTTCTTGTAGAGGATAGCCTTTGCACCATAGATAGCTTGGATTCCTCCACCAACTTCAAGAACGTCTGTAGCACCCAACTTCTTTAGTGCATCCTTATCAACCTTTGCAACATCCTTCACACTGACACGTAAGCGTGTAATGCATGCATCAACGTCTTCGATATTCTCCTTACCACCTAAAGCAGCGATAATCTTATGACTATCTTCCTTCAGTGTAGACTTTGTCTCTACAACTGGTTCAGCATCATCACTTTCTTCACCACGACCAGGAGTCATAACATTGAACTTTGTAATGTACCATCTGAAGAATGTGTAGTATAGACATGCCCATACCAAACCAAATGGAATTTCTAAAATCCAGTTTGTCTTTGCGTTTCCTTGTAAGATACCAAAGAGTGTAAAGTCAATCACACCACCAGAGAATGTATTACCAATCGAGATATTGAGAATATCTGCGATGAAGAAACTTACACCATCAAAGAATGAGTGAATAACATAAAGAATTGGGTTTACGAATAAGAACATGAATTCGATTGGTTCTGTAATACCTGTGATAAAGGATGTTAAGGCAACACTTAAGAATAAGCCCTTGTACTTGCTTCTTCTTTCCTTCGGTACGCAGTGATACATCGCAAGACATGCGGCTGGTAAGCCAAACATCATGGTTGAGAAACGACCAGCGAAGAAACGTGTTCCTTCTGTATATAGACCTACATGATTTGGATCTGCTAACTGTGCAAAGAAGATCTTCTGTGCACCTGCTACAGCAACACCTGCAACAGTTTCAACACCACCAAGTTCTGTATACCAGAACATTGGATAAATCATGTGGTGTAAACCAACTGCTCCACATAGACGCATTAAGAATCCATAGAAGAATGTTCCAACTGGACCTGCTTGTGCAATGAATGCACCTGTAGATACTAATAACTGTTGGAATGGTGGCCATACTAAGAAGAACACTGCACCAATGAAGATACTTGCAAATGAAGTAACAATTGGTACGAAACGTGAACCACCAAAGAATCCAAGTACCTGTGGAAGTTCAATATTTTGATATTTGTTGTGTAATGTTACGGCAACTAAACCAACAACGATTGCACCAACAACACCAGTATCAATGGAAGCACCATCTGGATTAAAAATACCTAATAAAGAAGTGATTGTAGCGTTCATAACTAAGAAACCAACAACACCCGCTAAGGCAGCAGTTCCCTTGTCACGCTTTGCAAGGCCAATACATAGACCTACGCACAATAACATTGCTAGATTTGCGAAAACAACTGTTCCCGCAGCACTCATAATTGTGAAGACACCCTGTAATACTGGATTATTTAATACAGGATAAGTCGCCACTGTTGTAGGGTTGGATAAAGCACCACCAATACCTAACAATAAACCAGCAGCTGGTAAAATTGCGATAGGTAACATAAATGCTTTACCAATCTTTTGAAGCATCTTAAACATAAATATCCTCCTTATATTCCACATGTGTAATACCCCTTACTACACATGTACGAACCATTATTTGCGATACATTACAATATTCTGTAAGTGTATCGTAAGATAGCATCTTTCTCCTTCTCCGATACTGATGCCATATGTATTTTCAATGTGATCTCCTATCATGCATGCAATCTGGTATGACTTGCGATATTTATCATGAACAAGATCACCAATTAGGTTGTTGATTTCAACCCCATCTAACGAGCGTTTAATCGCAAACTTCAAGTGTGTTATCAAACGTTGCTTCGCTACTTCATAATCATTGAGGTTGATTTGCATTTCTCTTTCGATGATTGCGATTGTTTCTGTTAATATCTGTGCAATCATCGTAGAAAGGCTGGCACTTTCACCCTGTAAAGCAGCGTGAATATGCATGCATATAAAACCAATCTCGCTGTCATCTAAATGAATACCCAAACGTTCGTTAATCTTCGCAAGTACTTCTTTTGCAAATTGAAATTCCTTTGGATATAAGAATCGAATTTCATCCGTGAATACATTCTTAACTGTAATCTTTTCACGGTAACGCTTTACACTAAACTGAATATGATCAAGCAACGCAAGGTGAATACGCTTATCATATGCACCAAAGCTGTTAGTCATCTCACTGATTACTTCTTCTGTAACTTCCACTACTTCATCATCTGCACTATTTACTAACTCTTCATAACGTCTACGATCTTTTAAATCAACAAGTTCATATACGTTTTGAATCTGTTCTGCAGGAACAACATCATTTTCTCGTCTTTGGAAACCAATACCCTTTCCAAAGATAATATACTCTCTAGAATCTTCATCACTACGACATACAACGACGTTATGATTTAGTATTTTTGCAATATTATATGTTTTCACAATATGCTATCTCATCCTTTACTTTTAGGTTATCTGCTTGTTTGATGCGTACATCCTTATGATTAGTAACAATCACAAGAACATCTGTTTGATAGCCTGCTTGTTTTAGCATAGCTAAATCACAATTTACAAGTAAGTCTCCAGCCTTTACACTGTCACCTTCTTGTACGCATACCTCAAAGCCTGCCCCTTTTAACTGTACAGTATCGATGCCAATATGCAAAATATATTCAATCTTGTTTTTATCTGTAATCCCAATCGCATGTTTGGTTGGAAATACCATTGTGACTTTACCATCAACTGGTGAGTGAATATCTCCATTTGTTGGGACAACCGCAAAACCTTTTCCCATCAGTTCTTTAGAGAATACTTCATCCTTTACTTCACTCAATGGTTTAAATGTACCATCGCATGGTGAATAGATCATTGATTTTTTATGAAATAAGAACATACGTACCTCCCACGAAAAAAGCCCATCAGAAAAAATGTTTTTCCAATGAGCTAATGCCTGCTTTCCAGTAACACGCTTTTGTTATACATATCATAGCAAAGCAGAACAACTTGTCAATCACCTATGGATATAAAAAAATCGGTGGGCACCGATTTTCTTATATTTAGTTCTTTTCTGTGATAGCTGAAACTGGGCAAACTGGAATGCATGAGAAGCATGAGATACATACATCTTCATCGCATCCGGACTTTCCATTTTCATCTAAAGCGAGTGCTGCTACTGGGCAAACTCCTACGCAAGCACCACAACCGATACAAGTATCCTTATCAACTGTAACTGGCATTATTCGAGTCCTCCTTTATGAACATCTAAAGTATAGCACCCCACTATTTTGTTAGTAAATGCTAACCTTTCGGACGAATTTGAATCCGTTCAATTTGGTTTGCTCGATTTGTTTTTTCATCGATATCGATGAGTACACCAGAGATTACTGCTGGACCTTGTGCGGGTGTATAACGTGTGGATTCATTGTAGATACTTCTAGCGATTACCTCTTCTGTATCTCGTCCCAATATCGATGCGTATACTCCACACATTCCTGCATCCGTGATATATGCACAACCGTTGATGATTTGTTCATCCGCAGTTTGTACATGCGTATGTGTGCCAATCACAGCAGTCACTCTTGGCGCAAAGTAATTTGCGAAGGTCATTTTTTCAGCAGTCGCTTCTGCGTGTAGATCCACAAAGATTATATCTGCGTCAATTTCATTTAAGAGTTTTTCCATCGTGATGACAGGGTCTTCACGACAAACATCCATAAACACTTTTCCTACTAGATTTACAACTGCAATACGTTTTTCATTCACTTCTTTGATTACATAACTTTTTCCAATATGGAAGGGTTCCATATTGGCAGGTCGTACTGCATGATTCATCGAAGGAAGATGATTTAGAATCTCCATCTTGGAGAAGGCATGATTTCCAAGTGTAATCACATCGACACCTGCTAGGAGTAATTGATTGTAGATTTTAAATGTAATCCCTTTACCGTGTGCAGAATTCTCTGCATTTACAATAATGAAATCTGGTTGATATTGTTCTTTTAGTTCGTCTAGTTTCGTTAGAACTGCATCTCGTCCGCTCTTTGCGACGATATCTCCTAGAAATAGTACTCTCATGTTACTTTCCCCTCTTTTCAGAAAAAAGAACCGTGAACCGGTTCTTATTTTGCTAATTCTTGTGCACGTACTTCACGGATCAATGTTACTTTGATTTGTCCTGGGTAGGTCATCTCATTTTCAATTCGTTCACGAATATCATGAGCTACCTTCACCATACGTACATCATCAATCTTTTCAGGCTGTACCATAACACGAAGTTCACGTCCAGCTTGGATTGCGAATGCTTTTTCAACTCCCTCAAAGTCTAATGCAATCTTTTCAAGATTTTCTAGACGTTGAATGTAGCCTTCCATAGATTCATAACGAGCACCAGGTCTAGCAGCACTAATTGTATCTGCTGCAGCAACTAATACAGAAATAATATCTGTTGGAGCTGTATCGCCATGGTGAGCTTCAATCGAGTTGATAACGATAGGATTTTCACCATACTTCTTAGCTACCTTGGAACCTAACTCAACGTGAGTTCCTTCTGTTTCAAAGTCTAGTGCCTTACCAATATCGTGTAATAAACCTGCACGCTTCGCAAGTGCTTGGTTTAGTCCTAATTCAGCAGCCATCATACCAGCAAAGTGTGCAACTTCTACAGAGTGTGATAAACCGTTTTGACCATAGCTATAACGGAATCTCATACGTCCTACCAGCTTGATGAGTTCACGATTCATCTTACCGATACCTAGCTTGAATACTGCTTCATTACCAATCTTGAAGATTGTCTCTTCAAGTTCATCTGTAACCTTCTGAACAACTTCCTCAATACGTCCTGGTTGAATACGTCCATCCTTCATCAGAATTTCTAATGACTGACGTGCAATTTCACGACGAATTGGGTTAAAGCAAGAAACAGTAATAATATCTGGTGTGTCATCAATAATTAAATCAACACCTGTAGCCTGTTCGATTGCTTTGATATTTCTTCCCTCACGACCGATAATACGTCCCTTCATTTCTTCACTTGGAAGCGTTACTGTACTAACGGTACGCTCGATTGTTTCCTCTTGTGAGTAGCGATGAATCGCTAAAGAAATAATATTACGTGCAACGGAAGAGGCTTCTGCTTCTGCTTCCTCTTGTTTATCACGTAAGTAAGTAGCGATTTCGGCTTCTGTCTTCTTTTCAACAGCCTCCATCAATTCTACCTTTGCGTCTGCCTGCGACATATTTGCCACACGTTCTAGTTCAACTAATTGCTGATCAATCTTAGCCTGCAAGTCTTCTTCCATTTTAGTGATATCTGCAAGTTTTCCAGTAATCTGCTGATCTTTTTCGTCAATTTTCTTTTCTTTTCGGGCAAGATTCTCCTCGCGGAAATTCAAACTATCCTGCTGGCGCATGAGTTTATTTTCAACTTGTAATAATTTATTTTGTTGATTCTTAATCTCTTTTTCTGCCTGTAGTTTTAATTCGTAAGTTTGTTGTTTCGCGTCTAATGTAGCTTGGCGCGTAATTGTTTCTGCTTTTGAATTTGCTTCTTCAAGAATATCTTGCGATTTTGTAATCGCACGATCAAGACCGTGTTTGCCAGCAACCTTCATAATACCAATGCCGACAAAGATACCTACAATAAGAGCTAAAATGACAGGAATTACAGGGTCATGAATGATATACCCCATTTTTAATCCTCCATTATTCTTAGAGATTTCTCTCTCTAGTATTATACGGTTTTTTTCACATTTTCACAATAGACACACAAAATAATGAAAGCGTTTCACTCGGCTCCTATCATATTGCGATGTAATCCTGTCGAATTCAACAAATAGATATCATCAAAAACTTCCTGAATGAACTTCCGATCATGAGATACAGCGATGATTGCCCCACCAAAGTTTTTTAATTCTTCCCTTATAACTGGCGCTGATAATGGTGAAAAGTTACGGGTAGGTTCATCAAGTAATAAGACATTTGCACCATCTAGATGCATCTTCAACATAAATACCTTAGCTCGCTGTCCACCAGACAGTTCTCGTAATGAATGTTCCATCTCATCAGAAGTAAACTTCATTGAGCCTAAATACTGACGTATCCGTGTGATATCTTCTTTATCCCCTACAGTAATTAAGAAATCAATTGGTGATTCATACACATCTAGGATTTCGTCATAATTTTGTGGCATATAGCCAATACGGATATCTTCTCTTCCAACTAAAGATTCATGAATCTTTTGTAATAATGTTGTTTTCCCACAACCATTATTACCGATGATACATATCTTTTGATTACCGAACACTTGTAATTCAATAGTATTGGCTAATAGTTTAGATTCATCTTTTGTTATTAGGCTATCTAAATGATACTCCAGAATCTGTTTGTCACTCGCAAATGGTTGCACATCAAAGTGAAAGAATATCGCATCTTCACGTAGTGGTATCTCTGTCATATTCTCTCGTTCTCTTTCAAAACGCTTTCCCATCGCTTTGACACTTCTCATCTTTTTCTTGAGATTTGCGGCAGTCTGCGGTGCTTGGCGTGATACGACACGCAATTCATGTTGGACGCGTTCATAAACCTGTTGGTATTTTTCCATGCGCAACTTGTCTTGACGACGCTCACTTTGTGCATCCATCATCTGCTTATCAAATTGTTTATCACGCAGTTCTTTATATGCATCATAGCCAATATGCATAATTGTATGACGTGCTTGCGTTTTTCTTTTAACGAGTTCTAAATGAACAATGCAATTTGCAGTATTCGATAATAATGTTTCATCATGTGAGATATAGATAATTGGAATTTGAGAATCTTTGATGAACTTCTCTAACCATGCAAGCGTACTAATATCTAAGTCATTGGATGGCTCATCTAAAAGTAAGATACTTGGTTGTTCTAGAAGTATTGTGGCTAGTTGATACTTAATCTTTTCTCCTCCAGAAAGTGTAGACATCATCTGCGTTTGATAATACATTTCTACATCACATCCTAAACTATGTGCAATTTCATGTAGTTGTGATGGCGTTGCTAGCGAAAATGCTTCACTTTCACAGAAGTATTCATATACAGTCTTCTGCGCATGCTTGCGTTCAAGTTCTTGAGCTAAATAGCCTATTCTTTCACTCTTCGAGCGTATCTCCCCTTGTACTTCACAATAACTTTCTACAAGTTGTGGATCTACGATACATTTGAGTAATGTTGATTTTCCATTTCCTTCTTCGCCAATGATAGCGATTTTATCTGTTGGTTTAACTGTAAGCGTAAAGTCATCAATAATCTTACGTAGATCATATCGGTGGCTTATTGTTAAATTATGAATTTCTATCATGAAATACCTCCTACAAAAAAATCTGCTCTTTTCACGCGAAAAAAGCAGACAAAAATTCTCTGTATAGAGGTTTTAATCCGTTTCCACGCATGAAAAGTTGTTTGTTAAATGTTCTCTTTTCATATGTTTAAAATCGGATTAAAGGCGCATGTTCTTCTCAATCACCACACATCAAATGATGTGACCTTTCTAGTAAGTTATATCACAAAACTCACATAACACAAATAATTTATAAAATGAATAATCCAAATAATACTCCTAGAAGGTATCCAACAATAACATCCCGTGGATAATGCACTCCCCCTACTACGCGGATATATCCTTCTATTGCAGCTAGCACTAATAGTATGCATGCAAGTAATGGAGAAATTGTAAAACACATCATCGCAATGATAGCAGCCGAAAATACATGGCGACTTGGCATTGCGTTATGTTGTGTTTCTTTTTCTAGGATTTGATCAATTGGATATTCCTCGTATGGACGAGGTCGTGCCAAAACTTTACGTAACAATGTTATTGCGACAATTGAAAGTAGCGGTATTAGAATTGTCGGTAATAACTTTTCACTTTGTTTTACAAATAGATATAACAATAGTAATGGATATACAACATAATATATATTTGTCACAATTTTATTACACAGACGCAATTGACTTCGTTTTGCGTCTGTCTGATAGTTTTTTGAAAGTTCTTCATAGAACCTTAGATAATTTGTTTTCATACAGTAACATCATACAACAAATTCAATATCTTTTCTGTATCATGCTTATCAAGTAAAAAAGATACCCTTACGTTTTCGGTAAGAGTACCTTGGATTATTCTGCTGTTGTTTCTGTGGAATCAACTTCTGTTGTAGGGAATAACTTCGCTTTTACAAGTTCTGTAATCTCTGCATCAAATTCCGGATGATTCTTCATATATTCACGTACAGAGTTAAAGCCTTGTCCAAGTTTTTCTCCCTTGTAGGAGAACCAAGCACCTGCTTTTTCGATGATGTCGTTTTCTACTGCCAAACTGATGACTTCATCGATATGAGAGATACCTTGGCCAAAGATCATATTGACAACTGCTACCTTAAATGGTGGAGCTACTTTGTTCTTAACAACCTTTACCTTTGTGGCAGAACCGATTACTTCGCTACCTTCCTTGAGTGCTTCACCCTTACGTACATCTAAACGTACAGATGAGTAGAACTTCAGCGCACGTCCACCTGGTGTTGTTTCTGGGTTACCAAACATGATACCAACCTTTTCACGTAGCTGGTTGATGAAGATTGCGGTTGTGTTGGAACGATTCATAACACCTGCTAGCTTACGCATCGCCTTTGACATTAAGCGTGCCTGTAGACCTACAGATGCATCTCCCATTTCACCATCTAATTCAGCCTGCGGAACAAGTGCAGCTACAGAATCGATAACCACCAAGTCAATCGCACCCGACTTAATCAACACTTCAGTAATCTCTAATGCCTGCTCACCAGAGTCTGGTTGCGATAAGATGAGTTCATCAATATCAACGCCCAACTTTTTCGCATAGAGTGGATCGATTGCATTTTCTGCATCGATAAATGCGCATCTACCACCTTGTTTTTGACACTCTGCGATTGCATGTAATGCAAGTGTTGTTTTACCAGAAGATTCTGGTCCATAAATTTCAATAATTCTTCCCTTTGGATAACCACCGATACCTAATGCACTATCAAGTGCTAAAGAACCGGATGGAATTGCGTCTACTGATACATCAGCACGATCTCCAAGGCGCATGATACTGCCTTTTCCATATTCTTTTTCAATTGCCTTGAGCGCATCCGCAAGTAGTTGATCTCGCTTATCTGCGGTAACTGTCTTTTCTTTTTTCTCTGCCGCCATAATTACTCCTCCTGATTATATGTATGTTTGTTTTAAAATAATTCCACGATTATTTTGATTCTAAAATATCATCTTTCATCTGCATGAAGTACTGTACACCAGAAATGAAACTTACTAGTGCAGAGAACCACAACATAATCATACTCACTGGTAGTCCTAATAGTTCAAATGGCAGATTGTTTAATAGAATTAACGCAACTGTAACCATCTGTAACACTGTTTTTAGCTTACCCATCATACCAGCCGCAACAACCTTACCATTGGCACTTGCCATCATACGGCAGCCATCAACGACCGTATCACGTGCAATCATAATGATGACTGGGATAACTGGAATAATACCTCGAGAGATAAACAATAGGAACATTGTCGTTGTAAGTAGTTTATCTGCGATAGGATCTGCAAACTTGCCGAATGTAGTAATCATATTTCTACTACGAGCAATATGGCCATCAATCGCATCTGTGATTGCGGCTAAGATATAAATGAATAACGCCACGATATCAATCACAGAGATAGATACATGCTGTACATAGAAACTGATTGGTGTAATTCCAAAAGCACTATATGGAAATAAGTAAACCAGAATAATAACTGGAATCAGTACGATTCTGAATAATGTCAATCGATTTGGAAGATTCATGATTTTCCCTCTCTTTACCGTTCTTTAGTATACCATATTCTATCATTTGTTTATATCTGTATGAACGCAAGAAAAAAGGAGGAAATTCATCCTCCATAAATGCGTACAATAGTAAGCCATGTTCTGTCCTGTTTCCAGGGGCAGCCATTTATCTGTGCTTTCACACCTGCATCACGCTTCAGTTCGCCTTCTGCAGTTCCTCTACCAAATTTGAGTTTCTCGCTTGCGGGGTTTATCTCGTTCCACCCGATAGGTTTCCCTATCGGCTACGTCACTGTGACACCTTAAGGGCTTAAACCATGACCGAAGTTTTAGGTTCTCGCTCCGCCGTTATCTTTCGATACCCGGTCTTATTGATTGGGCCGGCACAAACACTACCATCATCACAGATGGTGCGAGCATGGACTTTCCTCTAACACCATAGGTGCCAGCGACTGCCTCATGTACGTATATCATTTTCTTATTCGTTATTGTTTGAGAATACCTGTCTTTCAAGACGGCTCAGACGTTTCAGAATATCAACATTAGAAGCACCTTGTGAGATTGGGTCCAAGTCTTCTTGTGCTTTGATCTTACCTTCTACTTCGATAAGCTTTGCACGTAGGGAAGCATTTGTACGTTCCAACTCTTCAGCCTTCTTTGTCAAATCTGCAATCATATTTTCATATGTCTGATAGTCTTGAATGATTTCATCTAAAAGATGGTCAACTTGATCAGGATTATATCCCTTAAAATCAATATCGAGTTCTTTATCAACAATTTTCTGCGGATCTAGATTTAATTTACCAGCCATAACTACCCTCCTATGAATGCTTATTTATTATCTCATTTCACTATCCTAAAAGCAATAAAACTTCCTTATTTATGTGAACATCTGTATAATATAAATGGGAATTTTTGTATGGTCAATTATCCAAACGGAAAGAAAAAAGCATATACGTCAAAACCTACTTCTGCCGGTGGTAGAGGTATGGTTCTTGAAAAAGATATTAACGTAACAAATATGTTTTATCTCAGTATTGATAAAGCGGTCATTCATAAGAAACCAACACCGGTTACGATTGTAAAAGTAGATTACCCCGCACGTAGTGCTGCTAAGATTACAGAAGCTTACTTTAAACTTCCATCTACCACAGACTACAATGGTATATACCGCGGAAAATACGTTGATTTTGAGGCCAAGGAATGTGCTTCTCATACCTCCTTTCCTTTAAAATCATTACATGCGCACCAAGTTCAGCATTTACAAAATGTAATCAATCATGGTGCAATTGCCTTTTTAATTGTAAAATGGACAGTGTTTAACGAAACCTATTATGTAAAGGCAGAGGATGTGATTCGCTTCGTGAAAGAAAGCGAGCGTCACTCTATTCCCTATCGATGGTTTCAAGACAATGGGCACTTGATTCCCAGCACATACGTAACCCCGATTGATTATTTAAAGATTATCGATCAGTTATACTTCAACTCAGGAGGAAACAATGACAAATAAACAAACTAAAAAACCTGGCGTAAAGCGTAAGATACATGGTTTTAGAATTCTAACGTTATTTATGGCTATCATCGTTGGCTTTGAATTCGTTGGAACTGCCGTTGGAGCTATCGCAATTAGTACGCTCTTAAAAGGAACCCCACAATTCAAGCTGGATGACTTTACAAACTTCCAATCCACAATTGTACTAGACGCAAATGGCACAAAGATTGCGGACGTTGGACAAACATTGCGTGAAAACGTTGTTTACAATCAGATTCCTGAAGCGATGGTTGATGCCTTCTTATCTATTGAAGACTCCCGTTACTTTAGTCATAACGGATTTGATATCCCACGTTTTACGAAGTCCATTATTGAAACTGTCTTACATGGTTCTATGCAAGGTGGTTCTACATTTACGATGCAGCTAGTTAAACTAACTTACTTCGTCGATGATGAAGCGGGAACTTCTAAAACCAAGAACATCCAGTATAAGGTACAGCAGATTGCTTTAGCGATGGAACTTGAAAAAAATTCCTCCAAAGAAGATATCTTTACAATGTATCTAAATAAGATGAACTTCGGTGGTGTTGGTAATATCCGTGGTGTACAGAAAGCATCCTTACAGTATTTCGGTAAGAATGTTTGGGAGTTGAATCTTGCGGAATGTGCAATGCTAGCAGGTGTTATTAACTCACCATATACATTTGACCCACATAACTACCTCGATAAAGCGACTGCCCGTCGTAATACAGTATTAGATATGATGGTTTACCACGGCTACATTACCCAAGAAGAATGTGACCTTGCCAAATCTATCAAAGTTGAAGACTTATTGATTGACGCCAAATCAACAATCAATACCGATTATACTTATCAGGCATATATCGATGCAGCTCTGAAAGAGGCTCGTGAAGTGACTGGTCTTGATCCAATGAACGTTTCAATGGAAATCCACACAAACATGAATCCTACTGTACAAGCACAGCTTGAAAGTATTCAGGCTGGTACAGGCGGTATCGATTTCCCTGATGATTTATATGAATTAGGTTCTATCGTTATCAACAACCAAACCGGTGAAGTCGTTGGTATCATGGGTGGTAGAAACTGGGCAAGTGGAGGATCGATGTTATTGGATCACGCTACCGAACAGTTCAACCAGCCTGGTTCTGCAATCAAACCAGTACTCGATTACGCATTAGCATTTGAAGATTTAGGTTGGGCAACTTCTCATACCGTTGTCGATAAGCCTGTTACGTATGGTAACTGGACATTCAATAACTTCGACAATACAAAATGGGGTGTTGTTGATTTATCTAAGGCTGTTGGTCTCTCTCTAAATTCTGTTGCAATCAACGCATTACAAGCTGTCATTGATAAATCAGGCGTACAGCGTGTTACAAACTACTTAACCTCTTTAGGATTTAGTCAATTTAAACCAGAGCTATTCGATATTAGTTTCGCGATTGGTGGTGGTAATATGCGTGTATCTGCCAAGGAATTAGCAGCTGCTACAGGCGTACTCATCAATGGTGGTAACTATATCAAGCCTCATACAATCAATACAATCTTCTACCGTAATGGTCAGAAGGATCCATATGTCGCTCCAACAACAGGAACATCTGTTCTCTCACCACAAGCTGCGTATCTCGCCTCTTACTTGATGCGTAATGCAGTTGACCAAGACTGGGGTAACTACATGTACGCAATTCGTAAGGGTTATCCAGTATATGGTAAGACAGGTACATCTGACTGGGGTGATGCAGGTCTTGAGTATGGCATTCCAGTTGGGGCAGCCAAAGATGAATGGATGGTTGGTCAAACAACGCAATTCACAATTGCAGTCTGGTCTGGTTATGAAAAGGCAATCGCTGGTGCAGATACATACTTCTCAAGATGGAAGTTAAATATGAATATCCCTGGTGCAATTATCAGTACTGTTCTAGACACACTAGAAGGTGCATATGGTACTCCTGGTGAGCTGGCAATGCCTGAAGGTATTAGTAAGATTACCCATATCAAAGGCCTATACCCATATGTCGCACCAGATGATACAATCCCATCTGATTATGTAGCAACAGGTTTAGTCAAGACAGAGTATTCAAAACTCGGTACATATACAAACCTCATTACGACTCCTCAAAACCTAGCTTCCTTTACAGCATCCTATGATGATACTAACGATACTGTGAACTTTGCTTGGACACCATATCCTGATTCATCGAAACTTGTCGAAGAAAGTCATGACGATAAGACCTTCGATATCTCATGGATCACTGGTCCAATTACATATAAAGCACGTGTCGTACAAAATAGTGCTGTAGTCGCAACAATTAACTACACAGGTGATCAGTTATCGAAAGTCATCGATGGTCTACAACCAGATACAGATACACAGGTATGTGGTTACTATGGATACGAAAAGACAGATACAGTCGCTTCAAATGAAGTCTGCGTAAGCTTCCGTACACCAGTAGCGAAAGTCGCAGTGCCAAGTTACAGTGACCCTCGTCAATATGTTGAATGGGGTAACGCAAATGGTATCACAATCAACCGTGCTGTCGGAGATACTATCGCATCCATGAGTGGTAGAGTTCAGGATGTACGTGATAGCAATGGTAATAGCGTAATTGGCAAGAAAGTCAAGAAAGGCTCTACTGTTACAGTCTATATTTACTTCTAAAAGTCTTCTTCGGAAGACTTTTTTCTATGCATTCAATTTGCAAATTTTTTTATTCTATCCTATAATCCTTTAAAGATAAAGAAGTTGTAACAATACATTTCATTTATCAAAGAGAAAGAAAAGGAGGTTTTCATATTGAGCTATAGAATTGAATACACAGCAAACAGCAACGGTAGTACAGTCATTGAATATGCAGATGCCAGCAGACAAGCTGAACTAGTCCGTGAAGCTGAATCCGGTACAATCAATATTATTAACGAGTACCGCTATGAATCTTATGCAGAGGTTTCTGCATAATTAACCCAAACAAATACTCTAAAAAAGAGAAAAATATAAAAAGACGATTCTTCCTATGAAGAATCGTTTTCATTTTATCCAAGTGCTACATCTAAAATCATCATCGTCACAAAGCCTAATGAGAATAAGACTGTTCCAATATTTGTATGTGTTCCTTCCGACATCTCAGGAATCAATTCTTCTACAACGACATACATCATCGCACCTGCCGCAAAACTTAAGAAGTACGGTAGTAATGGTACGACTTGTGTCGCAAACAAAATTGTGATAATAGAACCAATTGGCTCAACCAAACCTGATAGCACACCATACACAAAGGTCTTCCACTTTGGCATCCCCTCTGCTCTAAGTGGCATTGATACAATCGCACCTTCTGGGAAGTTTTGAATTGCAATACCAAGTGCTAAGGCAAGTGCACCAAAGTAAGTAATCGAAGTATTTCCATTTAACCAACCTGCATAGACAACACCAACAGCCATTCCTTCTGGAATATTATGTAGCGTGACCGCAAGAATTAACTTCATCGAGCGTGATAGACGGTTCTCTTTTGGGCCTTCTTCTGTATTGTCCAGATGCATATGTGGTGTTACCTCATCTAAGAATAACAAGAATCCTACTCCCACCAAAAAGCCGATTGCGGCAGGTAGAAAGGATAACTTTCCAAGTGTAGAAGACTGTTCTAAAGCAGGAACTAATAAACTCCAAAACGATGCGGCTACCATGACTCCTGCTGCAAATCCAGTTAAACCCTTCTGCAGTCTCTCACTCATTTTATCTTTTAAGACAAATACCATTGCGGCACCTAAAGACGTACCAATAAATGGTATTAAAATACCGATTGTTGTACTCAATAACATATAATCCTCTTTCCTCAAATTACATGAGATTATAACATCAATCAATATTCCCCGTGATTCATATGCCCAATTGTTCCATTGATTGTTTCAAGATATGTATGTCCACGATAGATAAACTTACGACAATTTTCATCAATATCCTTCATTAAAGACAGTGGTAATTCTGTAGATGTTAACCCCGTCTTTTCTAAACAACGAGCAAAAATACTTTCGTAGTCTAAGCCATAAGAAAGATCATTCCATACTTCATGAAGAAGTTGATCGACATCGTCCTCCTCTAACTCATTCGATAATAGGATTGTTTTCAATTTTTGTATGCCTTCTTGTTGGATATCGTAATCACATTCAAACAACTTCTCAATTTCTTCAACTGTAGGAAGATAATAACTAAAGCGTTGTTGAGACTCGCGATACTCCTTCAGCATGGTGGAGTTTAAAAGTGAGCGCCAATAAACCTGATTCTCCTTTATTGCAATCTGTACCTCTCCTACTGGAAGTTGTTGTAAAAGAGCTTGGATATCAACATCTTCCATAAAGCAATCTTTTAACAAGAGTACCTTCCAAAACTGTTCAATAGAACACTCGCCCCAATAGTGCGTTAACACTTGTTGACACTGTAATAACCACACCTTCTGTAAACGTTGTTGTTGGAAAGTTAAATCGTTTTGACAACGCAAAAAGATATCTTTTACTTCCTCTACAACAAATAGTTCATCTCCTTCAAATACAATCAAATCATAATCTAATAAGCGTTCTAAACGCAGATTATCTTTTTCTTCAATTTCTTCATCAGAAAGTACCTGCATGAATACTCGATACGTTTCATCATCTAATATCGAAAGCCGATTTTCGATATGATGATGTAAGAGAATGGTTTCAACCATCTTTTCATACAGTTCTTCCATTTCGATTTTATTCGCAGCTTGAATTCCTAGATCTCTAGCATAAAAATATAATGATTGTTTGTCATACTCACGTAATACGTCTTTTAGTTTCATGTGTTCTCCAATGTATATTAAAAGGATACCTCATCGGTATCCCTTATGTAAATGTGATTATTTAGCGTTGTCTGCTGCGCTTTGTCCAGAAATTCTACCGAATACTACAAAGTCAGCTACTGCATTACCACCTAATCGGTTAGCACCATGTACACCACCAGTTACTTCACCAGCAGCGAATAATCCAGGAATAGCTTCTCCCTTTTCGTTTAATACTTCTGCCTTAGGATTGATTACGATACCACCCATTGTATGGTGAACGGCTGGTGTAATCTTAATTGCATAGTATGGAGCTGCCGTCAATGGATTTGCGAAACTTGTACGACCAAACTCTGCATCACTCTTCGCTTCTACTGCTTGGTTCCAAGTATTCATTGTACTTGTAAATGTAGCTTCATCAACACCCATAGCCTTTGCGAGTTCTTCATATGTAGCACCTGTTACTGTGTAACCAGACTTGATATAACCTGCGATAACTGCGGACTTATCAACCATTGATTGGTCAACAATTAACCAAGCACTCTTTTCTGGCTGCGCAATGATTGCGGCAGATACCTTATCACGTGTAGAAACTTCATCGTAGAATCTCTTACCTTCAGTGTTAACTAAGATAGCACCATCTCCACGAAGACCTTCTGTGATTAGGTGTGCATTCCCATCTTCTTCAATATGTACTGTTGGGTGAATCTGAATCTGATCCATATCCACTGTAGCAGCACCTACTGCTGTAGCCATATCAATACCTTGACCCTGTGCACCTTCTGCATTTGTTGTCGCAAAGCCCTTTAATTCAGGCTTGTACTTTTCAACCATTTCAGCGTTAGCACCGAATCCACCAGTTGCGATAACAACGGACTTCGCATTGATTGTAACCTTATGACCATCCTTACCTGTACCCTTAATACCAACTGCCTTACCATCCTTCATGATGATTTCGTTCGCTGTTGTATCAAATAAGAACTGCACATTACGATCTTGTAGGTTCTTTTCTAAAATAGGAACAATATATGCACCAACAGCAGTTACCTTGCCATCAGCGTTTACTGGACGGTGAATTCTCTTAACAGAAGCACCACCAAATGCACCTACATTCTTAACTTCAGCACCGATAGATGCTAACCACTCGATAGCGGCTGCAGAATTTTCCGCAAGAGCTTTAACGAGTTCTGGGTTATTCTTACCCTTACCACCAATCATTGTATCTAATTCCATTAATTCAACAGAATCAAAATATCCCTGTGGGTTTGCTTGGTATGCATCCCATTGTGACTTAACTGTAGCTGCTAAAGCTGTGATTGTTGCGTTATCTGCGAACTTTTCTGCTGCAGTCGCTAATGTTTTTTCAACACCTGCAGCCTCTTTAAATTCATTCTTATCTTGGTATGGTGTTTTAGCCGCATTCATACCACCCGTTGAGCGTACAGAGTTACCACCAGCGATTGGTTGGCTTTCTACTACGATAACTTTCTTACCTGCATCTGTT
This sequence comes from uncultured Solobacterium sp., assembly GCA_963525775.1. Classification (GTDB taxonomy): domain Bacteria; phylum Bacillota_I; class Bacilli_A; order Erysipelotrichales; family Erysipelotrichaceae; genus Bulleidia. The sequence goes on along the minus strand of CAURLC010000017.1, from coordinate 12,016 downwards.
GCAGTAATAGCGGCTGTCATACCAGCTCCACCTGCACCAACTACAACAACGTCTACTGTTTCTTCAATATCCTTTGCCTTTGTTGTACTTGTATTCTTACTTACTAAGTCTGATGGTTCTAATCCTGCTTGTTTCAAAGCTGCTGTAGCTGCTTCGATGATCGCCTTAGATGTCTGTGTAGCACCTGATACCCCATCTACATCTAAAGAGTTAGCTGCGACGATAGCTCCTGGCATTGTTTCTGCTGCTTTTGAACCAATACCATTTGTTTCGTGAGACGCATCAACTTCTACCTTAGTGATTGTCTTATCTTTGATTGTTAAAGTAACTTTAACTGGGTTTTCCTTGTCATGTCCATATGCTTCACCAGTATATGTTTTTCCTGCTGAGCATCCTACAAGTGACAAAGCCATTGTTGCACTAGCTAATAATGCTGTTAACTTTTTCATTTTCCCTCCCTGTTATGAGTTATACCTCATAAGCCATACCATTTTAACATTTCACTGCTTCAGTTACAACCACCCTTACAAGGCTCATTTTCACCAGTTTGAATTCAAAAAATGATAGGTTTCCCTATCATTGAAAATATGTATTATGCAATTTTTTCAATTACAGAACGATCTTTACCCCAGAAGAATAATGTGACTGTTCCAGGACCTGTATGCGCGCCAATAATTGGTCCAATATTGAAGATAGTAATCTTTCCTTTTGTATTTGGAAACTTCTCTTCGACTAACTCTTTTACTGCATTCGCATCTTCTAAACAATTACTGTGAGAGATAAAGACTTTCCAATTATAGTCATGACCGTTCTCGGCGTATTCTTCCATCTTTTCTACGATGGCACGAATGACTTTTCGCTTACCATGGACTTTCTGGCGTACAACAAGTTTCCCTTCCGAATCTACCTGCATTAAAGGACAAATTCGCAACATATTACCAATGGTTCCTGCCGTCTTTGAGATTCTTCCACCACGGATAAAGAAAGTTAAATCGCCTGAGAAAAACCATGCATGACATTCCAACTTATGTGCTTCAATCCATTCATGAAGTGTATCAATATCCATGCCAGACTCTTGGAGTTCCCTAGCCTTTTCTACAAGTAATCCAAAACCTGAAGAAGCGTTCTTAGAATCCACGACATAGATTTTACGTTCTGGATATTTTTCACGCATTGCTTCTGCCGCCATGCGTGCAGAGTTATAGGTGCCAGAGATTCCAGAAGATAACGTAAAGTGTAATAAGTCATTTCCTTCTTTTAAGATACTCTCAAAAAATTCCTCATAACCAATTTGGTTCATCTGTGAAGTACGTGTCATTGCGCCATCTACCATTGCTTGATAGAAGTCACTAGCGGACACAGATTCAAATAAGTCATCTGTATAGGTGGTATCTGCTAGTTCATATTCAAAACATAAATATGGAATATTTCGTTCTTCAAAATATTGTTTACTCAAATCAGCTGGTGAACAAGCTGATATAACATATGGTCTCATCATTTCTCCTCCTTTTAAAATAGAGATGGAAAGTTATTTTGTTTTAGGTGGTGTTAAGTTCTTTTGTTTTTCATGACATCCATTCACGAATGGACAACGATAACATTCTGGATTACGCGCATGACAGAGATAGCGACCAAAGAATATCATCTGATGATGGGTTTTAATCCAACGATCACGAGGAATTTTCCGCATTAGTTTACGTTCAATCTTTTCCACATCATCCTTCTGATAACAAAGCCCAAGCCTTCTAGAAATACGGGCAACGTGTGTATCTACTGCAATGCTTGGAATGTTAAAACACTCAGCCATAATGACATTCGCACACTTTCTACCGATACCCGGTAGTGTTGTTAGTTCCTCCATCGTATGTGGTACTTCCCCATTAAACTGTTCTACAACGCCTTTGGCAAAACCAACAATTTGTCTTGCCTTATTACGATATAAACCAAGGGATGCGATATATTTCTCAACATCTTTCGTTGGTGCCTTGGCCAAGTCATATGGAGATGGATAAGCCTCAAATAGCGCAGGGGTTACACGATTGACTGACACGTCTGTTGTCTGTGCAGAAAGGATTACTGCAACAGATAATTCATAAGGATTACGATGTGTCAATTCACAATGTGCATTTGGATGTAATTTCTGTAGATATTCCAAAATAAATGGTACTGATAAACGCTCCATTATTTCTTCTCCACTCCTACAGAATCTGCAGTGATTTTTTTCTGTTTCCAATCAGATAAAATCTTTTCAATATAGCCTAGATTTAAATGTTGGTACGCACTTGCTTCACGTAGTGCCGCAATAATCAAACGTTTATCTGTAACCTTATTCCAATCACTGATTTTCTGCATTTCATTTTGGCTTAATGTTCTACCAAATTCAGTCTCAAAAGTATCAATCAGTGAACGATCTAGAATATTTTCGACTCTTGCGACATCCGTTTCAAATAGTCCTGACAAGTCAAAGACAACCGCTCTTGCGGAAGCCTTAATATCTAAATACTTTTTCGCACAAAGTGCGGATATCACACGGTTTAATTCTTCTTCTTGTATTCCCGTCTTTTCTTTAAGAGCATCCATCGTGATTTCAATATGATTTTGATTCATAAAATCAATCAGTAAAACAACAACTAACTCTGCACTCTCCATGCCAAGCAAGCCCATTTGATCAAGTATCCAATCTCGATGATTTACATATTTTTGTTCATACCACTTCATACGTTTACTCCCTTATAGTTGCTTTAATAACTCTTGGAATGCAGGATGAGAAGTGACTGTAAACTCCGGTTTTATGTCACTGTGATTTTCTTCATTGCTAGGATGATACCAACAGGTATGAATTCCTGCATGGATTCCACCCGCAATATCACTCGTCAAAGAATCTCCAATAATCATTATTTCATCACGATTTTGTGTTTCAATTCGATCAAATACATAGTCAAAGAATTCAATCTGTGGTTTTTCATGTCCAATTTCATCGGAGATAAAGATACCATCAAAGAATTCTTCAATCTTTGCCTTAGCAATCTTCTGTCGTTGTAGTTGTTTTACACCGTTAGTAACGATGTATTGTTTGTACTGTGGGTGTAGTTTCTTCACCGTTTCATATGCTTCGGGCATAAAAACTACCGTATCTAATAATCCATTTAAGTACGCTTGATTGAATTCTTTTACACGGGTGGTTTCAACACCAATCTTAGTAAAGAACTCCACAAAACGTTCTACGAGTAGTTTCTCTTTTGTGATTTCCCCTTTTTCGAGTTTGCACCAGTATACATCGTTGATTCCTTCATACATGTGTAATAGTTCATCTGTAATTTCACCATAGCCAAACTTTCTAAATGTAGTTTTCAATGAGTTTTCTGCTGCGCTCTGGAAATTTAATATTGTACCATCGATATCCCATAGAATTGTCTTAATCATATTGGTCTACCACCTTTCGTTTGAAAAGAAGATGTTATAAAAACATCTTCGTGTTTGTTATAGCGTTTCTTGTGGTTGATCCGCCCATAAAGCTTCTAAGCGATACGTATTTCTAGCATCTTCTGTAAAGATATGTACAACCACTTCATTCATATCAATGAGTACCCAAGTCGATTCCCTTTCACCTTCACGAAGACGTACATCAAAGCCATTCTTCGTTACTTCTTTTTCTACAAATTCCACAAGTGAATTTGCGTGTCTAGGATTCTTTGCGGTACAAATGACATAATAGTCTGTATATGCATTGACATTGCGGATATCGATTGTCACGATATTCTCTGCCAATTTTTCATCTAATGTATGACGTACTAAATTCAGTAATTCAGACATGTTTTCCCTCCTTTTCAAGTATATATTTTTTCGCATCCGCAAGGACATACTCCGCTCCTTGCTTAAGATTTCTCTCTGCAATCTTTGTATGCATGGTCACATCATACTGACGACCTGGTTCAATCTTATCTGCGATGTATAAGATATGATCATACGCACTCTTGCCATCCCCAAGAGTATGATGTTCAATTGCTTGTAAGATTTTCTTGTTATAACAACACAGATTCTGTTTTAACCAGATGACTGCAGTATAGCTATGCCATATTGCCGGATCGAGTTTTAATACTTCTGGTCGAAAGTGTGATAGAAGTTGATATCCTTCTTCATCACACATTTTCTTTGTGACATCGTGTAATAAACCCATTTGATATGCGAGTTGTTCATCCAAATGATGAATTTTAGCAAGTCTAAACGCAGTATGCGCAACACGAACAGAATGTGCTGCACGCTTAGGGTTACACTGTGCTTTCGTCACTTCTTCAAAGTAGTAACCATACTCTAGTAGTATCTTGCGTATTCCTTTTGCGCTTAGGTAAAAGTATCCTTTTCGCACTTCACTTTCTGTTTCAGATTGAAGTGCGATACATGTATCATCCTGTTTGATATCTACGACATGTAGATAGCGATACGGATTACATGCACGCATACATAACTCCTTACGCTTGTCATAGTTTAGGATACCATCACCCACAACCGCAAGCGCAATCTGCTTGCCAGTCTCTTTGTGATAATTTTTTAACTGTTGTAGTTCATCATCTGTAATCGGATCAAAGGGTGCTGTATATATGATCATGGTAAAACGATCTTTGGTTCCTTTGCTTTCTTGTAGAGAACGATTTGTCTGCCAATAACTTGTACAAGTTCAGATTTTGTATGCATGCTTAAATCGAATGCTAGTTCCTTAAGATCTGTAGTAACTGTTTTCAATACCGAAATCTTGATTAACTCTCTTGTACGTAAACCGTTATTGACAGTTTCTACTAGGTTATCACTTAAGCCATCTTTTCCAATCTGGAAAATTGCACGTTCTGTTTGTGCTAATCCTCTTAGATACGCTCTTTGTTTTGTTGTTAAACTCATAACATCGCCTTTCTGAATGTCACACTGACACTCTTTGGTACATGTACTGTAATTGTACTGACCTCTCCACTCACACATGCCCATCCTAGTCCATCAATTACGATGTCTACCTTCGGCATGTCCTTACGGATTGTATATTTCTTCATTTCTGTCTCAATCGCAGTTGGCACAAATAATGTTCCAACGTGTGTATTCCATTTTTCATCTGCGTAGTTGCCATTGGTACGATGAACATTGAGACGATCACTTAGATACCATACACAGCTTGCATGATTGCAGCCAGATAAATCTAGACGTGCAAGTCCTCCAATAAAGAAGCTTTGCTCACCACGTAATTGGAACACCTGTGGTTTCACATTCTTGATTGGCATGATTGTCTTTAAATCTGCCTCACTCACTTCCATTAACATACTATTACCAATTTCGATACCTGGTGTATCGATATATGTGTGTCCATCAATTTCTAATTCGTTGAAATCGAGGGTTGTGCCAGGATATCTGGATGCAGTAAGAACCTGTGTAGACATCAAGTTATTGATTAAAGTACTCTTACCAGAGTTAGCCTTACCCATTACAACGATTTGTCTACCATTTGCAAGTTCATCAACACATTCTTTGATTTCTTCAACACCCATCTTTTCTTCTTTGGACGCAAGAATTAACCGTTCAATGCGAATACCCAACTCTTTGAGTCGTCCAAAGACAAAATGAGCAATCTTCTCTTCCCCACACGATGCAGGTAATAAGTCTCTCTTGGTCGCAATCATCACAATATCTTTATCGGCAAGTTTGCGGTTAATCCCGTTAATAATTCCTGCCTCAAAATCATATAGATCGATTACCCAAAGAATTAGTGCATCCATCTTTGCGATACGGTCGATGACCGCATCAGGATCGATACCTGTCTTCATGGAGATTGTTAAATCATCATAGTGAATCAAACGAAAACATCTTTGACAATATTCTGCGTCCGCTTTTGGACTATAACCAATCGCTTTTGAATCAGTTGTTTGTAATACTGCACCGCAACCTTTACATACTGTCATGATTAGCCTTCCTTCTCATCAAATAGACTTAAACGCTCTACATCTTCATGTACTTCGTTATCTACGTCTGTCGGTATATCAATAATACGACACTCATCAATACCACGGTATAGATTCCATCCATCTTTCAGAACAAGTGGTGAACCAAATCCACTTTCACGTGGCTTGAGTGGCACTTCAGATGCACGTAATACTTGTCTTTCAGGATCTTTGAAGATTAACTCTTCTCCTGCACTCACTGCCTTGGCAAGCGTTACAATACTTGGATTTGTCTTTAAACGTTTACAAATGAGGTTACCCTTCATTGGTCGATTACCAAAGACAATTTCTTCAGTATGGATACGCTTCATCTGACCAACGTTTGTCATATAGAGCACAGCTGGATCTTCTGCGTTCATCACACAACCCCAAGCAAGAGAATCTCCCTTACCAAGGTTCATAGCTTTAACACCCTTAGACTTAACACCTGTAGCAGGGATATCTTCAATCGCGAAGCGATAGGAATAACCATCTTTACTTACCATCAAAATTTGTTGGTTACTATATGCGATAAAGGCATTGATCATCTCTGCATCCTTACCAAGATTCATCGCAGTCATAACTTTATTATTACGTTCTACTTGCCAGTTATTCACTGGTGTCTTCTTGATTTGTCCAGCAGAACTTACGGTCACAATCCATGCATACGTATCAAAACTCTTGATGAGAATTGCATTCTTGATCTTATCTTCACCATCGATACGTACAACTTTATTTAGATGCATACCGACATCTTTCCATTTGCCTTCGTCAATTTGCCAAACTGGAATAGATGCGTAATTACCTTTGGATGTAAATAGTAATAGTGTATCGAGTGTATCGCACTCTGTTGTGCCAATGAGTACATCTCCATCTTTGATGGCTGTTTCTTGGTCACCCACTGCATTATAGCTACGCATGGATACACGTTTGAGATAACCATCACGACTGACAGTTACCACAACACGCTCATTTGCGATCATCGCTGTCTTATCATAGTTGATTTCTTCAACTTCAGCTTCAATACGTGTACGACGTTCTTGACCATACTCTTTCTTCACATTTCGTAATTCCTTGATAATTACGGAATGCAATACATTTTCATTTTCAATGATTGCCTTTGTCTCTTCAATCTGATTGACAAGTTCCGCAAACTCTTCACGTAGTGTAATGATATCCGTATTGGATAAACGATACAGACGCAAGGAGACGATAGCTTCAGACTGTGGTTCATCAAAGCCAAATTCATTCATCAAGTTACATTTCGCATCACCCTTATCTTGGGAAGCACGAATGATACGAATCACTTCATCTAAGATTGAAACAGCCTTCATCAAACCTTCAATGATATGACAACGGGCTTCCATCTTATCTAACTCATAGCGAGAACGACGTAATACGACTTCCTTACGGAAAGCGATAAACGCATCTAATAATCCAAGTAAGCCTACCTGAACAGGGCGCTTATCAATGATTGCGACGTTATTGTAGTTATAGTAGACCTGTAGGTCTGTATTCTTATAGAAATAATTGAGGATCATATTGGCATCGATATCCTTGCGAACATCAACGACAATACGCAAACCTTCACGGTCAGATTCATCACGTACATCTAAGATACCATCGATATCTTTGGATACGCGGATTTCATCCATCTTCTTAACAAGCTGTCCTTTGACAACTTCATAAGGAATTTCTGTGATAATGATTTGTTGGCAAGATTTCTCCTCGTGGATTTCACACTTGGAACGCACAACAATTCTGCCCTTACCGGTTGTAAAGGCATCACGGATACCTGCCTCACCTTGTACGATACCGCCAGTTGGAAAGTCAGGACCAGTTAAAATATCCATCACATCTGTCAAAGCACTCTCTGGATTTTGAATACGATAGATTGTCGCATCCACCACTTCATTTAAGTTATGTGGTGGCATGTTTGTCGCATAACCTGCCGCAATACCTGTAGCACCATTCACTAACATTACAGGGAACGGTACTGGAAGTACTGTTGGTTCATGTTCTGTATCGTCAAAGTTAGGTGCCATTTCAACGGTATTCTTATCCAAGTCTTCTTCCATAACTTGCGTAACCTTGGCAAGTCTAGCCTCGGTATAACGCATCGCAGCTGCTGGGTCATCATCAATAGAACCATTATTACCATGCATATCAATTAATGGTAAACGTACTTTCCAATCTTGGGACATACGGACCATCGCATCGTATACAGAAGTATCACCATGTGGGTGATAGTTACCAATTACAAGACCGACTGTCTTAGCAGACTTACGGTATGCATGGTCCCATGTATTTCCATCATGGTACATCGCATATAAAATTCTACGCTGTACTGGCTTTAAACCATCACGGGCATCTGGTAATGCACGCTCTTGGATAATGTATTTGGCATATCTACCAAAGCCAGCTCCCATAATATCTTCGAGTAGCTCTGGTCTATATTTTGTATTGTCAACAATTGTCTTCTTCTTAACCATTAGCCCTCCAAGTTAAATGTATCTTCCAAAGTAAATGAAACGTTATCTTCAATCCATTTACGACGTAATTCTGCTTTATCTCCCATCAGTACAGTTACACGACGTTCAGCCTTTACACCATCACTAATTCCCACTTTGATAAGTGTACGTTGGGATGGATCCATTGTTGTCTCCCATAACTGGGTTGCGTTCATTTCACCTAAACCCTTATAGCGTTGAATTTCAACTTTACCAAGTTTACGACGTAAAGCATCTAATTCTTGATCACTATAAACATATTCTGTTGTCTTACCTTTTGTCACTTTATAGAGTGGAGGTAAGGCGATATATACCATCCCCTGCTCTAACAGCGGACGCATGTAACGATAGAAGAATGTTAATAATAAAATCTGAATATGCGATCCATCATCATCCGCATCGGTCATGATGATAACTTTGCCGTAATTAGATTCCTTATAGTCAAAGTCAGGACCAACACCTGCACCTAATGTGTAAATTAATGTATTTAACTCTTCATTCTTTTCAATGTCTGAAAGCGTACATTTCTCGGTATTTAATACCTTACCACGTAGAGGCAAGATTGCTTGATAATGAGAATCTCTTCCTTGTTTTGCGGAACCTCCGGCAGAATCACCCTCGACTAAGAATAACTCCTTCACACGCGCATCCTTTGTCTGTGCAGGTGCTAACTTACCAGATAATACCTTTTCACCCTTACCAACACGCTTTCCTTTACGGATTTCATCTCTTGCTTTACGAGCAGCGATGCGGGCAAGAGATGCCTTTAACATCTTACGAACTAACGTATCGGATTGATTGCGATTTTCTTCTAACCAGAAGGATAACTTCTCAGAGACAACTGCTTCTACTGCCGTTTTCGCTTGTGGAGTTCCAAGCTTACTCTTTGTCTGTCCTTCAAACTGTAATAATTCTTCAGGGACAGATACGGAAAGAATCGTTGTTAGACCCTCACGCACATCTCCACCTTCTAGGTTTTTATCCTTGGCCTTTAATAGACCATATTTTCTTGCATAGTCATTGATTGCTTTGGTAAAAGCACCCTTAAAACCAGCTTCGTGTGTACCACCATCACCAGTACGAACAAGGTTAACGAAACTGTAAGTATTCTCTTGATAATCATCAGTATATTGGAACGCTGCTTCCACCTGGATACCATTGGCTTCCCCATTAAACTTCACAGGGTTCATTAAGACATTGCGATCTTCATGTAAGTATCCTAAGAAAGCTATCAATCCATCTTCGTATAGATATGTTTCTGTTTCATTTTTCTTATTGCGCTTATCGCTAACGACCATCGCAATTCCACTTAGTAAGAAAGCTTCTTCACGTGCTCTTTCACACACAACATCATACTTATACTCAGTTGTAGAGAAGATGCGTGGATCTGGTTTGAAACGTACTGTAGAACCAGTACGATTGGTCTTACCTAAATGTTCTAGCTTACCAATCTTCTTACCACCATCCGCAAATTCCATACGGACGAGTTCCCCATCATGTGCAACTTCTACAGTCAGCCATTCACTTAATGCGTTTACGACAGAGGCACCTACACCATGTAAACCACCCGCTGTCTTATAGCCACCTTCACTAGAGAACTTACCACCAGCGTGGAGCACAGTAAAAATAACCTGCAATGTATTCACACCGCTGGCATGTTGACCGATAGGCATACCACGACCTTCGTCCTGAACAGTGACACTACCATCTGCCTCTAATGTAATTTGGATTTTCTTACCATATCCGTTTAACGCTTCATCGATGGAATTATCAACGATTTCCCAAATCAGATGGTGCAATCCTCTTGTATCGGTAGAACCGATATACATACCAGGACGCTTTCTAACTGCCTCTAAACCTTCTAAAATTTGAATACTGTTATCATCATATCTATTCGCCATGCAAAAACTCCTAATAACCTATGTATTATATCATAATTAGGCCACTTTAATATCCTTGTCCTACGACAATCTACACGTTCATTTTACTTGATTTTGTCACAACAAAGGGGTTTTAAATCAATTTGATTTTATATCTAAAATACTGATGTGGTAATATATCAACAGGAGGATTTAACCTATGCTAAATTTCATTGGCGTTATTATATTAAGTTATTTATTTGGATCTGTTCCATGGTCACTTGTCATCGGAAAAGTGTTCTTTCACAAGGACATCCGCACAGAGGGATCAGGTAACCTCGGTGGTACCAATGCAGGTCGCGTATTAGGTAAGAAAGTTGGTATCATTGTCATTGTCCTCGATGCACTCAAAGCATTCTTCTCAATGTTACTAGCTAGCTACATCGCAAAGGATGCCATGATTTATGCAGGACTTGCTTGTTGTATTGGACACTGCTTCCCTATCTTTGCACAGTTTAAGGGTGGTAAAGCAGTTGCGACTTCCTTTGGTTTCTTCTTAGGTATCGCTACATTTATCAATCATCAATACTTCTTTCAATTCTTCTTACCACTACTCGTATTCTTGGTAAGTCTCTATCTTTGCCGTATGGTTTCCTTATCCAGCATGATTGGTTTAGGTTCTGGAATTCTCATCAGTTTCTTTATTGGAAATCCATTATCAATCACACTTTCAATCTTTGTATTATGGTTGTTTGTGGTATATCGTCATCGCGCAAATATCGAACGTATCAAAAATGGTACCGAGAGTAAAATCAAATGGATGGGTAAATCACTATGGGAAAAATAGAAAAATTCACACTACCAATTGAACCTTTACACCAAAGCCCTCGCAAAGTTTGGGTATATCTTCCAGATAGTTATGATACAAGCAAAAAGAAGTATCCTGTTTTATATATGTTTGATGGTCATAACCTCTTCTACAATAAAACAGCCACCTATGGTAAATGCTGGGGTATTAAAAAGTACTTAGACAAGCAGAAACTAGATATCGTCATCATCGGTCAGGATTGTAATCATATCGGTGATGAGCGTTTAGATGAATACTGCCCATTCACCGCAGAAAAGACTTTCGCAGGAATTCAGATTCAATCCTGCGGACAGATTACTGGTAAATGGTTTATCGAAACACTCTTACCATATTGTCAAAAGCGTTATCGCATTCATACAGACCGTAAACATGTAGGTATTGCCGGTTCTTCCATGGGTGGAATCATGTCCGAGTTTATGATCAGTGAGTATAATGATTATTTCTCAAAAGCAGGTTGTGTATCCCCTGCCAACATCTTCAACTATCATGTGTTATGTAATCACATTCAAAAGAAGAAATTTAAAGAAACTCGTGTTTATCTAGATTTCGGTTCAGATGAAGAGCGCACAAAGAAAGGCCTTGTAAGAGAATTAGATATGTTATTAAATATCAATCATCTCTTTACCCAAGGTGGTTGCGTTACTTATCCAAATCTTGTAGTAAATGGTACACATAGTGAAGAATCTTGGGAAGGTATTTTCCCTATCATGTTGGAATTCTTATTCCCAGAATTATATAAGAAGAAGTAATAAAATGCCGCAATCAGCTAATGAAGTGAACCCAATTTCTTGGACACTGTAATTTACAGACATGATAGGGCTT
>CAURLC010000016.1:0-53001 GCA_963525775.1 uncultured Solobacterium sp. | reverse complement strand
ATGTTTTCCCATCCATCTTTCCAATCAGATGGTAAACAGGAAAGTATACGTTCTGGACGTTTGGTTAGTAGGAAGAACTTTACATCGCTGCGAATACGCATGATATCCCAAGCTTGTGTACGCCAAGTGTCTGCTTCTTCTATGAAGAAATCTGAGGTCATACATACACGTATGAGTTCACCGCTTTTGATCTTATATTCACCCTTGCGATTTTTCGCTAAGGGTTTTTTCATATTGTTTGTTAAGCGGATGAGTGCGCCATTTTGATCACGTATTTGATCGAGAAAATACATATAACAGTTTGCGCATCCTTCACTAATCTTCTTACATCCATGCCATGGATTCCATGTGTCGTGCATCGCGTCATCCTCTTACATGTAGTGTATGTTTTGCGGTAAATATACGCAAATAATTGGTTTGTGAATTTGAATAAATTTTATACATTGAAAAAATAATCTGTAATTTTGAAAGAAATTTACATCAAATGTGAAAGAAATGTGTAAAAATATTCTGAATATAGTTGATTTTAGATTTTTACATCAATATAATAAGAACATCTTAAATAAGAGATTAGAAAACGAGGGTGGAAATGATGAGTTTCAAGAAATTAGTAAAAGGTGGCCTTGCGGCACTCATGGCTCTATCACTAGCAGCTTGTGAAGCATCCGAAGGATCTTCTGGTAAATCTACATCAACAGAAACAACTTCTGATTATGTTGCGGCTGGAGATTTGAAGTCATATACGATTGGTACATTAGGACCAACAACAGGTGACTATGCAGTATATGGTCTAGCAGTAACAAATGCGGTTAAACTTGCGGTAGAAGATTACAACGCTGCGAAAGGTACAAACATTAAGGTGGATGTACAGGATTCTCAAGGTGATCAGACACAGGCGTTAAATATCTATAACAAGTTTGTTTCTGACACAAAGGTTGCAGGTATTATCGGTGGTACTGTTTCAGGTGAATCTTATGCGATTGCAGTACAGAGTAAGGATACTGGTGTTCCTATCATTACACCTAGTGGTACTGCTGCGAATATTACGGATGAAGGTGGACCAAACGTATTCCGTGCATGTTATACAGACCCACAGCAGGCAAAGCAGGTAGCTGACTTTACATATGAAACATTAGGCTTAAAGAAGGCTGCTATGATTTATAACAGTGATGATGATTACTCAACTGGTGTAGCGGAAGCTTTCAAGGCTGAGTTTGAAAGTAAGGGTGGAAAGGTTGTTCTTTCTGAAGCGTTCTCTACTTCTGATCAGGACTTCAGTTCTCAGTTGACAAAGATTGCGGCTGAAGATGTTGATGTATTATTTGTTCCAAACTATTATGAAAAGGATGTACAGATTGCAAAGCAAGCAAGAAATCTTGGCATTAAGGCACAGATTGTTGGTGCTGATGGTTGGGATGGAGCTACTAGTGTAGCTGGTAACGACGCTTCCGCAATTGAAGGTGTTATCTTCATCAACCAATACTCACCAGATATGGAGAGTGTTCAGGATATCATGAAGAAGTACAAGGAAAAGTTCGGTACAGATATTAACTCATTCGGTATCAATGCATATGACTCAACAATGTTGTTACTACAGACAATCGAAAAAGCCGGTTCTCTTAAGGCTAGCGATATTGTAAAGGGCATTGCATCTACAGACTACAAGGGAATCTTAGGAAGTATCTCCTTTGATAGTAATGGTGACCCAATCAAGGAACCAGTATTCGTTCAAATCAAGAACGGTCAATATACAACTTATAAGAAGTAGTGATTTGAGATAGGGAGGCAATACTCCCTATTTCGTTATTTGTGGTAAGGAGGGACATGCATGAATCAGTTTTTTATGCAATTTATCAATGGATTAAACATCGGCTCAATTTATGCACTGATTGCGCTAGGCTATACGATGGTATACGGCATTGCAAAGTTAATTAACTTTGCACATGGAGACGTCATCATGGTCGGTGCGTATATTAGTTTTATCAGTATGAAGTTTGGGTTACCATGGTGGCTTGCGGTCATTATCTCTATCGTCGCATGTGCTGTTTTGGGCGTTGTAATGGAGAAGGTTGCGTATAAGCCTTTACGTAACGCAAGTCGTATTTCATTATTGATTACTGCGATTGGTATTAGTTACCTCCTACAGAATTTGTTCCAATTGATCTTTGGCGCAAATCCACAACCATATCATGCGTTTATTGCATTACCAGCATTAAATCTCGGTAGTATTTCAATTCAGGCAAACTATTATATTACATTTAGTGTGTCTGTACTGCTGATGATCTTATTGACGTTATTTGTAAATAAAACAACGATGGGTAAGGCGATGCGTGCTGTATCAGAGGATGAAGGTGCTGCGAAGCTAATGGGAATTAACGTTGATACTACAATCAGCTTAACGTTTGCGATTGGCTGTGCTCTTGCGGCAATCGCGGGTATTCTTTATGCAAATTGTTATCCAATGATTAACCCAACGCTAGGTTCTTTACCTGGTATTAAGGCGTTTATTGCGGCGGTACTTGGTGGAATTGGTTCAATTCCAGGTGCGGTAATTGGTGCGTTTATCCTTGGTATGGTGGAAGCTATGACCAAGGCGTATATCTCCTCGCAGTTAACAGATACGATTGTATTTGCGATTTTAATTTTGATGTTAGTATTTAAACCGGCAGGTATTCTAGGTAAAAATGTAAAGGAGAAGGTGTAAGTGATGAAAAAACTCAATTTAAAAAACAGACTCCTACTCGAATTTGGCATTACTGCACTAGGATATATTTTGCTTGTTGTGTTAATGCGTATTGGTGTATTAAAGAGTTATTGGCAAGGTATCTTGATTACAATTTGTATCAATGTTATTTTGACGGTTTCTTTAAATATGACGGCAGGTTTCCTTGGTGAACTTGCATTAGGCCATGCGGGCTTTATGGCTGCTGGAGCCTACGCTTCTGCGGTATTTACAAAGTCGATGCGTCTTTTACCTGTTATAGAATTTCCAATTGCGATTCTCATCGGTGGTATCGTTGCGATGATTCTAGGTCTTCTTGTTTGTTTACCAACCCTACGTTTACGTGGAGACTATCTCGCAATTATCACGCTCGCATTTGGGGAAATTGTACGTAATGTATTGATCAACTTGAAAGTATTGGGTGGTGCTGGTGGTTATTCCGCAATCGCAAAGAATACAACCTTTACATGGGCATTCGCTTTAGCTGCGATTACGGTATTCTTATCGTTATCTCTGATTCATTCTCGACATGGTCGTTCAATCATTGCGATTCGTGAGGATGAAATTGCGGCTGAATCTTCTGGTATCAATACGCAGAAGTATAAAATTATTACGTTCCTATACTCTGCATTCTTTGCGGGTGTAGGTGGTGCTTTGTACGCTCATTACATGGGCTTCTTACAACCGAGCGTATTTACATTAGATAAATCGATTGAGATTTTGGTAATGGTTGTATTAGGCGGTATGGGTAATATCTTTGGTTCTATCGTTTCTGCAAGTGTTCTAACATTATTACCAGAAGTACTACGTAGTGTGAGTGATTATCGTATGCTCGTATATTCGATTGTGTTGATTTTGATGATGTTAGTGAAACACGCACCACAAATACAGGCGTTTTTCCATCGTTTCAAAAGGAATAAGGAGGTTCATTCATGAGTGAGAAGAAATATAT
Source organism: uncultured Solobacterium sp. (assembly GCA_963525775.1). Taxonomy (GTDB): domain Bacteria; phylum Bacillota_I; class Bacilli_A; order Erysipelotrichales; family Erysipelotrichaceae; genus Bulleidia. Next base: position 49,327 of record CAURLC010000016.1, on the reverse strand, counting down.
TCTAGAAGTTGATGAACTCGGTATTAACTTTGGTGGTTTACGTGCTGTAAATGACTTCTCCATGAAGATTGAAGAAGGTCAGCTCTATGGTTTGATTGGCCCAAATGGGGCTGGTAAAACAACAGTATTTAATATGTTGACGGGTGTGTATACACCAACGGATGGTACAGTAAAGCTAGAGGGTAAGAAGATTAATGGGATGAAGCCATATGCGATTACTCGTTTAGGAATTGCGCGTACCTTCCAAAATATTCGTTTGTTTAAAGATATGACTGTGAAAGAGAATGTCTTAGCAGCTTTGGATACACAAGCTAACTATGGATTATTCTCTGGGATGTTTAAGTTACCAAATTCCTTAAAACAGGAAAAAGATATGGACCAAGAAGCTATGTCTTTATTAGAAGTATTCCATCTAGAAAAGGATGCGGATAAACTTGCAAAGAATTTACCGTATGGTAAACAACGTGAGTTAGAAATCATCCGTGCTTTGGGCGCACATCCAAAACTATTATTGTTGGATGAGCCTGCAGCAGGTATGAATCCTCAGGAAACAAAGAACCTCATGGAAACAATTCGTCTTGTACGTGATCGTTTCAATATCGCTATCTTATTAATTGAACATGATATGAAGCTTGTCATGGGTATCTGTGAGAAGATATCTGTATTGAATTATGGTATGTTGTTGGCAGAGGGGACACCAGAGGAAATTCGTACAAACCCAGATGTTGTAAAGGCATACTTAGGAGAGTGATGATATGCTGAAAGTAGAAAATTTAGTTGTACGTTACGGAATGATTGAAGCTATCAAAGGGATCTCCTTTGAGGTTCATGATGGTGAAATTGTTACGCTAATCGGTGCCAACGGTGCTGGTAAGACAACGACCATGCATACAATCTCAGGTTTATTAAAACCTGCAGAGGGTTCTATTTTGCTGGATGGGGTTGATATTACAAAGATTCCTGCCCATAAGATTGTTACGATGGGACTTGCACAAATTCCTGAACGCAGAAGAGTATTTGCTTCCCAGACGGTTGAAGAAAATCTTGATCTTGGTGCCTTTACAAGAAAAGATAAAGAAGGAATTGCACAAGACTTAGAGCGTGTTTATACATTATTCCCACGTTTAAAAGAACGTAAAAAACAATTAGCTGGCACCTTATCTGGTGGTGAACAGCAGATGCTTGCGATGGGTAGAGCGCTAATGGCTAGACCAAAGATTCTATTATTGGATGAGCCATCCATGGGTTTATCCCCATTGCTTGTAAAAGAAATCTTCAGAATTATTGAAGAAATTAACAAGCAAGGTACTACAATATTACTAGTAGAACAGAATGCAAAAATGGCTTTAGCGATAGCTGATCGTGCATATGTGCTAGAAACAGGTAAAATAACATTAGAGGGTAGTGGTCAAGAGTTGGCTGCTAGCGAGCAAGTTCAGAAAGTTTATCTAGGAGGATAAAACAATGTACGTTAAAGATCATATGACGGCGAATCCTATTACAATTACAGCGGATACACCGTTATCCAAAGCACTAGAGATTATGGGCAAGAATCACTTCCACCGCTTACCAGTTGTGGATGCGAATCATAAACTGATTGGTTTGATCACAGAGGGACTAGTAAACGACACATCTGGAAAGAACGCAACTTCCTTATCCATTTATGAATTGAATTACCTGTTATCTCGTACACAGGCAAAGGACATCATGATTCGTGATGTGCATACGGTTTCTCCAATGGTTTTCTTAGAAGAAGCTGCGCAAGTGATGCTAGAAAATACGGTCAATGTATTGCCGGTCGTGGATGAAGAGAATCATGTAGTTGGTATTATCACAGAAAAGGATATCTTCTTAACATTTGTTGACTTGATGGGCTTAAAACGTCAAGGTACAAGATTTGTCATGTTGATTGATGATAAGCCTGGTGTATTTGCGCAGGTAACGAAGTTATTTGCACAAGAAAATGCAAATGTAGAAAACATTGCTGTATATCATACGGACCGTGGATCTGAGGTTGTTGTTAAGGCAACGGGGGAAGTTGCGGTAGATAAGATGACAAAGATTCTACAGGATGCTGGATTTAATATTACCAATGTTGTCCAAACAACTGCTGAAGGTAAGACTGTTGTTTGGTTGAAGTAGATGAATGGGGTTCTGCAAGTGCAGAACCTTTTATGATAGAATAAAGAACACGGAGGGCCGTATGGATATTCAGAATTTGATTTTATATGTATTTGATGTGGTAATGTTAGTTGCGTTTACGAGAATGTTGATGGTTTCAAATACCGTAAAGATAGAGACGAAGGTTGGAAATAAGATGAAGTGGATGATTCCTGTCTTATTTCTTGCGATTGCGATCATTGGTTTTGTACGTTATGAGGGGGTATTCCGTATCGTACAATTCATTGTTCCAATTGTTTTGGGAGTGATGTACTACTTTATGAAATCTGGACTATCAGATGAAGGGATTGTAATGATGGGCTCACTGATTAAATTCCATAAGGCAGGGCAGGTAATGCTTTCACGTTCGGATAATAGTATTTATTTTGTGAGAAATAAGATTCAAACTGCGCTTTTTTTTGAGGAAGACCAGTTTGATGAAGTGAGAAACTTCTTGAAGGAACATAGTGTTAAGTCGGATTATTTAAAGAAAATATAGTTGCGTGTTTTTTAAAATATGTTATTGTTTTAAATTGTATTTCATTACAGGGGGAACATGGTTAGAAAAATCAAGCGACTAAGAAAGCCTACGATTATACTATTGATCTTGGTGATTATTGCAATCATTGGGTGGTTAGTATACCGTGCTTTTGGGCCAGTGGTTCAAGAGGTATGGCAGATATTACAGTCTGGAAATCAGTCAGATCTAGCAGAATATATCCAAGGACAGGGTCATTATGGTGCCTATATTGCACTTTTTATGATTAGTGTGCTCCAGGTAGTCAGTGTTATTTTACCGGGTGTCATTATCCAGTTTGCGGGTGCCTTCCTATTTGGTTGGTGGAGAGCTTTCCTACTATGCTGGCTTGGTTTTACTGCTGGTAATGTCTTGGTATTTGCGATACTTCGTGGTGTGGGTAAGTCTATCCGCATTGCGATGAATAAAACACCAAAAGAAAACTGGTTAATGAAGAAAATCAATGAGGGAAAACCAATCTTTGTTGTGGCTGTATCATGTATGTTACCGGGGATACCAAATGGTATCATTCCTTATGTAGCTGCACATGCTAAAATAAGTTTGAAAGATTTCTCTCTAGCGATATTGTGCTCTAGTTGGATACAGATTTTATTAAGCTGTATCTCGGGGCACTTCTTAGCAGAAGGAAACTATGTCGTATCTGCACTTGCAGTGGCGATTCAAGTAATTTCTGTTGTGGTTATCTTATTTAACAAAGATAAGATTCTTGAGAAATTATAAGGAAAGTAGAAATGATATCTGTATATTTTATGGGGTGATAAAATGTATCGGATATGGATTGGAATATTTGGCTTCCATTTAGGAAGCTTTTTATTATGCATGTGTCATGGGTATCTTCGAAAACGGTATACCTTACGAAGTCATTGTGATGCATGTCATCATGTACTGCATTGGTATGATTTAATACCTATACTAAGTTATATATGGTTAAAGGGAAGATGTCGTTATTGTGGCAAAAAGCTTTCAAAAGAATATGTCCTTGCGGAGATATTAACAGGTTTTTTATCAATATTCCTTGTTTGGAACATTGATATTTTCAAGTGGGATGTAATCATAAGGATTCTTTTGTTCGCTCTACTTTGGTGTGTATGTTATATTGACTATCTCATCATGGAGATTCCTGATGAGATACATTTTGGTATCATCATACTATTTATCATACATGCATGTATGATAAATAGTATAAATCTACATCCATGGATACGTATGTTAGTCATATTTGTTGGTGGGTGTATCATTTCTATTTTCTGTCAGAAGTTGTTCCATAAAGAATGCATTGGTGGTGGAGATTTAAAACTTATATCATGTATGAGTTTATTTCTTTCGTTTCAAAAGATATGGATGTTGTTATCTATTGCATGTTTCCTTGCGATTTTGTGGATGGCTATTTGTAAGAAGAAGTGTATTGCATTTGGACCATTTCTTTCGATATCTTTTTTATTGGTTTTTTGTGGTTATTTTGATAGCCTCGGTTGGGGATTGTGATAAACTTGTTTTATTGGAGGAAGTCGATGAAAAAGTATCTATTGATTTTAGTGATGTTAATATCGATGATTGGTTATGTAGTAGGACTATATGGCTTCTTTCATAATCTGAATTTTATATTTCAGAAGATTACAATATCTCCATGGATGATTATCCAGGGTTTATTTCCGCTTTTTTGGGGAATCCTAGCAATATTAACGTTTGCCATGGCGGAATATATGTATCGAAAAACTTGTCGAAATGAGGTTTATTTCCGATTCAAAGTCTCGTCATGGACAAAAAATCTATTCTTTTTTGGAATTGTTGGTGTATTAATTGCACGTCTAATAGGGATGACATACGTTGTTGTAAGTCAATCGCAAACAAATGCCAATAGAGAATTAACACAGATCTATTTAACCACGATTGCTTTAGGAATTTCGGTGGTTATCTTTACACAACAGCAGTACAAAAAAATGAAACACCAAAAGGAATTAAAACAATTTGAGAAGAAAGCAATCCTGAATGGTGAAAGACGCTATACGATGATGGTTGTCGAAAGTGATCAAGATACAATCTGTACTGGTTTTGTCTATGGTGAGATGAAAGTAAATGATGAAATATGTCTTCACTGTAGTGATAAGGGAGAAGTCAGTGCAACGATTGTAGAGATACTCTGTGATAATAAACAAGTATCTTCTGCAAAGAATCGTATGGTAACAATCAAACTCAATCATTCCTGTAAAGATTTCTTATTGAAGTATAGTGTTATCAGCAGTATTCAAGCGAGTGCTGATCCAGGTATTATAGAAAATCCGGGTTTGAGTGGAATTTTGCGTGAGTATGCAAAGTTCTTTATGAATCAAGAGTATATTGGCACACTAGTATATGAAATCTGTATGAGTGAGTTTTATCTCATTAAATACACAAATGAAAATATCGATGATGAAAGATTCATGTCGGTTCGTCTAAATGTTGATCCCGATAAAGCGGTATTGGTATTATTTACAGATTGGAATGCGCTATTGCGTTATAGTAACATATATGAAGAGGATGAAATCCAAATGGAAGTGCGTAACATCAAGGAGTGTTTTCACTTAATACCTGCGAAATATGACTCTATTGTAATCAATCCATTTGGACCAAAGTCATTCATTATTACCAAAGATTTTATGCGTCATATTCAAGAAGTTCCGGGTTATGACGAATTATTTAAAAAATAGGAGGATCTTATGAGTGCAAGTAAATCAATGTATCAAAAGTTAGCGAAATTAGCAGTTGTACGTGGTGTTAATGTACAGCCAAATCAACCACTAGTAATTACTGCATCTGTTCGTGACTATGAGTTTGTACGCATGGTTGCGAAAGAAGCATATGCCGTAGGTGCTAGAGAAGTCATTATGAGTTGGACGGATACGGAATTAGCAAAACTAACTTACACATATCAAAGTGAAGAGACATTAACTGATATTCCAGATTGGAAATATGACATGGTAAAGCGTGAACATGATTTGGGTGCGTGTTATTTACGCATTCATTCTGATATGCCAGGTGCTTTAAAGGATGTAGACCAGTCTAAGGTTCGTGCATATCAGATGGCGTACAGTAAGAAGATGAAAGACTTACGTAAGTACACAATGAATAACGAAGGACAATGGTGTGTAATAGGAATTCCTTCTGTAGAATGGGCAAAGGTTGTATTCCCTCATCTTTCCGAGGAAGAAGCTTTTGAGAAGTTAGAAGACGCAATCTTTATGACAAGCCGTGTAACAGAGGATAGTGATCCACTTGAAAATTGGCGCATTCATGATGGTGATCTTGTAGAACATGCACGCAAGTTAACAGAATTAAATTTCAAGCAGTTGCATTTTACAAGTGAACTAGGAACGGATTTAACAGTAGAACTTGTGGATAACCATGTATGGATTGGTGGTGGAGATAAGACACCGAAGGGTGTTTATTTCGATCCAAATATTCCAACCGAAGAATGTTTCACAATGCCTAAGAAAACAGGTGTAAATGGTATCGTATACGCATCAAAGCCTTTAAGTTACAGTGGTAAGGTGATTGATGGTTTCTGGTTCCGTTTTGAAAATGGTAAGGTTGTTGACTTTGGCGCAAAACAAGAAGAGGAAACACTCAAGAGTTTATTGGACTTTGATGAAGGTTCTAGATACTTAGGTGAGGTTGCCCTAGTTCCATATGATTCTCCAATCTCAAATTCAAATATTCTATTCTTCAATACATTGTTTGATGAAAACGCTGCGTGTCATTTAGCGTTGGGTATGCCATATCCTGAAAACGTAAAGGGTGGTGCGCATATGAGTGAAGAAGAACTTAAGGCTGCAGGCGCAAATGAATCATCTCAACATGAAGACTTTATGTTTGGTACGAAAGAAATGAATATTGATGGTATCCAACAAGATGGTACGGTTGTGCCAGTATTTAGAAATGGAAATTTTGTAATCTAAATAGAGAAGCCACCAATTACGGTGGTTTTCGTCTATAATAAATAAGTAATTTTATATAAGGAGAGTTTATGGTAGATATCAATGAAAAATTATTAGATTTTCTACACAAGAGTCCAACTTGTTTTCATGCAATCGATGAGATAAAGAAGGTGTTAGTAAAACAAGGATATCGTGAATTATCCGAGGCGGATTCCTGGAATCTTGAGATAGATGGAAGATACTTTACGGTGAGAAACCAATCCAGTATCATTGCCTTCCGTATCCCTACAACAGATTATAAGGGATATATGATTGGGGCAGCACACAGTGATTCTCCAACATTTAAAGTAAAAGAGAATCCGGAAATCGTTGGTAATGGGGTAGTGAAGTTAAACGTTGAAAAGTATGGTGGTATGTTGTGTGCGCCATGGTTTGATCGTCCATTATCTGTAGCGGGTAGAGTCATCGTAAAGGAGAATGGAAAACTTGTTACAAAGCTTGTACGTGTTGACAAGGATTTATTAGTTATTCCTAATCTTGCGATTCATATGAATCGTGAGGCGAATACAAATGCGACTTATAACGCACAGGTAGATATGTTACCAGTATTTGGTACTGAAGATGCCAAGGGTAAGTTTATGGAAGTCGTGGCTGAATCAATCGGTGTAAAGGTAGAAGATATCCTTAGTCATGACCTATATCTCTATACACGTGAAAAGGGTACTATTTGGGGCTATCAAAATGAATTTGTGTCTGCAGGTCACTTAGATGATTTACAGTGCGCATTTGGGTGCCTCTATGGCTTCTTAGGCGCAAACGATAGTGAAAGCGTTCCTGTTGTGGCAATCTTTGACAATGAAGAAGTTGGTTCAGGCACAAAACAAGGTGCAGATTCTACTTTCTTAGAAGATACATTGGAAAGAATTGCGTTATCCTGTGGCAAGAATCCAGAAGAGGCTAAACGTGCAATCGCATCTAGCTTTATGGTATCTGCGGATAATGCACATGCGGTACATCCAAATCATGTGGAAAAGGCAGACCCTATCAACAGACCACAGATGAATAAGGGTATTGTCATCAAGTACAATGCAAATCAGAAGTACACAACAGATGCGGTATCTGCGGCAGTATTTAAAGAAGTATGTGCAGCTGTGAATGTTCCTGTACAGACATTCACAAATCGCTCTGATATGGCAGGTGGTTCAACATTGGGTAATATTTCAAATGCCCATGTGTCATTGAATACAGTAGATATTGGACTTGCACAACTTGCGATGCATTCATCTTATGAAACAGCAGGCGCAAAAGATACAGAGTATCTTGTAGAGGCGATGTCACATTTCTTCTCCCTCACTTTAGAAGATGAAGGAGAAGGTATATTCTCACTTCGTTAATTAGAATTACGATGAACAAGTCTTCGGTAGTGGGGGCTTGTTTTTTTATGGATTGCATGAAAAGTTATTTATACATACAATATTTAAATAAGAGGTGGATTTGATGGATGATTTTTTATTAGAAAAATGTAATACATTCCTGGATAATCGAAAGGCGTTACGCCGTAAATATTTCCTATATAGCCCTGAAGGGATTGCGGATATTGCATTTATTTACATGTCTAACGAAAGAGAGATCAATTTTGAAACGTTGGAACACTGTGAAGATGTCATTCAGCATTCATTTCCGTTTAGCTCATTTCAATACCGTTTTTTAACGAAGGTATATGCGGCGATGATGGATGTGTCTAATATTGAACCGGATATCGTAGTCAATCGTGTAATGAGTTTTGAAGAACTCTTCAATCGAACATTTAAGGATACGATAGGACTTGCGGTACTATGTTTTAGTGCTGCGGAAAGACCGCAGGTAGAATATCAAACCATCTATTATAGGGCACTTGCAATCTATAACCAGATGAAGGATTTACAACGATCCTTAACAAATGACCTGGACGTGGTGTATGCAGGAATTCTAGCGATGTCTTCAAATGTTAAGGAAGATGTTGTGGATGAGCTAGTTATTATGGATGATCTGCTTGTAAATGAATATAGACTATCTAAGGATTTTTCAAGAAGACTTTCCTATGCCCTTGCCTTCTGTGACGGTACTGCAACGCAGAAAGTTCAGAATGCGATGGAATTCATTGAATCTTGTACAAGTAAATGGAATCGTCGCATAGGGTATATTTACTATGTCCTTCATGCGGTAGTCGCAAATCTTTCTATTCCGCTTGATACAATTCAAAAAGATTATGATGATGTGATGGAGTATTTAAAAAAGAGTAGACAGTATGGTTGGTTTTCTAAACCGGAAAGATCCTTACATGCATGTATGATTTTATTAAGCTACTACGTTGGAAATAATACATCTATTTATACACTGACAAATGCAATTCTTTATACGATTGCATTAATTAGAGCACTTGCCCAACGTAGTTCACGATAAACAAGTCCGTTGGAGGACTTGTTTTTATGACTTTGATTGAGGGAAAGTTATATTCTGCATATAATATTGGTTAGAAGAGGTAAATGAAATGAATGAGCTATTATTAGAAAAATGTACAAAATTCGTAGATGATAAAAATGAACTAAGTCGTAATAATATCTTCTCGCTAGAGCAGGAAAATGTGGTAATAGCCTATATTTATTCTCACTTTGAAAAAGATATCAACTATGAGGCTATCAAAATTTGCGAACGAGTTATTAGTAAGTCATTCTCATTTACATCGCCTTATCGTGTTTATATGCCAAAAATATATGCTGCGATGATTGCGGCAACTGATATCGAGCCGGATGAATTTATTTCTCATGCCAAGGCATTTGAGGAACAATTTAACCGCAGTTTTTCAGATAATAGTGGGCTTGGTTTATTATCATTTACTGCGGCGAGTTTGCCAGGACTTGATTATAAGAGCATTTATTATAAGGCTCTTTCCATTTATAATCAGATGAAAGATTTACATCGCTTTTTGACGAATGATACCGATGTTGTATACGCAGGACTTCTAGCACTATCACCAAATCTAAAGGATGATGTGGTTGATGAGCTAGTTATTATGGATGACTTGTTAATTCATGAATATCGACTTGATAATGACTACGCAAGATTATTATCTTATATCTTGGCTTTGTGTGAAGGGACAGCGACTACAAAAGTAAGACGAACAATGGAATTTATTCAATCGTCTAGTAGTAGTTTTGATCGTGCAGTAAACTATTACTATTTTGTATTGCATGCGATTTTAGCGAATCTAGGCGTTTCACTTGATCGTATTCAGGAAGACTATAAAGAAGTTATGACGTTTTTAAAATACCAAAAGGGATATGGTATCTTCTCTGAAAATGCCAAAGAACTACATGCATGTATTTTGTTGCTAGAGTATTATGTACCAAATTCAATTACGAATTACACATGGATTATTGCGATTCTCTTTAGACTTGCACAGAATCAAACAGCACACATCTAAGAAAGAAGTGAATCATATGAAAATTGCACATTTATCAGACCTTCATTTAGGGAAAAGGCTCAAGGAATATTCGCTAATCGAAGATCAAAAGTACATTTTGCGACAAATCATTGACATTCTAAAACAAGAAAATGTAACTACAGTATTGCTGGCTGGTGATATCTACGATACAGGTAATCCTAGTTCAGAAGCAGTCGCTCTTTTAAGCATGTTTTTGTTGGAGTTAAAGAACTTAGAAATCCATGTCATCATGATTGCTGGAAACCACGATAATGGCACAAGACTTTCATATGGGGCTGAGATATTTGCGGATTCTGACATTCATATTACTGGAAAATATACAGGTAAGCTTGCATGCACTACCATTGAAGATAAATATGGACCAATTCATTTCTTCAGTCTTCCATATATACGGCCAATCTATGTAAATCAATATTTAGATGAGACTGAGGCTGTAGAAGGATATACGGCAGCGGTAAAACATGCATTACAAACAGTTGAGCTCAATCAACAGGAGCGTAATGTAATCTTATCGCACCAATTTATTACAGGCACTGTAACCGATGAACAAGGTTCAGAGGTAAGTGTTGGTGGTACAGATAATGTGGATGGAAATGTATTTCAGGATTTTGATTATGTCGCATTAGGTCATATCCATCGTTCACAGACAATCTTGCGAGATACAATGCGCTATTGTGGTACACCTCTGAAATATTCGATTGGTGAAGCGAATACAACAAAGTCAGTTACTATCATCGATATGAAAGAAAAGGGGAATACAACAGTTTACACGGTTGATTTAAAACCTCTACATGATGTAGTTGTCGTGAAAGATACTTTTGCGAATATTCTACAAAGAAAGAATACGAAGAATGATGATTACGTATACTTCCAGCTGCAAGATGAACGCATGGTATTTGATGCGATGAATACACTGCGTTTACGTTATCCGAATATTCTTGGAATTTCATATCCAAATTCAGCATATGAACAAAGTGAACAAGGTATAAGCTATACAAAACAAAAAAGCCAAACACCACAAGAAATCTTTGGAGATTTCTTTGCACAATATACAGGTCATGGGCTTGATGATACACAAGAGAAGATATTAGATGAACTTGTGACGAAAATTTGGAAAGAGGGGGATGAAGAATGAGACCAATTAAATTAGTACTCTCCGCCTTTGGACCATACGCCTCCAAGATTGAGCTTGATCTTTCAAAGTTAGGTGAAAATGGGGTTTATTTGATTACTGGGGATACTGGTGCAGGTAAGACAACCATTTTTGATGCGATTACATTCGCTTTATTTGGAAAGCCAAGTGGAGATATTCGCGATGTAAAGACCTTACGTAGTGAATACGCAAAAGAAGAGATAGAAACCTACGTCGAATTGGATTTTATCTATCATGATGAGAAATATCATATCTATCGACGACCTGAATATGCATATACGCATGTACAGAAAAATGGTGAAGTAAAACAGCGTAGTAAAGCAACAGATGCATATCTTATCATGCCAAACGGAGACCATATTGTAAAACCAACAGAAGTTACCAAACAAGTTGAACAATTACTCGGCATGAAGAGAGATCAATTTCGTCAGATTGCAATGATAGCACAAGGGAGTTTCCTTGAAATTTTAAATGCGGACACAAAAGAACGCGGGAAACTATTTGAAAAAGTATTTATGACAAGTAAGTACTCTGTTCTGATGGACCGTTTAAATCAAATGGCAAAGGAAAGTTACCTTGCACTAAATGACGCAAAATTACGTTTACAGCAGATTATCAGTGATGTGCGTGTGCCAGAGAATTTACAAGAACAATATGTGCAAACTTTAGAAACATTTGCGATGGATGATATTCAACCAGTATATGATTTATTGGATGAGATTATCGCTAGTTCTAAAGAAAGTACAGAAAAACTACTGAAACAAAAAGCACAAGTTCAAAACCAACTTCAGAAATCACGCAAAGAAGAAACAGAGAAAACAAAACTATTACAAGATCTTCTATCACTTGAAAAACTATTAAAAGAAAAGCCGGTAAAAGAAGAGAAGGCAAATCTTTACGCAGAAAGAGTAAAGACGGATGGAGAAAAATATCATATTCAAATCGATGCGTTAAAGAAGGAACAAGCACAAATTGAACATGAACTACCTGAATATGCGAGTTTAACAAAACTCAGTACAAAACTTGCGGAGATTAGAAAACAGGTTTCTATTATTTCAAAAGATTTAGAAACCAAAACAAACTTTAAGAAGCAGTTGGGTGAAGATATCGCTTTCAAGCAGAAGGAAGTAAACACATTAACAGATAGTGAATTATCTTTGAATAAAATTATTTTAAAAGAAGAAGAGATAGAAAAGAAAATTTCTGCTTTTCATCATGCAAGCATGATTCAAAGTAATTATCAAAATGCAGTCAATACTTTGAAACAGAAAACCCAGTTACTCCAAGAAAGTACAGATAGAAAAGTAATGCTTCAAAAGCAATATGATGATGCACAAATATCCTATTTTGCAAATCAGGCAGGGTTATTAGCTTCAAGATTAATGAAGGGTGAACCATGTCCTGTATGTGGATCTTTAGAACATCCCCGTCCTGCTAGCCATAGTGATAAGCTTGTGACGGAAGAAGAAATTAACCAATATAAAAAGAAAGTAGATCAAGCAGAAAAAGAATATCAGATAACTAGTAAAGCATGTGTGGATGCAAACCTAAAGATGAATGCTTTACAGAATGAGTTGGAACTAGTATTAAAGTCTGTTACAGAAGAAGCAGTTCAATTTGAAGATGTAAAACTGTTTATCGACGAACATACAGTACAACTGCAGAAAGAACAAAAAGAAATTTCAACTCGTATCAAGCAACTTCAACAGCAGTCAAAACGCTATCAAGAATTGCAAAAGATGATTCCACAACTGCAACAGAAATTCACTGCGATATCTGAAGAAGTGAATCAAAATGAAATAACACAGGCAAAACTATCCGTAGAATATGAGCAGTTACAAAAACAAATACAGGAAATTACTACGAAGTTGAAGTGTTCTTCTGAAACAGAAGCGAAGAATCGTATAGCAATGATTACAAAACAAATCTTAGAATACCAACAACAAATCAATCGACTTGAGAGTGAAAGTAAACTAGCGATGGATGAGTTAGTTTATGTAAATGCGCAGATTGATATGTTAAAGGGGAAGGTATCATCATCCATTGGTGAGATTCCAAATCAGCAGAACCAACTTAAGATTCTTCAAACTGAAATTGAAAACCTACAAGTACAACAAGAAGAGATACTCAAGTGTATTCATGATACACAAATGTATGAAAGTGATGCCCAAGACACAAAGAAGAAAGTTAAGTCTGAAAGTGATGGCTATCAAACAAAACTATCTCGCTATCATAGTTTGAAAGAACTGGCTGATGTTGCGATGGGGAATGGTCGCTCTAGCAAAGAGAAGATTACATTACAGGAATATGTACAGATTGCGTATCTTGACCGTATGATTCATAAGGCAAATGAGCGTTATTTATCGATGTCTAATCAACAATACCAACTTGTACGTAGTGCAGGTACGAAAGATAAGAGAAGCCATGAAGCACTAGATTTAGACGTAATCGACTTCAGCAATGGCTCAATTCGCCCAGTAAGTTCTTTATCTGGAGGGGAGTCCTTTATCGCATCTCTTGCCTTGGCGTTAGGAATGTCGGATGAAATACAATCTCAAGCAGGTGGTATTCAAATTGATACAATGTTTATTGATGAAGGCTTTGGTACATTAGACCAAGATTCACTCAATAACGCAATACAGACTCTGATGAACTTGTCTGGGAAAAATCGACTAGTAGGTATTATTTCACACGTCAAAGAGTTAAAGGAGCGTATTCACAAAGGAATTATCGTAACGAAAGATTTACATGGAAGCCATGGGTCAGTTGCGAAAGTAATCAATGAGGAGTAAGTATGTTAGAAATAAGAGAATTAAACTGGCAAGATGCGGATGCTATATATCAAGTTTTAAAAGAATTACCGGCAGATGAAAATGGCTTTATGAATCCATACTATGGGATAGACAAAGAAACATTCATGCATGAAACAATGCCAAAACTAATTGATACCGCAAATGGTATCAGTTTAAAACCTGGATATGTACCACAAACATATTATTTTCTGTGGGAAGATAGTCATATTGTTGGTGTATATAAGTTAAGACATTATCTCAATGAAAATTTGAGAAATGGATCTGGTCATATCGGTTATGGTATTTTACCAACGTATCGAAACCAAGGCTATGCAAAAAAGGGATTAGCACTATTATTGGATATCGCAAAAGATGTGATTCGTGAGGATGAAATTTATATGGCTTCTCACAAAGATAATCCAGCCTCTCTACATGTTCAACTGGCAAATGGGGCATATATCCACCATGATGATGAAGAAGAGGTATACACAAGGCTACCAATCAAACCAATCCATGCATGTATATGGGATTTGGATGGGACATTATTAGATTCCTACGATGTAATTCTAGATAGTTTACAGGAAACAATGACGCATTACGGTCATACATATGACCGCGAATACCTCCGCAAATATGTCATACTTCATTCTGTACATCAATTTATTCGTGGATTTGCAGAGAAAGAAGGATTACAGTTTGAAATGGTGTATCAGTATTACACAACTTTACAGGATGCAGGTAATGATAAAGTAAAGTTAATTAAAAACGCCAAACAAACGCTGCAGTTATTAAAACGTAAGGGTGTTAGAAATTATGTATACACACATAAAGACCACACCGCAAAACAAGTTTTGGAGGATTTAGGGATTGCGGAGTATATAAGTTATACAATTACTGGTGATGATGGCTTTGCGAAAAAACCGGATCCGGAAGGAATTCGTTATCTTTTAGATAAATTTAAGTTAAATCCAGAGTATTGCACATACGTTGGTGATCGTCGTTTAGATGAAGAAGCAGGAATGAAAGCTGGAATTAAATGTATCCTATTCTTGGATGAAGATACTCCAGTAACACCACGCTATGAAGATACAGTTGTCGTAGATGATTTATTAAAGATTGTGGAACTATATGAATAAAGAAATCATAGATAATGCCTTATCGTATTATGGTGTCAATGATGATTGGTATCGAAACCAATGTTATGCATGCATGAAAACTATTAAAACTGACAATGGCTTAATGCAAAAGTTTGAAGAACTTCTAGATGTTTTATATGTTGATAAAACGCAGAAGATCAATCAACTTTGGTCAATTGAAAGCACTGAAGAATTATTTCATCAGCCAGTCCATCCTTTTGTGACAAGTGTTGCGTTACTATGTGGGTGTCAACTACACCAAAGGAATATGGAAAAGCATCAGTTTGATGAGGTACAACAATCTATCCACAAGACGAGGATGAAGGAAGTACTGACAAAGGATATCGTTCAAAGAAAATTAAAATCGATACGTATATCACAGATGATTTGGGGAACTTACTTTATCAATGTGCGTCTTGTGGAAGTTGGACGATTGCAGTACGAATATGTAGATGTACATACCATTCGAATTCATATTCCGGCTGATGAGAAGCTTGAAGTTTCGAAAGTGATACATTCAATTGCATGTTCTAAAGATATAATCAAACGGTATTTCGAGATTGAAGAGCCGCAATATGTTTGTGATTCTTGGCTTTTAAGTCCTGAGATTCATCAACTTGTTTCAAAGAATTCGAATATTTATCAGTTCTATGAATTATTTGATGTTTCTAAAGGGTATGACTGTATTAGAGATATCTTTGATTTTGTATATCAAACAAAGGAATGTGATTATCGTGATTTAGCGGAAAAAACATCTCTACAACGTAGCATCAAGAACTATCTATTAGATGGAAATTGTATTCATTTAGGATCAGGAATCTTGAAACAACGACAAATAAAGGATTTTGTATAATATATATTGACCTTTGGTCAAATAAATCATATAATCGAATCATGAAGTAGCGCTTGTATAGAAATTGTATGAGTGCTCTCGTTTTAACAATTGTATTTCCTTGGAAATGAAAGGGGTAATTATGATATTAGAAGTAAAGGGAATTAAGAAGACCTTTGACAAGACGGAAATCCTCCATGGAATCAGCTTTACTGTACAAAGTGGTAAGGCAATGGGATTCCTTGGACGAAACGGTGCTGGTAAGACGACTACATTCCGTTGTTTGATGAATGTATTCAAACAAACAGAAGGTGAATTTTTGTTAGATGGTAAACCATTTGATGTAAATCAAAACCATATTGGTTATCTGCCAGAAGAACGTGGTATGTATGCAAAAGTATCTCTAAAAGATCAATTGGCGTACTTTGCGAAATTAAAAGGGGCAGATAATAAAAAGGCTGCTGAAGAAGCAGAGTACTGGATTGATTACTTTGGATTAAAAGAATATACAAATAAAAAGTTAGAAACATTATCCAAAGGTAATCAACAAAAGATTCAGATTGCACAAGCATTTATTAATGATCCAGCAATTATTATTCTTGATGAACCATTCTCGGGCTTGGATCCAGTCAATGCGCAAATCTTTAAGGATGCGATCAAAGAAGCGGTTGCGAAGGGTAAACTTGTTATCTTCTCCTCACACCAGATGGCATATGTTGAAGAGATGTGTGATGAGATTACATTAATTGACCATGGTAATATTATTATCACTGGTGACTTGGAAGAAATTAAGAAAAAAGAGGGACAAGATAAGTTGGTACTTCGTGTAAATCCTGAGGATTCTACAGTTGTAGAGGATATTTTACAAAATAAATTTGGCTTAGAGTTTCAGCTTGTGGATGGGGAATATCTGATTACAAAGAATACCGACTATACTTCGAATGAAATTTTACAGGAATTATTAAATCACGTACATGAAGTCGTGTCCTTTGGACAATATCGTCCTAGTCTACAAGATATCTTTGTAAATAAGGTAGGAGGTGAGACAAATGCGTAACTTTAGAACTGTATTTGAATTTGAATTCTTCCAACAAATAAAGAAGAAGGCAGTTATCGTCTCGACGATAATACTCGCAATTGTCGCTTTCGGTGGTGGTGCTGCTCCAGCAATCATCAACTATTTTAACAAGCCAACTGAGTTTGATAGTTCTGAGGGTGCTTCCTATCTCAATGACAGCATTCCTGGTGGATACTTTGTATCGAATGAAGATATCGCAAAGACATTAAACATTGATGAATCCAGTCTTTATCCTTCGGAAGAAGCGTTAAAAGAAGCGGTAAAGAGTGGTAAAGAATCGAAGGGATATGCAATCTATGATTACGATCACTATAAGACATATTTCCACGATAAAGGATTCTTAGGTGGAATGGGTGATCCTTTAAATGAAGTTTTAAAAGATCACATCATCACACAAAAGTTTAATGAGAAGGGTATTAGTACCGCTGAGTATCAGGCATTAACGAATGTAAAGATTAATGCGGAAGAAGAGGTGTTAGGCCGTGATACATCAACACAGTATCTACTTGCGTTTGTGTATGTCATTACATTATATTCTGTAATCTTGATGTTTGGTTCTATCGTCGCTACAGCTGTCGCAAGAGAAAAAGACAGTCGAACAATGGAACTGCTCATTACAACAACTGATCCAAAGAACCTTATTATTGGTAAAGTTCTAGCAGTAACATGCGCATCGGTAATTCAATGTGGCATCATCTTTACTTCTGGGCTTGTTTCCTATTTTATCTTCAAGGGAATGTATCCAAAGATGGCTCTCTTGATTGCAAAATCGATGTTTGATCTATCGATGTTAGGTATGTATATCTTCTATTTCGTTCTCGGTCTATTATTGTATATGTTTATCTTTGCGGCTTTAGGTTCTGTCGTATCCAGAATGGAAGATGTAAACAATGCGATAAGTCCAGTCATGTTCCTGTTTATTGCTAGTTATATGATTGCGATGTCTGCTTTACAGGGTGGAGAGTCGATTGTGGTAAAGATTGCCTCATGGATTCCATTCTTCTCTGTCATGGTAATGCCAATCAGAAATGCAATCACAACAGTTGCGGCATATGAAGTCATTGGATCAACGTTATTGACAATTGTATTTATTTACTTATTCGCAAGATTATCTATCCGTATTTATCGTTGGGGAACATTGAACTATGGTAATAAGCCAAACTTCTTTAAGGTTTGTAAGGAAGTATTATTCTCGAAACAATAATCTCAATATGCATGCATAGAATATATATGTGTGTATAAAACGATAAAAGGCTCGTGTGTTACGAGCCTTTTTAATGGTTAAGCATCTGATCTTGAGAAGCTGTTCTTCATACCCATGCTTGCGGTATAGAGAACTTTATTTAAGAGGTCATCTGTATATTGTTTTGCCATATCTGCGATTTCTTGGTTCGCTGTTTGGCAGAATGTGACAGGGTCTACATCTTTTGTGAATAAAGAGTCGTACTTGTTGATGAGTTGATGACCTTTTGTTTGTACTGCATTTTGGTAACGGTCGATTGCGGAAGTTGTATTACTGAAATGTGCATCCGCAAGAGCACCGATAATACGGTTAGACCAGTAGAAGTTATCTGTTGATACAGTTTTATCTGTATTTGCTGTATAGATAGGTGTTTCATCGATGTTTACATAGAATGGCACAAACGCATTAAATGTATTTGAACCGAAGGCAATCCATTCAATAGAGCGAATTTCTTCCGGTGCGTATGGACGAATCTGTACGCAGGATAGGAAGTTGTTACGGTTGATACCGATTGGTCTAAAGCAGCCACGGAGTGAGGAATCACCATGTTTTCCATATGGATCATATGGTGTGCCTTGATAGTGATGAGACAAGACATACTTTACATCTTCTACAGTAATCTTTTGTTCTGGCACGAAGCTCCAAGGAATATTATCGGAATCAGGGCGATAGTCCGCTTTAGGTCCCTCCCAACGATAGGTTGTTGGATTAAAGTATCTACCGATAATCCAAGCACGTGGTGTGTTGTATACATGGTCTGCATCCGAGTGTGAACCAAAAGCATATCTAGGATTAAAATGTTTATCCTGATTTAGGTTGAGATGATTCTTCTCAATAAATTCCACAAGATCACTTGAACATAGGTGTTCTTTTTGCTTGCCGAAGGCATCCTTTAAATCAAAACTATCGATACCTAACTGGTTTGGCATTACAACGTATTCATCATCTTTGACACGCTTTGCAATCCAGTGATGACCACCGATTGTCTCTAACCACCAGATTTCATCGATATCTTGGAAGGCAATACCATTCATTTCATAGGTACCATACTTCTCTAAGATTTCGCCAAGACGAAGAACACCTTCACGAGCACTCTTGATATAAGGGAGTACAAGTGTAACAATATCTTCTTCCCCAATACCACCAACGACCTCTGGAACATAGTCTGCATCGCCTTCTTTGCCTTTTGCAGGAATGTATTTTACAAGAGGATCTGCACCGAGAACTCTTTCGTTTGAAGTAATTGTCTCAGTCGCTGTCATAGATACATTTAATGCATTGACGCCTGCAGCACCCCAGATGCCTTTATCATTTAATGCGTCTGGCATACAGGTATAACGCATTGGGTTATTTGGGAGTGGAATCTCTACGTGTGATAAAACAGAGCGATATACTGCCGGTTGATCACTAGGATGAACGACAATAAACTTCTTGGCAGTAAATTCGCCAGCGCCGGAATCTTCGTTACGTGCTACTAAAGTAGAGCCGTCATAACTAGCTTTCTTACCGACGAGTAATGTTGTACATGGCATATTGTTAATCTCCAATCTATTGTTGTGTTAATCATAACACTTCAATGTGGTATTCATAAAAAAATTACTTCTAATTTATGGATGGATACTATATGATAACCATACGAAAAGTAAGAGGTATATAGATGTCATTAGCAGTTTTAGCATATTTAGCAGTGATCAATGTCATTGCGTTTGGCTTATATGGTTTAGATAAATATCGGGCGATGAACAACATGTGGAGAATTCCTGAGAAGACATTACTAGGGGTTGCTGCAATTGGGGGAGCCTATGGAGCATATTTAGGCATGCGTATCTTCCGTCATAAAACAAAGCATTTAAAGTTTCAGATTGGGGTTCCAATAATGATGTTGGTGTGGATTTATTTTGTGACAAAAGGATTTCCTGAAATACGTTAAAGGAGGTTAATGATGAAGGCGATTTTATTAGATATTGATGGTACATTAACAAATGACAAAAAGGAAATAACTCCTGAAACAAAAAGAGTATTAATGAAAGCACAAGAGCAGAGCATCCGCTTAGTTATTGCGAGTGGTCGTCCTGCAAAGGGAATTGAACAGTATGGCAAGATGCTAGAAATGGATAAGCATCACGGATTATTTCTCTGTTTTAATGGCGCAAAGGTAATTGATTGTCAAACAGGGGAAGTGCTAGTGAATACAATAATGGAGCAGGAGTTGGTCACAAAGACACTTCAACATTTAAAACAATTTGATGTACATCCTATTATTGTAGAAAATGAGTATATGGTGGTTGAGGATGTATATAATTGTATGATTACTGATAGAGGACGTACATTTAATGGATTTCAATATGAAGCACGTATGAATCACTATTTGCTCAAAGAGGTTAGTGATCTTGCGAGTTATGTAGACTTTCCACTCAATAAAATTTTGGTGGTTGGAGAGCCTGAATATTTACGTGAAAATTATAAGGCTATCTCTGCACCGTTTGAAGGAAAGCTTTCTATGATGTTTAGTGCAAACTTCTTCTATGAGATGACATCTCAAGGAATTGATAAAGGTGCAGCGCTGCAGAGTGCATTATCCAAACTCGGAATTGAAGCCAAAGACTGTATCGCATTTGGCGATGCTGGTAATGATATTACAATGTTGCAGTTTGCAGGTGTTGGAGTTGCGATGGCAAATGCACAAGAGGAAGTAAAAGCAATCGCTGATGAAATTACAGATGATAATAATCATGATGGTATCGCAAAAGCACTGCTAAAATATATTCCATTTTTACAATAAAAAGAAGCTAGTATGCATGCATACTAGCTTTAATATTTTTATAATTCTTTGCACTCGTGAATTCTACGCTTTATACCATTTAAAACAACATATCCTTTTTCTGGTGTCTCACGATGAACAATGTTTTTACCATTGATATCATCTGTGTGATTTGGCTCCATGATACTTGGAACGTGACGTGGTACTGTGCGTACTGGAACATCTAGTGGTGACTTAGGTGGAATATAGTCATTGTTGAAAGTTTTTCTCTGTTGGTTATTTGCCTGTTGTAACTTATTGGAAAACCCAATTAAGAGAGCAGATGTGACAACCATCAGAAGAATTAAAGGGAAGAAACTATCTGACATAATAGTTACTCTTTAACACTTTCTGTAATTCCTTTTGCAAGACCAGCAAGACTTTGAATCTCTGAAGGGATGATAATCTTAGTTGCTTTACCATCTGCAGCAGCAGCGAAAGCTTCTAAGCTCTTTAAGCGAATGACTGTATCATCAGCACCTGCTTCTTTAATAGCACGGATACCATCGGCAGTAGCTTCTTGGATAGCACGGATTGCTTCAGCACGACCTTCAGCTTCTTTAATTTCCTTTTCGCAAATAGCTTCAGCAGCTAAGATTGTAGCTTGCTTTTCAGCTTCAGCGTTTAACACAGCAGATTCTTTCTTACCTTCTGCTTCAAGGATCATTGCTTGTTTTTGACCTTCTGCAGTTAAGATAGCAGCACGCTTTTCACGTTCAGCCTTCATCTGCTTTTCCATGGATTCACGAATCGCTGTTGGTGGTTGAATGTTCTTTAACTCAACACGAGTAACCTTGATTCCCCATGGGTCTGTTGCGAAGTCGATTATCTGTAACATTTGTGAGTTAATTACTTCACGAGATGTTAATGTTTGGTCTAACTCCATATCACCAATGATATTACGTAATGTAGTAGCAGTTAGATTTTCCATCGCCATGATTGGATTTTCTACACCGTATGCATAATCATGTGGGTTCATAACCTTGAAGTATACAACGGAGTCAATCTGCATTGTTACGTTATCCTTTGTGATAACAGGCTGTGGTGCGAAGTCAGCTACCTGTTCCTTTAGAAGAACTCTACGACGAACATGATCTACAAATGGGAATTTGAAGTGAATACCTGCATCCCAAGTTGTACGATATCTACCGAAACGTTCGATAACATATGCGTTTTCCTGTGGAACGATGTTTGCACATGATACTGCAAGTGCGATAGCTAAGATAAAGAAAATAGCTGGAATAATAATGATTTCCATTTTAATATCCCCTCCTTATGGGTGACGGATAATAGTCTTATCCATAACATAATCGTACTCAAAATTTGACCACAAGTCAATACGTGATTCAGACATTTATTCACTTTTATCTAAAATGAAAGAACGCTCAAATTGGTTTCTTTGCTAGAGTTTTAAAATAAAGTGAATCAGTGATAAGATAGTAGGGATGAAGGGAGTCACATCATGAACGAAAATATCATTCAGGCGATTGCGGCGGAGTTAAAGGTTCAACTCAGTCAGGTCGAAAATACACTATCTTTATTAGCGGAGGGAAATACAGTTCCATTTATTGCCCGCTACCGTAAGGAAGCCACAAAGGGTTTAGATGAAGAACAGATTTTCTATATCCAGAAACAATACGAATATCAACAAAAATTAGCAGAAAGAAAAGAGAATGTCCTGAAGCTAATTGAAGAACAGGGTAAGTTAACAGAGGAAATTAAGCAGTCTGTTATCGAATGTACAAAACTATCACAGGTAGAAGATATCTACCGTCCATACGCACAAAAGAAGAAGACGCGTGCCACAACAGCGATCAAGAATGGTTTACAACCACTTGCGGATTGGATGCTTGCGCTACCTACCGAAGGTTCCTTAGAAGCTGAGGCAGAGAAGTACTTATCAGAGACAGTGACTTCCGTTG
This sequence comes from uncultured Solobacterium sp., assembly GCA_963525775.1. Classification (GTDB taxonomy): domain Bacteria; phylum Bacillota_I; class Bacilli_A; order Erysipelotrichales; family Erysipelotrichaceae; genus Bulleidia. The sequence continues at coordinate 26,275 of CAURLC010000016.1, read as the reverse complement.
CGGATGCGATTCAGGGTGCGAAAGATATTATCGCTGAAGTTGTCAGTGATAACGCAAAGCAACGTTGGGCATTTAAGGATACAATCATGCAGGCAGGTGTTCTTCAGACAAAGTTAAAGAAGGATGCTGTTGATGAAAATAAAGTCTATGAGATGTACTACGATCGTAGTGAAAAGATTTCTCAACTCGCTGACCACCGTATTATGGCAATTGATCGTGCCGAGAAAGAAAAGGTTATTACAGTTTCCTTTGTCTTCGATGACGAACAGTTAAAGATGAATGCATTAAAGACACTTCTCAAGGGTCAAACAACAATTGTTGAAGATGCTTTATATGAAGCGGTAGTAGATGGTTGTGATCGTCTATTATTCCCATCTATCGAACGTGAAATTCGCTCTGAATTAAGTGAAAGAGCACAGAATAAGTCCATTGAAATCTTCTCTATGAACTTAGAGAAGTTACTCTTACAGGCTCCATTAAAGGGAAGAATTGTATTAGGATTTGACCCTGGTTTCTTCAATGGTTGTAAGTTAGCTGTCATTGATGAAACAGGTAAGATGTTAACTGTTAGTAAGATTTTCCCATTCTCAAAGAAGGGTGAAGATATTGAAACTTCTAAGAAGAAGTTATTAGCACTTATCCAAAAGTATCATGTACAGATCATCGCAATTGGTAATGGTACTGCATCCCGTGAAAGTGAGAAGTTAGTCGCTGAACTTATCCATGAACAGAAGTTAGATGTTTCCTATGCAATCGTATCAGAGGCAGGTGCTTCTGTATGGTCAGCACAGGAAGCTGCACGTAAGGAATTCCCAGATATTGAAGTTGAAGAACGTTCTGCAGTATCGATTGGAAGACGTTTACTTGACCCACTTGCGGAGTTAATTAAGATTGATCCACAATCAATCGGTGTAGGTCAGTACCAACATGACCTACCACAGAAGGCATTAGCAGAAAGACTGGATGAAGTTGTATTGAAGTCAGTAAACCGTACTGGTGCAGATTTAAACACTGCTTCCCTAGAGTTACTCACACATATCTCTGGTTTAAATAGTGGTACAGCCCAAGAAATCGTGAACTATCGAAATGAAAATGGACGCTTTACGAATCGTAAACAATTGCTTAAGGTTAAGAAGTTAGGTCCAAAGGCATTTACACAGTGTGCAGGTTTCTTGCGTATCACAGATGGGGATGAACCGCTTGATCAAACATCCATTCACCCGGAAAGTTACGAAGCTGCACGGAAACTCATGCAAGCATGTGGTATTACAAAACTTGGTGAAGCAGATATTTCTTTCCCTAAGGAAAAAACAGCTGAACTTGGTATTGATGAATATACACTTAAAGATATCGAAGAAGCGATTCGTCAACCATTACGTGACTATCGTGAACAATTTGATGGTGCGCTACTCAAGAGCGATGTATTAAACATTTCTGACTTGCATGTGGGAGACCAGTTATCTGGTACAGTTCGAAACGTTGTGGACTTCGGTGCCTTTGTGGACATTGGTCTACATGAAGATGGCTTAGTTCACTTATCTCATATGTCGATGAAGAGAATTTCTCATCCATCCGAGTGTGTAGCGGTAAATGACATCGTTAAAGTATGGGTATATCAAATCGATGAGGCTAGAAATCGTGTACAGTTATCCTTACTGCCGCTTGATCAATTAGAACAACGTGATGCGGCATACCGTCATCGTAAAGCAGCTGGTGGAAAGCATAACAACCAAAGACCAAAACAAAATAAGCCAATAAAGAAAGAAGTATCCATGGATGATGCGTTAGCACGTCTTAAGGAAAGATTTGGTAAATAAGCAATGAAAGATGGGTGAATGAACATCCATCTTTTTTTAATTTCTCGAAGAATATAAGCAAGTTAGTTGACACTAACTATAAAACACAGTATCCTTTAACTGTAGTTAGTATAAACTAACTTGTGGAGGAATTATGATTAAGAAAATATTGTTAGTCATAGCGATTGCTATGATGACTGCTTGTGCAGGGAATAAATCAAGTATGACAACAGGTTCTACAAAGAAATCAGATAAATTAAATGTTGTGGTGACAACTTCATTTTTAGAAGACATGGTGAATGTTCTCGTAGGAGATAAAGTTGATACACAACTGATTATCCCAGCAGGAGAGGATCCTCATACCTATGAGGCAAAGCCTGAAGATAATACTAAATTACAAAATGCGGATTTGGTTTTATACCATGGATTACATTTTGAAGGAAAGATGGTTGAACTACTTGAGGCGATAGGTGCGGTATCTGTATCGCAGAACTTTGATGAATCAAAAGTAGGTAGAATGGAAGAAAATGGAGAAATGATTATCGATCCACACTTTTGGTTTGATATCGACTTATATAAACAAGCAACACAAGAAGCCGCAAAAGCTCTTGAGGATAAATTGCCAGATTTAAAAGATGAAATTGAAGAAAACTTGCAGACATATCTTGAGAAGTTGGATGAGCTAGATGCGTATAATCGTGAGCAACTCAACCAAATTCCTGAAGGTCGTAGAATTCTAATTACACCACATGATGCGTTTAATTATTTCTCGCGTCGTTATGGTATTACCGTAAAAGCACCACAGGGTGTTAGTACCGATGCGGAATTATCCAATAGTGATATGGCAGAAACTGCGACGTATATTGTTGAACATCAGGTAAAAGCTATCTTTGCGGAAACGACAACTGACCCTGCACGCATGGAGAAGTTAAAAGAATCATGTAAGGCAAAGGGATTTGAAGTCAAGGTAGTAGGTGGAGAAGGAAAGGAATTATTCAGTGACTCTCTAGCACCTAAGGGACAAGCTGGAGATACATACATTGATATGTATCGTTCCAATGTTGACCTCATTGTATCAAACCTCAAGTAAAGGAGGTATTTAACTATATATGAGTTATATACATGTCGAAGATTTAACAGTTTCATATGGAGAAAGTCCTGTCCTTTGGGATGTGGATGTTGATATCGAAAGAAATGCAATCACAGCGATTGTAGGTCCAAATGGTGCAGGGAAATCAACTTTATTGAAATGTATTCTGGGCTTTATCAAGTCGATTTCAGGTGTGATAACAATCGATGGTAAAAGTCTTGCGGAAGTACGGAAACAGATTGCGTATATTCCACAGGTATCTGCGGTGAATTGGAATTTTCCAATTCGTGTAAAAGATGTAGTTTTAATGGGACGTTACGCGACTCTTGGATGGTTGAAATGGCCACGTAAAAAGGATAAGGAACTAGCACATGAAGCGCTCTGTGAAATGGGACTCGAAGAATTTGAAAATCGGCAGATATCACAATTATCCGGAGGACAGAAACAACGTGTCTTTATCGCTAGAGCACTTTGTCATGATGCGGATTTGATTGTCATGGATGAACCACTTGCGGGTGTTGATCAAACCAGTGAACAAATCATTATGAATAAAATCAAGCAACTACAAAAAGCAGGTAAGACAATTGTCTGTGTACACCATGATTTACATACGTTAAAGAAGTACTTTGACCATGTCGTATTTATCAATAAGTATGTGATAGCCAATGGCAAAATCGACGATGTACTTACAGAAGAGAACATTAGAAAGACGTATCAAAATGACAAATATAACACAGATACTATTCTCCTATGATTTCTTGGTCGTGGCGATTGGTACAGTATTACTAGCGATTCCAAGTGCTATTGTAGGATGCTTTAGCGTTTATAAGGGACAAAGTTTAATGGCAGATGCAGTTGGGCATGCGTCTTATCCTGGAGTTGTCATTGCGTTCATGTTATTTTCTGTACGTAGTTCTGTGATATTAACACTCGGTGCTGCGGTAGTTGGTATTCTTGCGTATCTAACAATCCAGATGATTCGAAAACATAGTGTGATTGATTTTGATGCGGCACTTGCGATTACCCTTACAGGTTTCTTTGGTCTTGGCATGGTATTAAAAAGTTATTTGCAAGGAAATTCTTCATACATGCGTGCATCTCAAGCAGGACTAAAGAATTATATTTTCGGCTCTGCAGCATTTATCATGAAGGAAGATATTATCATGATTGCGATATGTGCAATTATCGCAGCAGTATTATTGGTTTTATTTTATAAAGAATTGGTGGCTAGTATTTTTGACCCACAGTTTGCAAGTTCAATTGGAATTTCAATGCCTATCGTAAGTGGTGTCTTATTACTGATGATGGTGATGTTTATCGTTGTTGGATTAAAGTGTATCGGCGCAATTTTGATTTCCTCATTTTTAACGATGCCGTGTATCTGTGCCAATCAACATTCTAGAGATCTTAAATGGGTGTTGTGTATCGCAGCTTGTGTAGCTGGAATCTCCGCATTCATAGGAACCTTTCTTTCCACTGCGTATAGTGGAATTGCGACAGGTCCAATGGTAATACTTTGCATGGGTACATTTACAATCCTATCTATGATATTTGGTAAGTATGGTTTAATTGCACAAAGAAAACTTGGAAAGGATGCGAAATCATGTCGGAAGTATTGTTAACGCTGATGGTAACAGCCATTGGGTGTGCAATCCTTGGTCCGATTCTCATCCTAAGAAAATTGGCAATGACAGCTGATGCACTATCACATTCTGTATTGCTAGGAATTGTAGTCGCATTCTTCTTTGTGCCGGATTTACGTTCTATATGGTTGGTCATTAGTGCATCCATCTTTGGCGTATTTACGATATGGCTTGTGGAAGAATTGGCTCGTCATCGTTTGGTAGAACGTGATGACGCATTGGCGATTGTCTTTCCTGTATTTTTTGCATTAGCTGTGCTACTAATTACAAAGTTCTTTCGGAATACCCATCTAGATGTAGAAATTGTATTAATGGGTAATCCGCTCTTTACACCGTTTATTCGACAATTTGGTATGCCGAAGTCGTTATTTGAGATGCTGGTAATTACAGCGATGAATGGAATCTTCTTACTAGTGAATTATCAGAAGTTGAAGATATCAATCTTTGATCCGGAGTATGCACAATTAATTGGTATACCAGTTACATATTTATACCGTGTGTTAATGGTTTTGGTATCTGTTACCTGTGTTGTGGCGTTTAATAGTGTTGGTGGTATGTTGGTAATTTCATACTTTGTGGCACCTGCAGCTGCCGCATGTATGATTACAAAAGACCTAAAGATTACAATATTTGTATCGATACTCTTTGCGATTATTAATTCCTGGTTAGGATATCACTTCGCAATGTTGTGGAATGTATCCGTTTCTGGTATGTGTAGTTTGGTGGGGATGATTACAGTAATACTAGGTATTATCTTCCATCGAAATGGCATGTTAAGACAATGGGCAAAGTCATTTGTCAATCATGAGAAGTTCTGTGAAGATTTACTACTAGTACATCTTTATCGTCACAAGGGAAATGCGATTGAGTTAGGATATCAAACAATTCATCAACATCTCAACTGGTCAAATAAAATTACAGATGAGCGTATTGAAAGATTAATCAAACGAGGATATGTTGTACGTGATGATTCAAAACAACTATATTCCTTAACAGAAAAAGGAATTACATACGTTACAAAACAATTATTTCAGTAGAATTTATGGATATGACAAAATGTTATATCCATTTTTGTTTTGTCTGTTAGGCGGTATAATAAGCATAAAGAATTGAGGTGTTTGAAATGAAAATATTTGAACAATTCCCACTGTATGAAGATGGGTTTATAGTATTACGTCGTTTTGTACAGGAAGACGCAAAATATCTTTCGGATGTATATGAAGTAAGATTGGCAAAACGTCAAGCAGAAAAAACAATAGAAAACTATGAAAAGTCTTACCAGGATAAGGATGAAGTGATTCTTGGCATCTTTGGAAAAGAGGATGAACAATTAAAGGGTATTATTGAGATTTACGATATTCATGAAACAGAACTTTCTATCGGTTATATGGTTGTTGAGAAGTACCGTCATCAATCGTATGCGAAGAATAGTGTTTATCTTCTAACGAAGAAACTCATTGAAGATTATGGTATTACATGCATACATGCAAATTGTCATGTGGATAATATTTATTCAATCCGTGTATTAGAACATAATGGATACGAAAGACTTGGACAAGATGAGGATGAGTATGTTTATGAATATAAACCTAAACAATTAGTACAGGATGCATTTAATCAAAATGAGAAGACAATCGTACTTGCTGGTGGATGTTTCTGGGGTGTTGAAAAGGTATTTAAAGCATTAGATGGTGTTGTGGAAACGACCACCGGATACGCAAATGGCATCACAGAGCATCCAACATATGAGGAAGTATGCCGTAATGAAACAGGATATAAAGAAGCTGTCAAGGTGGTATATCAACCAGATATAGTTTCATTATCTACCATTATTCGTGCATTCTTCTTATGCATTGACCCACGTCAACGTAATCGTCAAGGTAACGACTTTGGTACACAATACCAAACAGGTATTTACTATCTAGATGAAAATGATCTTGATGTGATTAAGCCAATTTATGCTAGTGAGCGTAGAAAGTATGATCGTTTCTTTGTGGAGCTAGAGCCACTTCAAAACTTTTATACTGCGGAAGAATATCATCAGGATTATCTGGATAAGCATCCAAATGGGTATTGTCATATCACTGCTTTTGAGATGGAAGAAGTCAAGAAATTAAATCAACTACCATGTCAAATTACAGTCATTCTTCCATCAGAAAAAGAGCTGAAATTAGAAGTAAAGAAAAATACAACGATTGCACAACTAATTCAAGAAGTACATACTGAACATCGGATTTACGCTGCACTCATCAATCATAAGAATGTACACTTTAATGAACGTGTTAGTGAAGGTGATGTTGTAGAACTACAGGATATTCGTGCATCGTATGGCAATACCTGCTATCAAACGTCTTTAACACTTTTATATTTGAAGGCGATTCATGATGTAATGGATAAGAACGTGACGGTAACGATAGCCAATTCATTATCCAAGGGATTATTTACTGTCATTCATGCTGGGAATGTGACAGATAATCTTGCGAAGGAAATTGAAACACGTATGCATGTACTAGTTGAGGATGATCTAGAGATTACAGAAGAGTATGTAGACCGTGATAGGGCTATTCAACTTTTACAGGATGTTAAAGATAAGAAGAGCGTAGACCTATTAAATACCGCAAGTGATTTAAAGAATGTCTATGTGCTTACACTTGCGGATGAAAAGATGATGTCGTTTGTACATGCATTACCATCCACAAGTTATATTCCATTTTTTGAGGTACGCCGCTATCGTAATGGATTATTACTACGTTTTCCACATCCAAACTATCCTGACGAGATTCCTCCATATGAGGAACAGAAATTACTGTATGATGCATTTTCGGAGGAAACACAATGGGAGAAGTTATTAAAGGTTAGTTTTGCGTCTGACTTGAATCGCATGATTGAAAAGCAAGAATCTAAAGATTTAATCATGTTAAGTGAAGCGTTACATGAAAAGAAGATTGCGATGATTGCGGAACAAATTCAAAGTGCGAAGAAGAGAATTATTTTGATTGCAGGTCCATCTTCATCTGGCAAGACAACATTTGCGAAACGTCTATGTATCCAGTTGAAAGTGATAGGTTTAAATCCATTGTATCTTGGAACAGATGATTACTTTGTTAATCGTGATGAAATGATTCCGGATGAGAATGGAAAATATGATTTTGAGGAATTAGAAGCAGTAGACCTTCATCTGTTTGAAACACAGATGAATGCATTACTGCATGGTGAAAAAGTGGATCTACCAGAATTTGATTTTATTACTGGCAAGAAGATATTTGGTAAGAGAATTACTTCCATTGATGCTTCACAACCAATTGTGATTGAGGGAATTCATGGCCTGAATCCACAACTGACGGAAGGGATTGATGATAGTGAGAAGTTTAAAATCTATATCAGTCCTCTAACACAGATTAATCTTGATGCGCATCATCGTATTCCAACGACAGATGCACGCATGTTAAGAAGAATGGTTCGAGATAATCGCACACGTGGGCGAGATGGTGCGGTTACGATTTCATCATGGCCATCCGTACGTCATGGTGAAGAGAAGTATATCTTCCCATTCAATAAGGAAGCTGACGTATTCTTTAATAGCCAATGTGTTTATGAACTAGCGGTATTAAAGAAATACGCAACACCACTATTAGAAAAAGTACAGCCTGACCATGCTGAGTATGCTGAAGCACAGAGGATGTTACAATTCCTTTCTTGCTTTGCATCTATTGATGACGACAGTATCATTGCGAATAACTCGATTATTCGTGAATTTATTGGTGGTTCAATTTTAGTTTCTTAAAAAGGATGCTCGAGCCTTCTTTCAATTTGAAGTTATGTTTGATAAAATATGAATTTATCAGAAGGAGGGGAAAGAATATGTCGAAGGAGAAATTCCCGACGAAATTAAGCATGATATGGCACTTTTTAAGGGGTTCCAAAGTATATTTTGGTTTGTCTATCCTCTTTGCCTGTCTTGTTTCGTTATTAGAATTAATTAATCCAAGAATTATTGCATTTACTGTAGACTCAGTAATTGATCATAAAGATGTTGTATTACCAGAACTAATTCAAAACTGTGTTGATACGGTTGGCGGTATTGCGTTTTTACGTCATAACCTTTGGGTAATCGCAATTGTTGTAGTGATTGTTGCGTTACTTGCGGTATCTTGTCGTTATTTCTTCCAATCTTTTACAGCGATGGGGTCTGAGAGATTGGTAAAGACCATGCGTGATGATTTATTTACACATATCATGCATTTACCATTTAAGTGGCATAGTGAAAATCATACTGGTGATATTATTCAAAGATGTACATCAGATGTAGATACTATCAAGGGTTTCTTATCGGAACAGTTAATTTATCTTGTGCGTATCATTATCTTGATTGTGTTGGTGTTGTTCTTTATGTTCTCAATCAATGTAAAGTTAGCCCTAGCAACATCCACATTTATTCCAATTATTGTAGGTTATAGTTTCTTCTTCCATGCAAAGATTGGTAATGCATTTGAAGTTGCGGATGAAGAAGAAGGTAAGCTATCATCGATTGCCCAGGAGAACTTGACAGGTGTACGTGTTGTTCGTGCATTTGGTCGTGAAGCTTACGAACGTGAACGTTTTGAAAAACAGAACGAACACTATACAAATATGTGGACGCATTTGATGCGACTGTTATCTGCGTTTTGGATGTCATCTGACATGATTTCTAATTTACAGATGTTAGTGGTTATTTCGTATGGTGCTATCATCACGGTAAATAATGGTATGTCTGCAGGTAACTACATTGCGTTTATTGCATATAATTCATTATTGTTATGGCCTGTACGTTCTTTGGGAAGAACAATTGCGAATATGTCAAAGGCTGGTATTTCCATCGACCGTCTGCGTTACATTATGAATTCTGAGATGGAAGAGGATAAGCCAAATGCGGTTACTCCTGATTTACTACAGGATATCGAATTTAAGAATGTATCCTATCAATATGAAAATGGTTCAACTGAAGTATTAGAAAATGTTTCCTTCAAAATTAAAGCGGGAACGACATTTGGTATTTTAGGTGGAACCGGTTCAGGAAAATCTACACTAATGTATCTGTTAGACCGTTTATATCAGTTACCGGATAATCATGGTCAAATTACGATCGGTGGTGTTGATATTAGAGATATGAAAGCTGAGTGGATTCGTCAGAATATCGGTATGGTATTACAGGAACCATATCTCTTCTCTCGCTCCTTATCGGAGAATATCAAGATTGCGAAACAGTCCGCAGATATGAAGGAAATTCGTACGGCTGCGAAGATTGCGTCTTTGGATGAAGCTATTTCACATTTCAAGGAAGGTTATAACACATACGTTGGTGAACGTGGTATTACACTCTCTGGTGGTCAAAAGCAGCGTGCTGCGATTGCTCAGATGTTGATACGTAAACCACCAATCATGATCTTTGATGACTCTCTTTCTGCAGTCGATGCAGAAACGGATGCGAAGATTCGAGCAGGTCTTAAAGATAATATTTCTGAATCGACTGTTATCTTGATTTCACACCGTATTACAACGTTAATGGCAGCCGATCATATTATTGTTTTAGATAAAGGCAGGGTTGTAGAAGAAGGTACACATGAACAACTGTTAGAGAAACAGGGAATTTATCGTCGTATCTTTGAAATGCAATCACAACAGAGTGAGTAGGGAGGTACGTATGCAAGAAGAAAATAAAAATATATCACTTCCATACTTTGGCATTCCGAAGATTCTACCATTTGCGAAGAAATATAAATACAGAATCATTGCGATGATTCTAATGGGTTTATTTTCAAGTTTAGTAGATTCATGTTATCCACTATTTAATCAGTATGCATTAAATCACTATGTTGGAGAGAATACGCTTGATACACTTGGACTATTTATCGCACTTTACATTGGAATATTGATTGTTCAAGTTATACTGAACTTTATCAGTGTATTCTGGGTATCAAAGACAGAGTTAGATTTAAATCGTGATCTTAGAAATACTTCATTTAATCATTTACAGGAATTATCCTTTGCGTATTTTAACCAAAACAATGTTGGTTATATTCATGCAAGAGTTATGAGTGATAGTGGTAAGATTGGTGAACTCATGTCATGGCGTATGATGGATGTTGTTTGGAATGGATCGTATATCTTATTCGTTATGATTAACATGGTAAGAATTAGTTGGAGACTTGCATGCATGGTGTTTGTGCTGGTTCCGTTTGCGGTATTCATCATTGCATTCTTCCAGAAACGACTTGTAAAACTGAATCGTCATATTCGTGAATTGAACTCCCAAATCACAAGTGACTTTAATGAAGGTATTACAGGTGCAAGATCAATCAAGACAATGGTAATTGAAAGTATCATTGGAGATGGATTTCAAAAAGATACAGAAACGATGCGCCAGGTGTCTGTACAAGCTGCACGCTATCAAGCGTTCTTCTATTCTACGGTTACGATGATGAGTTCGATTGCGCTAGCAATTGTCATGTGGCAAGGTGGCAATCTAACCGTTAACAACATGATGTTAATTGGTACATTATCTGTGTTTATGAGCTATGCTCTTGGTATTATGGATCCATTACATAGTGTGATTACTACAATATCTTCACTGGTATCAATTCAAGTAAATATCGAACGTTTTGATCGATTAGTGAATACAGAGTCAGATGTTGCGGATTCACCAGAAGTTATTGAAAAGTATGGAGATACCTTCAATCCAAAGAAGGAAAACTGGGAACCACTGATTGGCGATGTAGCGTTCAAGAATGTGGACTTCAAGTATCCTGATGGCGATGAGATGGTCTTAGAAAACTTTAATCTCGATGTGCCACATGGAACAAATGTCGCAATCGTTGGGGAAACAGGTGCTGGTAAATCAACACTTGTAAACCTAGTTTGTCGTTTCTTTGAACCAACAAAGGGGCAAGTTCTCATTGATGGAAGAGATGCTAGAGAACGCTCACAGCTTTGGTTACATTCCAATATCGGTTATGTTTTACAAACACCACACTTATTCTCTGGAACGGTTAGGGATAATCTGCGCTATGGTAAACCGGATGCGACAGATGAAGAAATTATGCATGCGCTAGATCTAGTCTCTGCAAAGTTTGTAATTGAAAAGATGGAGAAGGGTTTAGATAGCGATGTTGGTGAAGGTGGAGGAATGTTATCCACTGGTGAAAAACAACTCTTGTCCTTCGCTCGTGCAATCTTAGCAGACCCACGTATCTTAGTGTTAGATGAAGCGACAGCTTCAATTGATACTCTTACAGAAAAGGCAATTCAAGATGCGATTGATACAGTTATCAAGGGAAGAACATCCTTTGTGATTGCACACCGTCTATCTACGATTGTAAATGCGGATGTCATCTTGGTTGTTCGTGATGGTAAGATTATTGAACGTGGGACACATTCAGAGCTCATGAAACAAAAGGGTTACTATTATGAACTCTATACACGTCAATATGAAGAGATGGTAGTAGATACAGTTTCATAAAGTATAATGAGAACCTAGAGATAGGTTCTCATTTTTGTGGTATATGCATTTGTATTCAAACTGTAGATGAGTTAACATAATTCTATGATAAGAAAAATAACAAAAATATTGATGGTATCCATTCTAGCGCTGACTACACTAGTTGGATGCCATAAAGGCTCTAGCGATAAGAATCTTATTGGGCAGTATTCATTGGTTGAAATTGAAAAGGATGGACAGGCAATTCTAGCTGATGAAATTAAAGTTGGTGATGTGACTGGCTTTATCATCTTTAACGAGGATGGCACAGGTACATTTATGATGTTAAATGATAGATTACCTTTCACCTGGAAAGATGGAAAGATTACAGGTGGTGATCAAACCATTAGTTATGAACTTGATGGTGATAAGTTAACACTCATTATATCGGCGACAGAAAAGATATATTTGCGGAGAGAAAAATAGAGTAGGCAAAAAAATATTTGTATATTCAAAATTAAAAGACTTATTCAAGTACGCTAATTTCTTGAATTAGTCTTTTATTAGTGATGCGCATAATATAACTGACCAAGTTTCCTATATAGTGGAAATTTGTAGATTTGATATTTCATACATACCTTGCGGTATTCTGAACGTGATTTTGTTTGTAGATTTGCAAAATCCGTTAACATATTATGATATGGATTATTTTGTAGTTGCTTTGCAAAAATATTACAGAAATAGTTAATCTCTAGGATATGGTCATAATTACTTCGGCGCATCTTTATAGGGTTTAGTAAACGATGCAACTTATATTGAATACTATTTGCGTTAATTGCACCTACAGAGTTATTTCCATGTTGGCGATATAGAATTAGTGATTTGTTAATATAAATCACTTTTCCAAATGTCATAGCAGTAATGCCATACCATGAATCATGCATTAAAATTTGATCATAATTTTTTGCTTGAATACATAACTGGTTCAACGCTTTATTTGCTAGTATCGTACATCCAGTAATTTGATTTTGGCAAATTAGATGTTGTAACTGTGGATTTTTTCTGTAATTTGAATAAGAGAAGAATGATGGACTGATAAGGTTTAAGTCATTATCAACAACCTTTAAATCACTATAGACCAGTATTGGTAAAGATGTATTTTCTTTTTCAGCGTTATGCATTGCCTGCATACATGTTTCTAACTTGTTTGGTAACCATACATCATCTTGGTCACAGAAGGCAATGTAGTCACTGGTAGATTTTTTTGCTAGTGTGAAAAAGTTATCTTTGCCACAACCTACAGGTTTAGAATTTATAAAAATTTCAACAGAATGTTTTGATGTTTCTTTGAAAGAATGCAAAATATCAATTGTTTTATCTTTCGAACAGTCATCGATGATGATGAGTTTCCAATCGGTATACGTCTGCTGTTCAAGAGAAGATAAAAGTTCTGGTAAGTACTTTTCACCATTATAAGTTGCAAGTAATATATCAATCATTTCTTCTCCTTTTCTAATCCTAGTTCAGATAATACTCTTTGATTAAAGTCATCACGTTCTTTATCGAAGAACCATCCATACTTATTAAAGTATTTACACGCACTGCTGATGTGAATGAGTAACATTTTTATATCGTGATATGATGAGGCCGCATGATTATGTACAATTGTGACATATGGATAAAAAATTGTTTTTGCAACTCTATGTATACGCCGTATTAGATCGAAGTCTTCACAGTACATAAAGAAGCGGTCATCAAAGAAAAGTTGATATTGCTCAAGTGTACTGACGCGTAAAAACATAAAGCAACCAGATAAGCATGGTGGATTAAAAATTTTGTTATATCCTGAGTCTTTTAAGGTATATCGATCGTTATGTGTATTATGATGTCCGAAGTGTGGGATGAAGCGTCTGAAGATCAAATCAGCAGGTGTCGGTAGTAGTTTGCAAAGGTATTGTAGATCACCATTTGGATAAACAACTTTTGGTAACACATAACTGACATCAGGATGTTCATCACAATAGTGCTTTAATTCTGCGATAATAGCAGTGTCAAATTCTATATCTGGATTTAATACAATATGATATTCAGATTTTAATTTGATTGCTTCATGTATTGCTATATTATGAGCAGCACCAAAGCCTATATTTCTACCATTAAAAATATAGGCTACATGTTCCATATTCGCAAAATAATCTGTTGGTTCAGGACTATTATCAATAATTAATAATAATCGTTCTTTGCTTGGACAATAACTATTTAAAATAGATTTTAATAGATTTTTATCTGTATTGTATAGAACTATTGATGCGCTAATCATTGGATGTAATCCTCCGAATCATCCATTTCTTTAATTTCTTGTACACGCTGTTGGCTAAAACCTTCTGTACTATCTTTACGTACAAGAATTTTGATTGTTTCAAAAATAATCTGTAAATCTAAAAGTGGTGTGTAATTTGTAATATAAATCAAATCAAGCTTTAATTTATCTAGTGCAGTTGTATTATATTTACCAAATACTTGTGCATAGCCTGTTAAACCACCTTTTACCTTTTCACGGAAGGTGAATTCAGTAATCATCGCGCTATATTTTTCAACGTGCTCGACACGCTCTGGGCGAGGTCCAACAATACTCATATCTCCGAACAAGATATTGACCAACTGTGGAAGTTCATCAATGCGGAAAGCACGAATAATCTTTCCAACCTTGGTGATACGAGGATCATTTTCACCAGCCGGAATGGAGCGACCATCTCTTTCGGCATCTACTATCATAGAACGGAATTTCAAAATCCAGAAACGTTCGCCACCTAAGGAGCTTCTTTCTTGTCTGAAGAAGACTGGACCGTTATCCTCTAATTTAATTGCGATTGCAGTCAAGATAAATATAGGCGACAAGATAATCAAAGAAAGACCTGATAAGACAATATCAAAAGCGCGTTTTAAAATACGTTCGCTAAGTGATAGTCCTTTGTTCTTACAAACATAAATAGGGGTATCCACTACATTTATTTCAGAAGATGACTTGATGATAATATCGGAAATCTTTGGGACTAAATGACATTGTCGATTATATCGAAAGCACATTTTCACTAAATGATTTTCAACACGAGCAGGGACGTCGTTTATTAAGATTGAACCAGCATTTTTTACAATTTCCTCGAGTTTATCTTCGCCTACGGAATAATGGATTGAATCTACAACGTGATACTTAAATGGGATACCAGAAATCTTTGCAAGTAACTGATTTGGCTTGCCGTAGATTTCAATAATATCTAAAGGCTTAAATAAATAACGCATTAGATTAATCATATAGTTATCTAAAACGCATAGTACGAATGCTTGTACTAAGAAAAGAATGAAGTATCTGAATGTAAATTCAAATAAGAAACGGAACTGACCAGTAATGGCCATAGAAATTAATACTTCGATAATATTAACTGTAAATAGTGTTAGTACTTGCCCAGCAATTACATTTGCCTTACGACCAGCATCTAACGAGAATGTCTGAATCCAATTACCAATAATGGTATACAAAAGTGCATAGATGATAATGGCCATACCTAGGTTGCCAAGGCCTGTCAAATGCCCTGTTTGGTTATTTTCAATTACGAATTCAAGCCAGACAGTGTAAAACATGAATATTGATAGAAATATCATTATAAACATACATATTGTTATGTATATATTTTTATAGAATTGATTTCTTTTCATAAAAATCTCCTTGGTTAATTATCTATTAACCATGTTACTTGTAGTGTACTAAATTGAGGACTAAAAGTAAAATTTACAAGTAATCTACTATATTTTAACAAATCTTTAGGTGATAATGAATTGATAATTATGATCAGAGATGGTAAAGACGTTTAAATGAATGAAACAGAATCTAATAATCTATTGATATTTAGTTATAATATGAAACTAAACAGGGAAAAAATTTCAATCAAATAATTCGAATAATTTGAAAGTGGGAGTATCACTGTTGAATATGCTTTTATTCAATTTTGGGATATAATGATTTGGTAATGTGAATTGGGTTATAAATGTATGTATTTTGACTATGAATTTATGGTTAAAAGAATGATATTTACCGTCTATTACATAAAAATTAGATTCAGATGATAGTGAATATAAAACTAGCGGTTGATAGGAGTTTATTCAATGATTCGACTGTTATATAAATCTAGCGTATAGGGGAATAAAGATAATATGGACAAAGAAAATGCGATTGAAGTCAGAGAAATGTCGAAAACATTTAAAGTTCAGTCAGATAGGGCCAACTCATTAAAAGCTTTGTTGGTTGTAAAAAGAAAGAATCGTGTAGAACAGCATGAAGTTTTAAAAAAAATTAACTTAGATATAAAAAAGGGCGAAACTGTTGCTTTGATTGGAACAAATGGTTCTGGTAAATCAACCCTGTTAAAGTTGATGACAAAGATTATCTACCCAACAGAAGGAACGATTAAAACTCAGGGGAAGTTAACATCACTTCTTGAATTGGGCGCAGGTTTCCATCCGGACTTTTCCGGTAGAGAAAACATTTATTTTAATGCATCGATTTTTGGACTAACAAAAAAAGAAATTGATAAACGTATTGACTCTATCATTGAATTCTCTGAATTAGAAGCATTTATTGATGAACCTATTCGTACCTACTCTTCTGGTATGTACATGCGTCTTGCGTTCTCGGTTGCAATTAATGTAGATGCAGAAATATTACTAATCGATGAAATTTTAGCTGTGGGAGATCAACACTTTCAGGACAAGTGTTATGCTAAACTGAGTGAACTAAGTGCCTCTGATAAGACGATTGTGATTGTTTCACATAGTTTGGATGTTGTTAAGAAGCTTTGTTCCCGTGCAATTTGGGTATATAAAGGTAGCATTCGTTTAGATGGTGCTCCTGCATATGTTATTAGTGAATATCTAAAACAATCGGCAATTGATAATAAAGAAAAGAAAAGGGAAGCTATCAAACTAGGTACTGCTGAATCTAGAGGGGCAACCTTCATTGATAAGCCAATTGATTTTACTTATGTTAACGAGAACACAAAAGAGTTAAAAATTAGTGGATGGTCCATCAGCGATAATCCCAATAGCCATTGCGAAGTTTGTATTGGTAAAACATTGATAGCTACTAATCCTGAGCCTAGAAAAGATGTGTTCGAAGTATATGCACAGGATTATGCTGGCTTCATTGATGCGGATGCAATTGGGTGGTATGCTACTGTAGATCCAAATGATTTTAGAGATCAAGTAGATGAAGCAGGTAATTTGTATATTACATCTAAGGTCATCTTGGAGGATGGAAAGGTAATTGCAGAGGCGAAAGTAACGGTATTTGTCGAGGATTAAAGAAATGTTCAATGAAATTTATCAATACAGAGAGTTATTAAAAACAAATATCAAAAAAGAAATTAGAGGAAAATACAAAGGGTCTTTTCTAGGCGTCTTATGGAGTTTTATTAACCCATTATTACAAGTAATGGTATATGCGATTGTATTTCCATATTTAATGCGTGGCACAGGGGATGATTATATTGTTTATCTAGCAACGGGTATTATTCCGTGGACATTCTTCCAGTCTACCGTGGTTGCATGTATGGCAAGTGTAAAAGTGAATGCTGGCATTATTAAAAAGGTGTATTTTCCGCGCGAGATTTTGCCAATCTCAATTGTGATGAGTGGTCTAATCAACTTCTTTATATCATGCATTATTATACTCATCTTTTGTCTAGCCTACGGCTTGGGCGTGAGTTGGCATCTTGTTTTCGTTCCGGTGGTTGCCTTGTTACAAGCAATTTTAACATTGGGATTTGGATTTGCATTAGCAGCGCTTACTGCATATGCTCACGACTTAGAATATATCGTAAACTTCTTATTAACATTAGGTTTTTATGGAACACCTGTTGTTTATAAGTTGGAGATGTTTTCATCTAACTCATTTTTGATTACTTTAGTACGTTATAATCCATTAACTCTTGTTTTGAATGGTTATCGTTCAGTATTTTTATACCATCAAATACCATCACTAAATGGATTACTTATTTTAGCTGTAATGGCGTTTGCTATATTATTTATTGGTTATTCTATCTTTGAAAAGTTAGAAAAAGGTTTTGCAGAACAGTATTAATTGAATCTGTGTAGACTCGATACAAAATCGATAAATGCACAGATTTTTTATATGATAAGATTAAAGTGATTGAAAGTGAGCAAAGATGCGTATGAAGTACAGATTCGAAAGTATAAAATTTGAAAATAATAAGATCAAGATAAATGGTTTTGCAGTTGGTAGTCATCCTGAGGATAAGCTTATCTATACTTATCTTGTGAATCAAAAACCGGCAGAACTAGAGTGCATACAACTTGTTCGCAATGATGTTTCAAATAAGTATTTCCGCAAGACATATCCGAATACATATGGTTTTTCAGCTAGTTTTCAGTATTATCCAAATGCAAAATTCATCATTAACGCGGGAAATGAGGAAAAATCATTTACAATTAATCACGCTTTCATAACATTTGTATCTTTAGGTATCTTGATATGGAATTCAAAACAGGTTACTTACCTAAAGAATTTTGTACGTAATCTTCGTAATCCAAAAATAGCGTATTCACAATGGTACAAAAAAGCCCAAGCGACGAAGAAAGAATTGTCTTTACAACGAGAAAAGAAATGGGCATCGGACGCTCCAAAGTTTTCTATCATTGTTCCGTTGTTTAAGACACCAGATAATTTCTTAAAGGAACTTGTATCCTCGATACAAACGCAGACCTATTCAAATTGGGAATTGTGTTTTGCGGATGGCAGCCCAACAGATGAATTGAAGGGACTTGTTGAAGGATTCAAAGATGAACGTATCTGTTATCACTTCATAGGAGAAAACCTAGGGATATCTGGCAATACAAATAAAGCACTGGAAATGGCAACAGGAGATTGGATTGTACTGTGTGACCATGATGATTTACTGGTGCCTAATGCACTATATGAATTTGCGGATAGAATCACAAAAGATCCGGAGATAGATTCTATCTATTCGGATGAAGATAAGATTGATGAAACGGGCAAGAAATTGTTTGAACCACATTTCAAGCCAGACTTCAATATCGATATGTTAAGATCCAACAACTATATTTGTCATCTGTATGGTGTAAGAAAAGAATTAGTGGATCGTGTGGGCAAGTTCAATAGCCAATTTGATGGAGCACAGGACTATGACTTCATTTTAAGAATGAGCGAAAACTCTCGTAAAGTAGGACATGTATCGAAGATTTTGTATCATTGGAGGACGCATATCAATTCCACGGCTGCTAACCCAGAATCTAAGATGTATGCATTCAAGGCAGGAGCTGAGGCAATCAAGGCACATTATGCAAGAGTGTTACCAAACATCAAAATCAAAGATGTAGTCAATGGAGAAAGTTTGGGAATCTATCATACGATCTTTGCCTTTGAAGAGTACCCACTGATTTCAGTTATCATTCCAAATAAAGACCATACGGAAGACCTAGATAAGGCAATTCGTTCTATGATAGAGAAAGGTACATGGCCAAATCTAGAGTTTATTGTCGTAGAGAATAATTCTACAGAAGAGAAGACATGGGTGTATTATGAAAAGATTCAGAAAGAATACCCACAAGTAAAGGTTGTAAAATATAATGGTGAATTTAACTACTCCAAGATTAATAATTTTGGAGTACAGTATGCGACGGGTGGATATTATCTATTCATGAATAATGATGTAGAGCTGATAGAACCAGATTCCTTAAAGGAACTAATGGGGTATGCACAAAGAGAGGATGTAGGTGCAGTTGGATGTCGCCTACTATATGAGGATGATACGATCCAACATGCGGGTGTTATTATTGGTTTAGAAGGTATTGCTGGCCACGCTTTTGTTGGTCAACAATCGCATGGCGGAACTTACTTCAATCGTGCGATGGTAACACAGGATCTTTCTGCAGTCACTGCAGCGGTGATGTTGGTAAGAAAAGAAGTATATGAAAAGGTATCGGGCTTTGGTGAAGATTTTGCGGTAGCTTTTAATGACATAGACTTCTGCTTAAAGATTAGACGTGCAGGCTATCTAGTGGTGTATGCGGCATATGGATGTTTTCATCACTATGAATCTAAATCTAGAGGCTTAGATCAGACACCAGAACAACGAGCTAGATATATGGAAGAGTTATCTAATTTCAACAAAAAGTGGAAACAACTTTTTGAAGATGGAGATCCATATTATAATTCAAATCTAACGATTACAAATACGAATTACGACCTAAAGAGATTGTGAATAGAACTTTATTATCATTTATGTGATAATTGTTATGCTTAATTATTGAGAGGTAAAAATGAGTATAAAATTCCGTGTAGAAATTGCATATAGTGTTTATAAGGATATCGAAATTGTCGGTTGGGCAATTGGTAAAAGGCCAAATACTGAACTATCGTTTCATTTTTGCGAAGAAGATGGTACAGAGGTGAATTACGTTTTACGTAGATTTCATCGAGGTGATGTTGGTGAATTAAAAACAAACAGTACAGAAGAAAATCACTATGGTTTCAAGTTGCGGTTTCCTTTTGAAAAAAAGAAAAAATATATTTTGAGTATCACAGATGGGAAATCCATCGTTACAAAGAAGATTGATTCAAAGTATATTCTTGCTAAACGAATCTTTAAGAATCTCATTGGTGACCGTTCTATCTTTGAGATTCTTCGCAAAAAAATGAGAACATATCAAAAGATAACTTATATGAATTGGTACAAAAAAGCCCAAGCGACGAAGAAAGAATTGTCTTTACAACGAGAAAAGAAATGGGCATCGGACGCTCCAAAGTTTTCTATCATTGTTCCGTTGTTTAAGACACCAGATAATTTCTTAAAGGAACTTGTATCCTCGATACAAACGCAGACCTATTCAAATTGGGAATTGTGTTTTGCGGATGGCAGCCCAACAGATGAATTGAAGGGACTTGTTGAAGGATTCAAAGATGAACGTATCTGTTATCACTTCATAGGAGAAAACCTAGGGATATCTGGCAATACAAATAAAGCACTGGAAATGGCAACAGGAGATTGGATTGTACTGTGTGACCATGATGATTTACTGGTGCCTAATGCACTATATGAATTTGCGGATAGAATCACAAAAGATCCGGAGATAGATTCTATCTATTCGGATGAAGATAAGATTGATGAAACGGGCAAGAAATTGTTTGAACCACATTTCAAGCCAGACTTCAATATCGATATGTTAAGATCCAACAACTATATTTGTCATCTGTATGGTGTAAGAAAAGAATTAGTGGATCGTGTGGGCAAGTTCAATAGCCAATTTGATGGAGCACAGGACTATGACTTCATTTTAAGAATGAGCGAAAACTCTCGTAAAGTAGGACATGTATCGAAGATTTTGTATCATTGGAGGACGCATATCAATTCCACGGCTGCTAACCCAGAATCTAAGATGTATGCATTCAAGGCAGGAGCTGAGGCAATCAAGGCACATTATGCAAGAGTGTTACCAAACATCAAAATCAAAGATGTAGTCAATGGAGAAAGTTTGGGAATCTATCATACGATCTTTGCCTTTGAAGAGTACCCACTGATTTCAGTTATCATTCCAAATAAAGACCATACGGAAGACCTAGATAAGGCAATTCGTTCTATGATAGAGAAAGGTACATGGCCAAATCTAGAGTTTATTGTCGTAGAGAATAATTCTACAGAAGAGAAGACATGGGTGTATTATGAAAAGATTCAGAAAGAATACCCACAAGTAAAGGTTGTAAAATATAATGGTGAATTTAACTACTCCAAGATTAATAATTTTGGAGTACAGTATGCGACGGGTGGATATTATCTATTCATGAATAATGATGTAGAGCTGATAGAACCAGATTCCTTAAAGGAACTAATGGGGTATGCACAAAGAGAGGATGTAGGTGCAGTTGGATGTCGCCTACTATATGAGGATGATACGATCCAACATGCGGGTGTTATTATTGGTTTAGAAGGTATTGCTGGCCACGCTTTTGTTGGTCAACAATCGCATGGCGGAACTTACTTCAATCGTGCGATGGTAACACAGGATCTTTCTGCAGTCACTGCAGCGGTGATGTTGGTAAGAAAAGAAGTATATGAAAAGGTATCGGGCTTTGGTGAAGATTTTGCGGTAGCTTTTAATGACATAGACTTCTGCTTAAAGATTAGACGTGCAGGCTATCTAGTGGTGTATGCGGCATATGGATGTTTTCATCACTATGAGTCTAAATCTAGAGGTGAGGATGATACATCGGCGAAAATGGAACGTTTCCAAAGTGAGATTGGATTATTTATTGAAAAGTGGGAAGGTCTATTAGAACAAGGTGATCCGTACTATAACCCGAATCTTTCTCTCCAAAGTGCTCTATATTCACCAAGAAATATTAAATATGAGAAAATTGGAGAACCATATTTTAATCGTGAAGAAAGAGAAAGACTCAAAAAGCATTTATCAGAAAATGATGATATTGTTAAATCGTAAATTGTAATAAAGTATGGACAGATGTTTAAGGGGGGTATCTGTCCATCTTATATAAATCGGGATTGAATTCAAAGCAAAAAATTTACATTTATTTATAGATTAAGTAAAATACAAGTGGAAATATTATGAGTATGAGCGAAAATACAATATTATCTTTATTAAAAAAAGCATGGAATAAATTTACGGTGGAATATCATTGCCGTATTCCGAAAGAAATATTAAAAGAGTATATTAAAAAATTTATTTATGAAAAAAATAATATCCAAAAATATGGTTATAAATATTTTAATCCTGAAGAAAAACAGGAGTATCAGAAGTGGGTTTCTTATCTTCCGAAGGTGGATAGAGGCACACAGTTTTCAGATATCACATTTTTAAGCTCGAATCAAATATGTAGAGAAAACCAGTATCCATCGTTGGCACAGGAAGTTTTAGATACAAGCAAAGTTAAATCTGAATTTGTTTGTATTATGAATGCTCCATGTAAAATTTATGATAAAAGTTTATTAGCTGTACAATATTTTAGAGATGTGGATATTGTATATTTTGACTATGATTATATAAATGAAGATGAGGAAAGATGTTACCCACAGTTATTACCTGATTATTCCTATGACACATTAAGAGGATATAACTATATTGGAAATTGTTGGTTTGTTCGTACTTCAATAATAAAACAGTTTGATGGACAACCATGGAATCCGTATATGTGGTTACTACAACTGAGCGATCAACGATTACGTTGGAGACATGTTTCTTCGATTCTATATGGAGATAATACTACGGAACGTAATGAAGAGAAAACACTAAGCCAGTATTTATCCGTAGCGTACCCAAATAGTATAATTGAAAAAAATAAAGATGGCATTACAAATACAGTAAAATACGAGGTACAAGGTAACCCATTGGTATCTATCATTATTCCAATGCGCGATAAAGTTGAAGACACAAAGAAATGTATTGATTCTATTTTTGAAAAGACAAGTTATCATCATTTTGAAATTATCATCATAGACAATGGTAGTGTTGAAAGAGAAACAAAGGAATACTTATCTAAAATTGTAAAACTTCATGATAATATCTGTGTGATAAATCTAGATATTCCATTTAATTATTCAACTATTAATAACGTGGCTATTCGCCAGAAATCCATGGGCGAATTTATCGTTTTATTAAATAATGACACATCAATTATTACATTTGACTGGTTAGAAAAAATGATTTCTTATACACAACTTAAACACGTGGGTAGCGTTGGCGTAAAATTATTATATCCTGACTTTTCTATTCAGCATGCAGGTGTGATATCTGGAAAGGGTGGTGTAGCAGCACATCGCTATTATCGGGTTGCATACAATCAGCAAGATTACATGCATGCATTGTCAATACCTTACGATGTAGCATGTTGTACAGCTGCGTGTTTAATGTTTAGAAGAGAATGTTTTGACGAATTGAATGGATTAGAGGAAAAATTATCTGTTAATTTCAATGATGTAGATTTTGGATTAAGGTTATTAGAACATGGATACCAAAATGTTTTTCTGCCAAATGTAGAGCTATTTCACTATGAATCAAAATCAAGAGGTATGGATACCTCGAAAGAAAAGGTGAAGAGATACGTAAGAGAAGTTCAATTTATGAAAGATAGATGGGCTGATTTTATTCAACATGATCCTTTTTATAATAATCAGTTTGATAAAGCATATGATTATCGTCTGAAAGCAGGGATAAAGAGTTCAGATTTACTTTAATACAAGTACTGCTAAAACATGGATGAAATTCTTCCTGTGCAATTCTTTGGGTTTATACTGGAATAAATTTGCGAATCAATTGTAAATACAATAATATATACATGATTTCTTATATTTTGCTAAAGAAGTTGAGAAATCTAATTCTGAGGTAGAGAAATGATAAAAATAGGGAATTTGAATATAGATAAAAAAGACATTGTATGTATTTCCATTCTATTACTAATATTTTTGGTTAGTAGTGTTATTGTGTGTTTCAAAGTTAATACAATGATACTAAGAGTTTGGTTAATTTTGATTACCACATATATATTAGGGTTTGCTGGTTGTATTTATCATTTTGGTATTAGTAATATATTTCGAGAAATTCGCGACCATAAACTTAAATATATATTTCTTTTGATTGTGATATTATTTCTGCTTCGGACATTAAAATTTGAACTTGCTGATGTAAAGAAGTTATCTACAACTGGGAAAGCAATTATCAGTATTAATCTTGTATTCTTCCCAGCAATTCTTATCGCAATTTCTCGGTTCTTAAGAAAAGACTACTCGTTGGAGAAGGCGTTTGTTATTTTTGGATCCATTTTGGGGATCATGTTTATGCTAATACTTCCAACTGGCACAGTGCCAGACGAAGTGTATCATGCAAAAGCAACATATACTGTTTCTAATATGTTGATGGGGATTCATTCTAACGAGGAATCAGAAATCCTTGTTCGCGAAAATGATGCGATATTCTTTAATAATGATGCATACCGTAAGGCATATCTCACAAGGGATGATTTTGAATACTATATTCATTCTTATACGGAAAGTGCAGGTAAAACTAATCTTGTTGGAATACGTTTCTATGGAAAGAATGTTTACTCTCTCGCATATTTTATCCCGGCTATTGGATTAACTTTTGGAAGACTTATCGGTCTCAATACAGCATTCACCTTCCTTTTGGCTAGATTATTCAATCTGTTGTTCTATATTGGAATAGGATATTTCGCAATCAAGTTACTCCCTTTTGGCAAGAAAGCTGCAGTTGGTTTATTCTTGATGCCAATGGCAATTCATCAAGCAATGTCGCTATCCTATGACGTTTTTGTTAATATCACAGCACTCTTTATTATTGCTGCAACATTGCATCTTGCTTTTCAAGAAGAAGAGAGGAAACGATTTATTGTCCTCGGTATTTTTATTACTATATTTGCGTTAATTCTATTCAACATTAAATCTCATGCATATTTCTTGGTTTCTTTCTTTCCACTATTAGTACTTGCATTAAAGAAAATTTCACTTTCTGTTCAACAAATATCCATATTGAAAAAGATTGTTTTTGTAGGAATCGTGCTATTTATTGTTGGATTCTTTGCTCTATATTTTACACATTTCTTCCAAAACTTACCGTATAATCCTACTTATATTACTCTTAGTGGTTCAATTCCAAAAACAGAAAGTTATTCAGTTTCCTATTTTATAACACATCCAACATCGTTATTTAGACTGTTCTTATCTACCTTCAGAGTGATGTGGAAGTGGTATATTGTAAGCTTCATCGGAGGTTACTTAGGCTGGCTAGATTTCATGGTTCCGAGTTGGACAACAAGTATCTATTTATTTTTACTTATAGTATTATCGTTGAAGCGTATTGAAGAAGAGAAAATTCTTCAAAGAAAATATAAAATTTCGTTTATGGGTATCTCCATCTTAACTGTGTTATTTATTGTTTTTGGAATGGCAATCTCATGGACTGTATTGACGAGCCCAATTGTTGAAGGTGTTCAAGGAAGATACTTTATTCCAATCGCCCCATTAGTTTTGATGTGTATTCCGAGTAACTATATCATGGTAGATCAAAAATATGATAAATACATTATCAGTGTGATGGCTATCATTACACTATATACAGTACAGTGTATTTTTATAGGTTTCTAAATTGATTTTTAAATATTTATTAAAATGCAGTGAAAGGTGAAGCGAACCCCAAAAGTTGGACAACAACTTAGGAGGTTCGCTTTTATTATGAA
>CAURLC010000015.1:0-54182 GCA_963525775.1 uncultured Solobacterium sp. | reverse complement strand
AGAATGTAATTCAGAATGTAAAGGCGTATGGGAAGAAAGAAATAGCTGATTTAATTAAATGAGCAAATCCCAGTTTGTCTAGGTAATATCTTTTAACGATAACCTTATACTATCGTTAAAAGGTTCATGGATATGTTCCCACATACAGACAGGTTGACTTAACGTACTTAGTGTTTACTCGTTTCATGTTGAAACGGTAGTTTAAAGACTAGAAATTAGATTAATGCCATAGTGCTATTATTGGTTTAATATAACGGAGTAATTCGTAACCTTTAGAATAATAAAGAGTCTCTTTCGTGGAGGAAAAATAATGTTAAAAGTTGTAAAACCGGAATTAGAAGATTTATGGTTCAGAGAGTCAATGATGGCAGATGTAGAAACGATGTCATATAACGATGCTTGGGGAGGAACAATTCCTTTTCCGAAAGAAGACTGGGAAGAATGGTATACATTATGGGTAAGAAACTCAGGACAGGAAAGATACTATCGTTATTTAAAAGATGATGCCAATAAAGTCTTTGTGGGTGAAATTTCATATCATTTTGATAAGCTGCGTAATATCTACTTATGTGATGTAATTATACAAGCTGAATTTAGGAGACAAGGATTTGGTACGCAAGGTATTCAACTTCTTTGTGAAGCGGCCAAAGCAAATGGAATAAAAGCTCTCTATGATGATATAGCTGCTGATAATCCTTCGACTCATTTATTTTTAAAAAACGGTTTTTCAATTGAGTCTCAAAATGATGAAATTGTGATGGTAAAGACAGTATTATAAACTTCAATTTAATACAGATAGCTTATTTCATCATTAGAGCTCAATAAATAAAATGTTTTTCTAAATGTAGGTATCAATTCTATTCTCGTCATTTATGTAGAGAATATCGTATTACTGATAAAAGAAGAGAAAGCAAAAGTATATAGAAGAAAATGAATAAATTAGTTACGACAGATACAGTAAATACACAATACAAAAATCCAGATAAATTAAATATCCGTATTCGATTACATCAACTTTATTCTACAAATAAAGAAGGTTTTAGTCATTGGATTGTAAAGCATTATTACATTAAGAAGGAATCTTCAATTTTAGAACTCGGTTGTGGTACAGGTATTACTTGGAAGGAACATACGCATTTACTTCAGGATTGTAAAGAGGTTTATTTTACAGATTTATTTGAAGGGATGATTGAAGAAGCTAGGTCTAATATTGGAGAACATCCAAACATTCACTATGAAGTTGTGAATGCAGAAGAGTTACCATATGAAGATGAACGATTTGATATCGTCATAGCCAATATGATGTTGTATCATATTCCAAATTTGGAGAAGGCTGTATCAGAAATCAGAAGAGTATTAAAAAAGGATGGGATATTCTACTGTGCTACGTATGGTGAAAATGGTGTGGAATCATTCATCAACCAAATGCTAAATGTTCAAACAGAACGTCAACATACATTTACCTTACAAAATGGCAAAGATATACTCGACCATTGGTTTTCTAATGTAGAAAAATTAGAGTATGTAGATAAGTTGCGCATTAGCAATCGTTCGGATTTAGTGGAATATATCCAATCATTTAAAGAAATGAATGAGTGGCAAAATTACTCGGATGAAGAGTTATATAGACTAATTTCCAATTATGAAAAACAAGGTGTTATAGAAATTCCAAAAGAGTATGGAATGTTTGTATCTAGAAAGTAAGGAGATAGAGTGAATATGTTCTATCATGCATCGCAGATTGAAGGCATAACAACTTTAGAACCACGTGTTTCTAACCATGAGATTCCTTTAGTATATTTTTCTACAAAAAGAGAAAATGTACTTGTTTATTTATGCAATGCAATAGAAAAGTATTGTAAAGATAGTGGCTTTATCTATGATGGTAAATGGCAAAAATGGGGGCCTTACGGGTTTAATGAAGATGGTCGTCTAAGATTAGAAGAATATTACCCTAATGCATTAATTAATACGTATAAGGGTATTTCTGGATATATCTATTCTGCAAAAGATGTAAAAGACTCTGGATATAATCTTGAGATTCCAGATGCAATAGCAAGCTCTGAAGAAGTGGATGTAATAAATGTAGAATATATACCAGATGCATACGAGGCAATCTTACAAGCAGAAAAAGATGGATTGATTACAGTTCTTCGCTACGAAGATTTATCAGAAAAACGTAAGAACAGAATTATAGAAATTATCAAAGAGGAATATAAAAAATCAATCAATCATTCCGATTATAGACACTTCCTTATAGGAAACTTTCCAGATATTTTAAAGAACGAGTAGTATGAATGCTGATTGAATTTACTTTGCTTTGGAAACAATATTATCATTTAAATGATAATTAGTTGACTTATACAATTTAATATAAGGAGAAAGATGAAGAAGTTTTATTTTATTTCAGGTTTGGGTAGTACAAAAGAATCGATTCAAGACTTAGAAAAAGTGATGAATCAGTTCGGTTATGAAGTACAGTTTATTGATATACCAGGACAGTATTCAAACCGAGATGTAAAGATTCAGAGTGAACAAGATTTGATAGAATGGTTAACAAGTGAGATACCTGTTGAATCTAATGTAATTGCTTTTTCGATGGGTGCTGATATAGCAATTCGTTATCATTCTTTCTTACAAGCAAGAAATCTAATCATCTTAGATGGAGGTATCATCGATTATGATTTGATGAATATAACGCTTGAAGAAGATATTGCGATGACAAAATCTTATATTAAAGAAAATCAGTTAGATATGGATGCAGAAACGATATCTAAACTAACAACCTTACTTCGAGAACATTATATTGATATTTTCCATGCTGGTTTGAATACAGAAACATTATTACTGTTATCAGACCATCCTGAGTTTGTATATGAATATAAGAAGAATAAAATTGAAGCTAACCACGACAGTATGAATCATATCAAAATTCAATTTATAAAAGATACAAGTCATGAAATATACGTTGAAAAGCCAAAGGAAGTTGTTAATTCAATCATGGCTTGGCTACAGAAAACAAATGATTAAACGAATCCATGATACGATTCAAAACCAAAGTTCAATGCCTTTATTCTGATGAAGATAGAATAAAGGTTTTTTTAAGTTTGAGCATATTAACAAAGAATTTAGCTTAGTAGGTCTATAATCGGTGGTAGTGAGGTATTCAAATATGAATAAGAAAGTAGAAAATATTATTATTGGTTTTGGTAAGGCTGGTAAAACACTAGCAAATTACTTAGGTAATAAAGGTGAAAAAACTATATTAGTTGAGAAGTCACCTAATATGTATGGAGGTACATGTATCAATGTTGGATGTATTCCATCTAAGTTTTTAGCAACTGAAGCAGATCGTAGAAGCTACAGTCAAGTTAGTAATGAAGAATACTATCAGAATGCAGTTATCAATAAGAAAGCATTGATTGCCAAACTAAATAAGGCAAACTATGACAAGGTTGCGATGAATAGTAACGTCGAAGTAATTGATGGACTAGCTTCATTTAAGGATGAAAACACAGTAAGTATCCAGACGACAAATGGAGTAGAGGAAGTATCTGCAGAACGTATCTTTATCAACACAGGTGCTAAACCATTTATTCCTTCTGTAGAAGGCTTAGAAGTAGGTAAGAGAATTCATACAAGTGAAACTTTAATGAATCTAGAGGATTTCCCTAAGACTTTAACAATCTTAGGTAGTGGTTTCATCGGACTAGAATTTGCGGCTACATATGCAAAGTTTGGTACAAAGGTTACAGTCATTGATAAAGCAGAAAAGTTACTTGCTAGAGAAGATGATGATGTAGCAAACGTTGTATTTGAATCCTATAAGACATTAGGTGTTGAATTTATTTTTGGTGCAGATACAAAGCGTGTTGAACAAGATGAAAATACAGTCACTCTATCTTATGAAATAAATGGAGAAACAAGCAAGATTTCTTCAGATGTATTACTTGTTGCGACAGGTAGAACTCCTAATACAAAAGAACTTCATTTAGAAAATGCAGGTGTTGAAGTTTCAGAACGTGGATTTGTGAATGTAAATGAACATCTACAAACAAATAAACCACATATCTTTGCGATGGGTGATGTAAATGGTGGACCACAGTTTACTTACATTTCTTTAGATGACTATCGTATTGTAAAGAGTTATTTAGATGGTAGTGGCGCTTATACAAGAAATGATAGACAGCCAATTGCATTCTCAGCATTCTTACATCCAACATATTCGAGAGTTGGTTTAAGCGAGAATGAGGCTCGTCAGGCTGGATATAACATCAAGGTAGCCACATTACCGGTTACTGCAATTCCAAAGGCTAAGATTCTTGGTAATCAAACGGGTATTTATAAGGCAATTATAGATGCAGATACAAATCTGATTTTAGGTACTGTATTATTTGGTGAAGAATCTCATGAAGTAATCAATATTGTCGTAACTGCAATGATTGCCAAGCAACCATATACAGCACTCGCTAATCAGATCTTCACACACCCAACAATGGCAGAAGCCTTAAATGATTTGTTTGGTTTAATTAAATAACAGTAGTATCTAGGCTATGTCAGAACGGTTTTTGACAATAGCCTTTTATTTTCGATTGAAGAAATATTGATTATTTAAACTATCAACTCTAAATCATCACTTCTTTTCGTGCGTTATTTATTCTATAATAATGCACATAAGGAAGAAATATGAAAACTGACTTGATCAAGAATATTATTAAAGAGAATAATGGAATTATTACAGCAAGGGAAATAAAAAGTCATAATATTGATTCGTGGTATCTTACAGATATGATACGTAAAGGAGAACTTGAGAGAGTATCGCGTGGAATATATTTTGATCCGACGTTTAATAATTTTGATGAACTATTTTTTTTACAAAAACAGTATGGAAAATGTATATATTCTTATCAGACCGCATTGTTATTACATGGATTGACTGATAGAAATCCATTTATTAATGAAGTGACTGTATATCAAGGATATAATGCTTGGAGGTTTAAAAATAAAGTCAATGTGCATCAGATTAAGAAGGATTGGTATCAAATAGGTATAACGCATGTAGATACAATTATGGGAAATACTGTTACTGTTTATGATATGGAACGTACGATTTGTGATATTGTTCGTGATAGGAGAAAACAAGATCCAGAGATATTTTCAAAAGCATGGAATTTATATTTAAAAAAACAAAATAAAAATATTTGGAGACTTAGGGAATATGCTGAAATTTTCGGTATATCTAATCAGATAGAGGATATACTGGAGATTATTTATAATGAATAAATATAGTATTGTTAACAAACTTAGAATTAAAGCTAATGAGTTAAATGTAAGTTTTAATGATGTATTGAGTCAGTTTTTTTACGATGAATTTCTTAAACTTCTTTCAATGAGTAAGTATAATGAGAATTTTCTGCTAAAAGGAGGTATGTTAGTAGCGTATAAGATTGGGCTACAAAATAGGTCTACACGAGATATTGATTTTTTAATTAATGGGTTAGATTTAAATATAGAAAATATGAGAAATATCATTTCGGATATTGTTTCAATGCATACAAATGAAGTGTGGTACGAATTAATCGGCAATTGGGAGTTAATACGATTAGATGATATATACGGAGGTACACGATTCCATTTAATTGGTCATGTTTCAAATATACGTCTTCCTTTTACGCTAGATATTGCTACTGGTGACCCAATATATCCAATTCCTAAAAAAGAAAAATATAGAACTTTACTAGGAGATTTTATTTACCTTTATTTCTATTCTCTAGAGTCAGTTGTTGCAGAAAAATTACAAACGATTTTAGCAAGAGCAGAGAATAACACAAGAATGAAGGATTTCTATGATATTTATATTATTTTTAATAATCATGGCCTAGAATTGGAGTCTTTGAAATTAGCGATACGATATACATTTAGTTATCGCCATACAAATATTTCAAAAATGAATGCACTAGATATAATAAAATTAATTTGTGAAAATCCTGTATTTGAAGAACGATGGATAAGATTTCAAAACAAAAATACTTACGTTATGGATATCACATTTGATAGTATATGCGATTGTTTAAAAGAATTAATTTGTAATACATTTTGAAATAAAATAGAATGAAGAGAATCTTTCTTCATTCATGCATGTATACCTATCTTTATTTTGAAATATATACTGAATATTGATAGAATGACAACAATAGGAGGTGGATGCATATGTTTTATATATCAGTCATATTACTAGCTGCTCTGATTGCGGTTCAGATAGCAAAGAAGTCCGGGATTCCTTCTTTGATGTTGTTCTTGTCTCTAGGTATCATAAGTAGTCTTATTGGGTATAAGTTTGAAGATTATCAGTTTGCTGAAAACTTCTCCCAAATAGCTTTGCTAATCATTATCTTTTATGGTGGCTTTGGTACAAACTGGAAAGCTGGAAGAACGGTTGTAATCGAATCATTAATTCTATCCACATTGGGAGTCATCTTTACGTCATTACTGACGGGAACGTTAATTCACTTTATTCTTCGTTTTGGTTGGATAGAGAGTTTCTTAATAGGATCTATCATTGGTTCTACAGACTATGCGTCCGTATCAAATATCCTTTCTTCAAAGAATTTAAATTTAAAATACAATACGGCATCTCTTTTAGAACTTGAAAGTGGATCAAATGACCCGATGGCGTTTACGCTGACTTGTATCTTCTTAGCATTAATTAAGGGTGAACAGATTTCTATCGGTACAATGTTATTCTTCCAGATATTCTGGGGCATTCTCATTGGTGTCATCGTTGCCTATGTTGTTCGTAAATTCATGCAGTTTACTGACCTTCAAAAGAGTGGATTTATTACAGTCTTTATTATTGCGGTTGTACTGTTATCTTTCTCGATTAGTGAACTTTTGAATGGTAATGGATACCTAACCGTTTATATTCTTGGTTTGATTCTAGGGAACCAAGTATTTATTGCAAAGAAAGAAGTGACGTTCTTCTTCGATGGTGTATCAAACATCATGAATATCCTATTATTCTTTATCTTAGGATTATTAGCTACACCTTCGCATATTTTAGTGAACTTATTCTTTGCGATTGTCATTGCAATTATACTTATCTTTATTGTTAGACCACTCGTAGTATTTGGTTTGATGTTACCGTTTGATTTGAAATTAAATCAAAAGTGGCTAGTCTCTTGGGGAGGACTTCGTGGTGCAGCTGCGATTGCCTTTGCAATCATGGTAGTAAATCAGTATACATCAAGTTCTGTGGATATTTTTCATATCGTCTTTGGAGTCTGCTTAATATCATCACTCATACAAGGCTCCTCTATGAAGTGGGTAACTGAAAAGTTACACATGATTGATCCTCATAATGAAGTATTAAGAACATTTAATTATTATGCAGGAAAAGGAAATATTACATTTGTAAAGTCAGTAGTTGATGAAGGTGGTATTCTTGCAAATCGACAGATTAAAGATATATCTTTAGATAAACATTTAATTATTGCGAAGGTAATACGTGATGAGAAACCATTGGTTCCTAATGGAAGTCTTGTATTAAAACCAAATGATATTATTGTTTGGAGTGGAGAAGAATACTTTGATCCATATGGACAAGACCTCATAGAATTTACGGTAACAGAACATCATGCATGGAATCATAAATATATTCGTGATTTAAATCTACCAGATAATAAGTTGATTATTTCAATCAATCGAAATGATGAAATTATACCTGCAACAGGTAGTACACTGATTCAAACTGATGATCGTATATTATTATTTAAAGGAAAGAATACAAAATAGAAAATGACTCGTATTTATCTTCAAAAAGGGGATGTACGAGTCATTTCTAATATATGCTGAATCAACATATCTGAATGGACTGATGAATGTGTATATGGGATACTCATTATATGGAGAATAGTATGAAATTGAAATTAGAAAATATTAAATCAGAAAGAGCACAAGAACTAGCAAATTTAATTCGTGCATATAATCGTTCTAATAGAGAACCGTCAAAGAGTGAATCCCTTAACATTTATATAGAAGATGATCATGGGAATTTAATTGCTGGAATGGTAGCGGAGACTTTTGGGTATTGGCTTGAGATTGAATATTTATATGTAAGAGATGATGTTAGAAGACAAGGTCTAGGTTCAAAAATTCTGAAAATGGCAGAACTTGAATCATTAAATAGAGGGTGTAAGTATTCTTTTGTTAATACATTTCATTTTCAAGCACCAGAATTTTATGAAAAGCATGGTTATAAAGAGGTGTTTGCACTAAAAGAATATCCATATACAGGTAAGCGATACTACTATACAAAAGAGTTATGATTTTATAAGTAGATTATAAATTGGAACCGTGTACTGTAAGTACTAGGTATAATCATAAAAACAAAATGAAAAGATCTACTATTACTAGTAGATTGCTATTAAAATAAATCGTTATTAAATTACTAACCACTACATGTTAAAAACTATATGTTAGTTAGAACTTATTCTACTAACTTGATTGTTTAGAAATACAACTTATAATCTTGAATGTATTATTCCGATTACGAGCAAGTGCAGGGGATAGAATAGGTAGAAAAACCATTTATTGAAAGTGGATTTGTTTCCTGGTTTTCCATTATATAAATAGGTGACTGGAATGATAAGTATCACACCAATTTGCCAAACTTGAGAATACCATGGAAGACCTTGTTGCATGCATACATATGCAGAATAACCCAGACTTAGGAAACTAATGCAAGCATGATACAATGCTTGTAAGTCTTTATTTTCTTTATTTACATAGAAGGATAAAGTAAACAATGGTCCAAAGATAAACCAGTCTGTGAAGGTTGCTATATATAAGATGATGATTGTGATAGGTATCGAAAGAATTCCTAAGCGCTTATGATGTTCTACAACTTCTAGAAGTAAGAAAGAACAAGCTAATGTAAATAACATATTCCCACTAGGAAACCAAGGGGTACCACTCATGTAATAGGAGTAGGGAATTTGTGAAATAACCGCAAATACAATGAGTCGCAAGAAATACTTTTTGCGATTTGAAGTATGCATGAAACCTTGTGCTAATGCAAAGCACATTGCTGGTGCTGCGATACGACCGATTAATTTTAGAATGATATAGCCAATGGCATCTGATGCAAATAATACGGATGCCATATGGTCGAAAATCATTGATAGTACTGCTAAATATTTAATCTTATGAATGTTCATTTCTTATTTTTCTTCTGATATATAGCGTTAACAATATACTTACAAAAGATGTACCCAAGATGAGTGACCATGCAAGAGCGTTGAATGAATCACTTGTCTTAACACTTTCTTCGCGTTTATTTGGAGTAACAGTAGTATCTGTAGGATTAGCAGAATCTTCTGTGGTAGGTATAACTGTCTTTGTATTTGTGATAGTTGTTGTTAAGCCATCTGCAGAAACGATGGTTGTTGCTTGATATCCTTCTGGAACATTTATTTCTACAACAGACCATGTATAGCTATCATCCAGTTGTTGCCAAGTATATGTCCAACCATTATTGTCATTAAGTTCAACTGGTGTACCATAAGGAATACCATCTTGTAATAATTGAACTTCAACAGCTGATTCAGAACCATTTTCCCATAGTTTATTGACAGTGTGATTTACATAATGAATCGTTGTATTATTGAATTTAAATATTAGAAATGTATTATAGTCCGTAGAAAAAGTTCCATCAGGGAGTTTAACTAGTCGTTCTCCAGCAATGTTATAAAATTCCCCATCAACTTCAAAATATTGAAAGCTATTCTGTATACCAAATTGATTAGAAACAACAGTGTAATACACATTAATGTTATATACCTTAGGGTCAAACTTCATATTTGGTACATTTGTTTGAACTTCTTCTAATGTAAATGTTACATATGATTGTGTGGGATCTAGTTGGTGATGATTCAAGTAGTTATCGACCAAAGATCCTAGATAGAATGAACCTCTATAACTATGCGGGTTTCCATCATTATCATAATTGGCAGGTTCATCATTTGTAATTGTAGGACCAACTAGATTTCCATCTGGATCTTTTAAAGCAAACTCAAACTTATCTTTATATTCTTCTCCTGCCGGTTGACCATCGACATCTTTGTCGATAGGGTTGCTCGGCATGTAACTAGCAGAAACTTTTGTAAGTCCTAGTATGCTAATTGATATAATAGATATCATTGCTATTATCAGTTTTCTCATTCTCATATTAATTTTCCCTCACCTCAATCGGTAATATAGCATACCAATTTATAAGTGTATATACAAAATGAATATGAATGAAAAAAGTGTTGAAAATCTAATATGATGAAAGAAATGGATTGTTTTTGTAAAGTTAAAATATAAATAATCTAATTTCTGTAAATAGACTTAATTTTTTCAAAAATAATTGAGTATTATAAAATTGGTTAAGAAATTCTTAAAATAATGATCTAAAGAAATTGTTAATCTTATTTAGATATTATATGATGTTAGGGAATAGGGATGTAGATACTATTTTGTATTTGTGTGAATAAAATATAGGTTTTATCTATTTATTTTGCAAAATAGTTAGATCATTTCATTGATATCTGAGGGGGAAAGGTTGGTTTTAAGAATGTTTAGAAAGAAATCGTTATTTTCAGTTTTACTAGCATTTATGATTTCGCTTTCTATGTTTCCGATTTTTAAATTGGATGCACATGCAGCGACAGTTAATGCGAGCACAATCGCTGAACTTCAACAAGCAATTAATGATGCTACGGAAGCTACAGAAATTGTATTAACTGCAGATATGCAATTAACTGCTACAGTAACAGTTCCTGCAGAAAAGGATATCACTTTAAAGGGTGGTGTTACTCTTACAAGAACTAGCACTGCAATTGCATTTGACATCAAAGAAGGTGCAAGTCTTACTTGGGAAGATATTATTCTTGATGGTGATGCAAAGGACACCGACTATAAGAGTTCTGTCATTAACAACCAGGGTAAATTAACTATTAAAGGTGGTGAAATTAAGAATGTAAGATCAAACAGTGCAATGGTAGGTATCGTAACGGCTAAAGGTCCAAATGCAGTACTTACAATGAACGGTGGATCAATTCATGATAATTACATGAGCAACCAGTTTACCAATGTTGTTAAGATTACAGAGGGTGCTTCTTTCTTCATGAATGGAGGAGATATCTCAAACAACACTCTAGAGCATGGCGGAAGCAATGGTCTAAACTCAGCTGTTGGAGTTGAAGGTATCAAGGGAAGCTCTACTATGGAGATGACAGGTGGTACCATCACAGGTAATACTGCAGAATATGGTGGAATACTAGTTGGAACATATAGTACAAATTACACAATGGATAATAACTTCAGTAATCCAGCACACTACTATTCAACAGGTACTCTGAACCTAAAGGGTGGTACTATCTCTAATAATACAGCAGCAGTACTAGGTGGCGGTATAGCCGTAAACGGTACAGGTAAGCTAACCATGGATGGCGGTACAATCAGTGGTAATAAGGCTCCTTTCGGTGGCGGTATTGGTGTAAATGACTATTTGACTTCAGCTGATGGAAGAAGATTTGGTGAAGAACGCTGGAGAGGCTTCTTCCCAGCGAGCGCTACAATCAATGATGGTCTTATCACAGGTAATGAAGCTACAATGACAGCTGTTACAACTCAGATAACAGACCCGAATGCTGAGAACGGCGTTGGTGGAGGTATGTACGTTGCTTCCAAGGAAGTATATATCAATGGTGGTAAATTTACTAATAATACTGCTGGCAAGCAGGGTGGTGGTATCTATGTAGCATCTGTTCCATATGTATTACATATGGGTAAGACACTTGTTACTGGAAATACAGCTACTAAACTTGGTGGTGGTATGTGGTTATGTCCTACTGGTAGTGCTACAACAGCTGTTACAAACGGAGCATCTTTCTTTGATAACGTAGCTGGTACAGGTGCTGATAATAATGACACATCAGCAGCTGGTGATGATGTGGCTTCTATCAATAAGCAAGACCCAGCAACACAGACCTTAATTCTTTCTAACAATGGTCTTGATAACTGGTTAGTACACTGGTATGAAGATGGTAAGATTGATGAAGCTTATTTAGGAAATTCAGATGGTAGTCCTAGATATCCAAGTACAGTAAGTCCTGTTGTGGATAGAGGAACTCTCGATGGAATCACAGAAAAGATTGCTCTTAAGGCCATTGTTTCCGACGAGGGTAAGGCTGCAGCAAGAAATGTAGCTAAGGTTATCGTTACAGGTAACACCGCGCCTCGTGGTGGTGGTATCGGATCAAACGGTGCAGTAGTATTTGGTAGAGATCCAGTCAACTACGATAAGGTAGATTTGACTGTATCGAAGAAGTGGGAAGCAACAAATACAGATCACGTAGCATCTGTTACAGTTGGATTGTTTAGAATTACAAAAGCTGACTTTGATGCAGTTGCATTAACAAATGCGGATGGAAGTGCACTTGATACAACAAGTATGAGTGAAAGTGAAATCTTCCAGGCAAAGGTTGATAAATTAATGACTTCTGGTGCTAATACATATGCACAGATTGACCAGGTTGCTTTGAGTAATGCAAACGACTGGAAGTTCAAGTTCGTAGATCTATTCAAGTACGACATGGTAAACGATGCTCAGGACACAACAAATCCAAATATCTACTTCATAAGAGAAATGGATACAGATGGAAACTGGGTAGCAAATGAAGCTATTTCTAAATTTGGAGAACAGAAAAAAATTAGGGCTAACTATAAAGCTACAAAAAACTCTTCTGGCGTATACGATCAGGAAATTAGTAATGAACAAGTTCAACATAGAAAAATCGAAGTTACTAAGATGTGGGTTGGCGGTAGTGCAAATCAAGTAGAAGTACAGTTGTACAAGGATGGTGCTGCATTTGGTGCTCCAGTTACTTTAAATGCCGCAAATAACTGGACAACGACATTTGAAGATCTTCCTGTAAGAGATGCTGGTAAAACTGTTGATAATCTTTACGAAGTACGTGAAGTTGGCGAAACTGGTAATATCATCACAATCGATGGTGCGAAGTATCAAGTTACGTATGGATTAATCGATGCAAATGGTAAGATGGAAATTACAAATAAGAAAGAACCTGAACCAACACCAAGTGTTAAAACAGGTGATTCAAGTAATCTTCCTCTTAATGCTTCAATTCTAGTTATATCATTATTAGTTGCAGCGTATGTGGCTAAGAAGAAACTAGTTCTAGAGTAATAATGTGAAGGGTATACATCTAAAGTGTATGCCTTTTTTACTTAGAAACTTTTAGAGTAAATGAATTGGTGAGTTATATTTTAATCTAAGATTTACATTATGAATGAAAATATTTTAAAAGAGTTAAAAATAATAGAGAGATGAGTATACTCATCTCTCTATTCGTCATAATATTTCAATAAATTCTTCTTCACTTTTTCGAGTGTTATGTAAGTGTGAAGGTTTTGCGTCGTCTTCTGGATATCCAACTGGGAAGATAGCAATTAAGTTATACGATTCCATCATCGGGAATACTTCTTTGATTTTCTCTGGTGAAAAGTTACCAATCCAAGTTGTAGCTAGACCTTCATCTTGAATTGAAAGCATGATATGTGTTGCCACAATGCTTGCGTCTACGTCCGCAAAATTCATAGAATCTTCTTCGCGTACCCATCCTTGGCCTGCATTACTGCCAACGATGAAACATGCAGGTGATGTGTGTAGGAATTTCTGTTGTGTTACGGACTTTATTTTCTCAAGTGCTTCTGGTGATTGAATCAACCAAACTTTTAGTGGTTGAAAGTTGTGTGCAGTAGGTGCAGCAATCGCTGCTTGTTTGATAACTTCTAGCTTCTCAGATTCGATAGGTCTAGAAGATATCTTTCGGCATGAATATCGTTCTTTCGCTAATGTTGTAAAGTTCATGAATCCCCCTTATCCAGAGTTTCTTAATCCAGTTGCGATACCGTTGATCGTAACGTGGATTGTCTTCTCAAGTTCTTCTGTATATTGTCCTTGGCGGATACGTTTAATCAACTCAATCTGAATGTAATTTAGAATATCAAAGTAAGGAAGACGATAGTCTAAGCTTCCTCTTAATGCAGGTAAATCTTGGATAAGTTCATTATGATTTTCAATCTGTAATAAGACTTTCTTTGTGAGTTTCCACTCAGCCTCAATACGATCAAATACCGAGCGAGTTTCTTCATCTTCACAAAGATTACTGTATCGTCTAGCAATGTCCATATTTGACTTTGATAGCACCATGTCTGCGTTCTCTAATAAGGATTTGAAGAATGGCCATGTTTGATACATCTGTTGTAACTTCGCTAGGTTTTCTTTTGGGTTTTGGTCGATGTATTGTTGCATTGCGGAACCAATACCATACCATCCTGGCAACATGATTCGATTCTGTGACCATGAGAATACCCATGGGATTGCACGTAAGCCATTG
This sequence comes from uncultured Solobacterium sp., assembly GCA_963525775.1. Lineage (GTDB taxonomy): Bacteria > Bacillota_I > Bacilli_A > Erysipelotrichales > Erysipelotrichaceae > Bulleidia. The sequence continues at coordinate 39,720 of CAURLC010000015.1, read as the reverse complement.
ATATCTGTAATTGTTTTACGTGCTGCTGGACGAGAGCCAATATTTAAACTAGAGATTTCTTTGATTGGACTTGCCGCAAAGAAGTATGGATAGAAGTGTGGGTTATTAAATACTAAATCACGATAGATTCCATTTGAGTTTTCTACAATTGGATCCATGATAGTGTAGTATTCACGTAATGTTTCTTTGCTTAATACCATTGGATTAACCATACGATTTAAAGTAGAGGATATCAACATCTCTAGATTGTAGTATGCTGAGTCTCGGTTACCGTATTTATTACCGATAACTTCTCCTTGTTCGGTTAAACGTATACGGTCTTTGATAGATCCGAATGGTTGAGAAGTAATCGCATCGTAGGATGGTCCGCCACCACGGCCAACTGTTCCGCCACGACCATGGAAGAAGGTAATCTTTACACCACATTCATCACCGATGGAAGATAGTTCTCGTTGTGCCTTGTATAAGTACCAACCAGAAGATAGGTATCCTCCATCTTTATTGGAATCAGAGTATCCAAGCATAATCTCTTGGTAGAATTTTTGATCATTTAACCACTTTCTAACAAGAGGAATATGCAAGTATGTGCGCATGATTTCATTTGCATTCTGCAAGTCTTCGATTGTTTCAAAGAGTGGAACAATTTGTATACGACTATGTTCGCTATCCACTAATCCAACTTCTTTAAGTAGAATTGCTAGTTCGAGCATATCTGAGATACTTTCGGAGTGAGAAATGATATGTTGACGAATGACATTTTCTCCCATACGATCTTTCAGTTCTCTTGCAGTTTTGAAGATTGCAAGTTCCTTAGATAATTGTTCTGATTTTGGTGCGTGTGTTGCGGATAAGATACGTGGGTCATTATTTAATAGATTCAAAAGTAGGGCGCACTTCTTTTCTTCATCAAGACTACTATAGTCTTGTTCAATATTTGCGGACTTCAATAATTCTGCAACACATGCTTCTAAGACACTAGAGTCTTGACGCATATCAATACTTGCAAGATAGAAACCAAAGATTTCTGTGGCCTGTAATACTTCATTAAAGCTACCGGTTGTTAAAATCGCATCATTGTTGTCGATAAGGGATTTTTTTATTGTAAGTAAATCATTCTGGAACTGTTCTACTGTTTCATAACATACTTCATGAGTTGTGTTCTGTGTAAAGTTGCTATAAGTGTTTTGTAGTCTTTCTAGTATGTAGTGAAATGCTTTACGATATGGTTCTTTTTCACGATAGACAGAAGTATCACTTGAAAGGGCAGCCATCTTTTCGACATCTAGAGAGACGTGAGAGATACTAGATGAAACGGCATAGTAGAAATACATTTCTTCAATCTTACGGATGTAATAATTTAAGATTACTTCTGCTTGTGTAGTAGCAGAGATTTCTAATGTTTCTGCGGTAACAAATGGATTTCCATCACGGTCACCACCAATCCACATACCCATTGTAATAGGGGTAGCAGCACTGACATCGATGCCATGTTTTGCGGCTTCTTTGCGGTACTTTGCGGTTAAGGCTGTGATAGCTGGAATCAAAGAAGTATTGTAATAGTCCGTCACATTACGGATTTCATTTTTTACCTTTAACTTCTTTTCACGAATCATATCCGTTTCCATTATAAGTTCAATTAAACGATGAAGGTTATCATTCCATTTTCGTTTATTGATGGAGCCTTCTTTGCAATCGCGGTCTTTACGTAATAAATGATGGATTTCATTTGTTAGATCCAACATGGATTTACGCTGTACTTGTGTAGGATGTGCGGTTAGCACTGGTACTACATTTAAGTTCTCTAAGATTTCCTTGGCATGTTCGCTCTTTGCGATAATATTCATCTGAGTGGAGATTTTACCTAAGTAATCTTGATCAATGTTATTTTGTAAGTTAACTTGATATGCTAGGTCTACATCTTCTGTAATATTGATTAATAAAGGTAGAACAGAGAAATATCTAGAGATGATATCTAAATCCTCATTGGATAATGAGGTAATCAAATCTGTTAGCTTATCATATTCATGGTTTGCGGATAAACTTGAGAGTTCATCAATGAGATGGAATTTATCAGAAGGAATCATATTCTGCGTTGCAGTATTCAAAAGATTCTTGAGTATTTGAATTTCTTCTTCAATAGCAGTGATATTATTACTGTTTTCTAACTTCGGTAACATGATGATACCTCCTTTATAACGATAGAATTATAGCATTATTCCTATTGAATGGTGATATGACTTGACGAAAGCAATGAATTCCCATACCATTTGTTGTGCATGAAGCAGTATTTATGTAGCTAAAATACAGGCAAAAATAATACATTAGCGATAGTGCTAATGTATTTTGTTTCTGTAGAGATTAACTGAAGATGTATTCAACTATGCAAAGGAATTTACAATGAAATATTTTATTAAGCGTTTATTGCGTACAATTCCTATTGTCATAGGAGTTACGCTTATCACATTTAGTTTCATTTATCTTTCGCCAAGTGATCCTGCACATATGCATTTCCATCAAGCAGGTGCTCCAGCAACGGAAGAGATGTTAGAACAGTTCCGTCATGAACATCACTTGGATGAACCATTCTTTATTCAATATCAAAACTGGTGGATTTCTTTCTTAAAAGGGGATTTAGGTACTTCCTATCAGGATGGTCGTCCTGTATCTGAAAAGATTATGAAATCTGCACCATATACAATCTCAATTGCGATTAATAGTATGGTACTAACTTTACTTGTTTCGATACCGCTTGGAATCTATTGTGCATACCGCAAACAGTCAAGACTTTCAAAGTTGATTGATGCGATAACACAGGTAGGGATATCGATTCCTACTTTTATAATCGGATTATTATTGTTGTATTTATTTACTTCTGTGTTTCATATCTTTCGTGTATTACCAAAGGATAGTACAGGTGTGATTATGCCTAGTTTAACTATCATGCTTGGCATGTTATTTCGATATATCAAACAGATTCAAAAGATTGCTAGTGGCGAATTAGAGAAAGACTATATCAAAGGTTTGCGTGCTAGAGGGGTTGGTACAGTATCAATTCTGTTTTGTACAGTGCTTCGAAGCACAATGGTTGAAGTGATTACTTTGACTGCTGTTTCTTTTGGAAGTCTTTTAAGTGGTGTAGCTCTAATTGAAACTATATTTAATTGGCCTGGTCTTGGAAAACTGTTGGTAGATGCGGTTATTAGTAAGGATATACCAATCGTTCAAGCTGTTGTAGTATGGCTTGTGCTAGCATATGTCTTCATTAATTTAGTGGCAGATATACTCTATGGCATCTTTGATCCACGGATACGGTTAGGTGGTGATAGTCATGAAGCTTAATCGTAAACAGTGGATGATGATTATCATGCTTGCAGGTTTATTATTATGTAGTGTTTTGATGGAATTAATGTTACCATCATCAATTTCAGAATCAAATCTAGTCATTCGCTTACAAGCACCTAGTATTCATCATTTGTTTGGAACAGATGCTTTTGGAAGGGACGTATTTGTACGTACAATCGTAGCTGCAAAACTTAGCATTCTATCTACGATAGTAATCGTAGTAGTTGCTGGCGGATTTGGTATCTTTATTGGTATGATTAGCGGCTACATGGGTGGATTATTAGATGAAGTACTTATGGCTATCTGTGATTTATTCTTAGCATTTCCACAGATGTTAATTGCGATTGCGATTGCAGGAATACTCGGTGGTGGCTTACATAATGCAATGATTGCCCTCGCAATTAGCGATTGGATGTTATTTGCTCGTTTGGCAAGATCTGCGACTTTAAAAGAGAAGTCAGAACTATATGTAACTGCTGCGAAATTTGCAGGATTAAGTGATGTTGAAATATTGTTGAAGCATATCTTACCGAATATTCGAAATGTAATGATAGTGACATTGACATTAAACTTTGCGAATATGTTATTGTCACTTGCAGGGCTTAGTTTTTTAGGCATTGGAGTAAAAGTGCCAACACCAGAATGGGGCTCTATGATTAGTGAAGGAAGACAATATTTAACATCCGCACCATGGATTTCTTTATTCCCATGTTTGTTTATCTTCATTACAGTATTTTTAATCAACCAATTCGCAAAGACTTTTAATAATCAAGAGGGGGGCCAAAATGAAACGATGGATTAAAGTGTTATGTATATCTATGACATTAGTACTATCCGCATGTGCACCAACACCTAAAGCAGATGATACTGCAAAACGTACCATTCGCATTGGAACGGAACAGTTTACTGCATCTTTGGATTCAGCTTTAGAGTGGAATGGGTGGTTTACCGTTCGATATGGTATCGGGGAAACTTTATTTAAAGTGGAGGATAACATGGAGATTACCCCATGGCTTGTATCGAACGCAGAAAACATTGACACACAGACATGGAAGTTAACACTACGTGAGAATATTAAATTTTCAGATGGAACAACAATGGATGCGAAAAGTGTAGTGGATAATCTGCATCATATTGCCCAAGAAAACGCAAGAGCTTCGTTCTTAAAGGGAGCTGAATATGAAATTGATGGTAATACAATTACAATTAAGACTGTAAAACCACGTGCAACATTACTATCTGATTTAAGTGATCCAATGTTTGCAATATTGAATCTAAATTCTAAGGAAGATAGGGCTTCGATGCCGATTGGGACTGGTCCATATACGGTGAAGACATTTACGGCTGACCAAGAAATTCTTCTTGAGCCAAATACAAATTATTGGAATGGAACACCGAAATTAGACGAGATTACAGTCACAAAGATGCTGGAGAAAGAAACGGCAATTCTTGCCCTTAAGAATCATGAATTAGATGCGTATACAGAGATGAATTCGGAGGGGATTAAGCAACTAAAGGATACTGATGAATTTGATATTCATATGATTCCATCTAGCCGCGTATATTCTCTCTATATGAATACAGAAACCCTTTCAGATGTATCACTGCGGAAAGCAATTGCAAAAGCAATTGATAAAGAATCGATTGCGCAATACTTACTGGATGGCACAATGACTGCTACAGATGGACCGTTTACAAGTGATTCTGAGTATGCATTACCAAGTTCTGATAAAACTTCTTATAATCAAACAGAAGCTAAACAAATTTTAGAATCATTAGGTTATGTAGATACAGATGGTGATGGGTATGTAGAAAAAGATGGTCAAAACCTCTCTCTTACAATCGCTTACTATAAACGTCTATCACAAGAAGCGATTGCGACTGAATTACAGTCCGCACTTAAGAAGATTGGAATTCACGCTGAACTTCAACTACATGAAGGTACAAAATATCTTGAAAATAAAGAATATGATTTAGGTTTCTACTCCATGGTGACAATGCCCACAGGCGATCCTGCATATTACTTAAATGCATTACTATCAGAAGGTGGTTCTGTGAATTATTCTGGATATGATAACCATGCAATGCAGGTATTGTTAAAACAGTTAAATGATTCCTATGATACAAAGGAACGTATTAAACTTGTTAAACAGATTGAGGAAATATTGTTGTCAAGCTATAGCGTTACATACATTGGATTTAATAACTTGATTTTCGCAACAAGAAAAGAATTGAAGAACTTTGTTCCTCACGTTACAGACTACTACCAAATTACAGTTGATTTAGAACTTCAATCATGAGACAGCCAATTTTAGAACTAAAAAATATTATTGCTAGATATAGTGATACAGAAGTATTACATGATGTTTCACTTTCTGTCTATCCGACAGAAGTGATTGGTATTGTTGGACAAAGCGGTAGTGGAAAAACAAGTTTATTAAATTGTATTCTTCAATTAGAACCGAATCTTAAAATTGATGCAGGTGAAATTTTATATACAAATCAAAAACTTTTGGATATGAATCAAAGGGAATATCGACAGTTATTTAAAGATGAAATAGCAACGATTTTTCAAAGCAGTAACTTTTCACTTGTACCTACAAGAAAAATATCTTCGCAATTTTACGAAACAACAAATGGAAAATTAAGTAGGGAAGAGACTCGTCAGAAGGCATATGACTTATTTCGAAAGTTTGAATTAAAAGAACCGGAACGTATTTTCAACAGTTATCCTTTTGCGCTATCAATTGGTATGGCACAACGTGTAGCGGTATCACATGCGCTAATGAATGATCCGAATTTACTTTTGTGCGATGAACCTACGAGTGCACTCGATGTAAAGAGTGCATACGAAATGGTTCAACAGCTAAAACTGCTGAAAGAAGAAAAAGGTATGACGATGGTAGTGATTACACATAACATTGCACTGGCTGCACAAATGTGTAATCGTATTGCGGTAATGTATCAAGGTAGAATTGTCGAAGTACAAGAGACAAAGACGCTAATTAAAAATCCTATGCATGCATATACAAAAGAATTATTGGCTGCTTTACCAAAGACGGAGGACTTATGGGACGATTAATACAAGCAGAAAATATCGTTAAGTGCTTCCATGAAAAGAAACAACGAGTATTAGCAGTTGATCATGTTTCCCTTCATCTTGATGAAGGAGAAATACTTGGCATCATAGGCGAAAGTGGTAGTGGTAAAAGTACAATCTTACGACTACTATCAGGCATTATTCAGCCGGATGAAGGACAGGTTAGATTATTTGGTAAATCACTTGATAGAAACGATTGTAGTCGCTTCCAAAACATCCAAATGATATTTCAAGATGCAAGAGATTCTTTTGATAAGCAATATACGATTGAGCAAAGTTTGAATGAAGTACACAAACATCTAAATCCAAATGCGTTAGAAAATCGTTTCTTATTGCAGGAAGTTGGATTGGATTCTACCTTTGCAAAAAAGTATCCCTACGAAATGTCTGGTGGGGAATGCCAACGTGCAGCGATTGCACGTGCGCTTGCATGTAATCCAAAAGTATTATTGTGTGATGAAATAACAAGTGCTTTGGACGTTATCACACAAGAGAAGATTTGTAATTTATTAACGCATCTATGTCACCAACATCATATCTCAGCAATCTTTGTGTCCCATGATTTACCACTTGTTAGTAACCTATGTGATCGTGTGATGATTATGCAGGATGGAAAGGTTGTGGAAGAGGGTAAAACAAAAGACGTGATGCAAAACCCACAACATCCATACACAAAAGAGTTATTACGACATATCATGAAACTTGAAACAGCAGAATAGTAACTGCTGTTTTTTATCTAAACTTTTACCGTGGAATTTTCATTTTATAGTAGAATAGAGTAAGAAATTGGAGAGACTATGAAGATTGTGCAATGTTGGTTAGAGCATCCTGTACGTAGGTTGGACCAGACTTTTACATACTTATATGACGATGAAGATATTGAAGTGGGTAGCCGTGTGACGATTCCACTTTTAAATCGTAGTGTTGTTGGTTTTGTAGAAAGTATCCAAGATACGGATGAAACAAAGGAAGAGATTGAAACACGACTTGGATATAAACTGCGCTTTATTCAAGATGTTAAAGATCATGAAAGTCTAATCACAGATGAATTGCATGACTTAGCAATGTGGCTAAAAGAAAATACTTTATCAACAACGATATCTTGTTTTCAGACGATGTTGCCATCGAAATTGAAACCAACTACAAATGATAAAACAATTGTAAAAGAGAAATGGGTCAAACTGACGAATGAAGAAGTTAGTTTAACACCTAAGCAATTAGAAGCTTATCTTTACGCACGTGAGCACCAACCGTTAACATATACTGCATTACGTAAAGTATATCCAGGGCAAGCACGTGCGCTCATCGAGAAAAATGCTATTCTCTTAGAAGAAAAAGAAAGAGAAGCAGCAGATGATGAAAATATCAATATTGTATCTGCATTACAGTTAACACCCTTACAACAATCCGCAATGGATGAAATTAATAATAGTCAGGATGAAGTATACCTTCTTCATGGCATCACCGGTTCTGGTAAGACAGAGGTATACTTACAACTTGCTGCACAGGCGTTTCTAGAACATAAACAGGTATTAATTTTAGTGCCTGAAATCAGTTTGACACCACAGATGATCAATCGTGTTTCTTCTCGCTTTGGACATGCATTAGCAATCTATCATAGTGGCCTAAGCGACCAAGAAAAATATGAACAATACCGCAAGGTAAAGACTGGTAAAGCATCTATTGTTGTTGGCACAAGAAGTGCAGTGTTTTTACCATTCCAGAATCTAGGTTTGATTGTCATGGATGAAGAACATGATAATTCGTATAAACAAGAGAACCAACCGGCGTATCATTGTCGTGATGTGGCTATCTGGAGAGGTCGTTACCATCATTGTAAAGTGGTACTTGGCTCCGCAACACCGGCACTTGAAAGTTATGCACGTGCTCTAAAAAATGTATATCACTTGGTGAAGATGAATGAACGTATCAATCAAAGTCTACCAAACATTCAACTTGTATCAATCAAGGATAGTATTAAGAAGAATGGTAACTATATCATTACTGACGAATTACGTCAGAAGATACAAGAACGCTTAGAAAAAAATGAGCAGAGTATTCTGTTATTAAATCGACGTGGATATGTCACTCAGCTTCGCTGCAAGTCTTGCCAAGAGGTTGTGAAATGTCCACATTGTGATATTGCGATGAGTTATCATCGTGATGTGAATCGCTTAAAATGTCATACTTGTGGTACAGAAATAGCTGTGCCAAAGGAATGCCCACATTGTCATAATCGTACGGGTTTTACTACAATGGGTTTTGGCACAGAGAAGTTAGAAGCGGAGGTACATGCATTATTTCCTAATGCGAAGGTATTGCGTATGGATGCGGATACTACAGGTAGAAAGAATGCACATCAAAAGATTTTACAATCATTTGGTAATCATGAAGCAGATATCTTATTAGGTACACAGATGATAGCCAAGGGATTAGATTATCCACATGTTACACTGGTTGGAGTTATCAATGGGGATGAGGGTTTACAGCGTACGGACTTCCGCAGTTGTGAGATGACTTTTGATTTACTGATGCAGGCAGGTGGAAGAAGTGGTAGAGCGGATACGGCGGGCGAAGTCGTATATCAGGTATTTGATCCAAATCACTATGCCGTACAATGTGCTGCAAGACAAGACTACGAAGCATTCTTCCGCAACGAAATGAAGTTTCGCCATGCTGGACAATATCCGCCATATACTTACTTGATTGCTTTAACGATACAAGGTCGTAAAGATGATGTAGTGATGAAGCAAGCAATGGCAATCAAGGATGAAATCGTGGGTAACTTTAAAACAATTGGTATTATTTCGTTATTAAAGATACAAGATTTATATCGCTATCGAATCTTGCTAAAGGGGAAAGACTTAGATTCGATGAGAAAAGCTGTCGCAAAGTTTTTGTCAACGACAAAAATTGATGTGACAGGATTACGGATTGATATCAATCCAATGTATTTAGATTAAAGGAGTTATATGCAAGATTTATTACAATATCGCAATGAATTATTATGTGGTGAAAAGATTACACTCAGAGGTACGACGTCTGAAGATGAAGCAATTTTAGCAAAATGGTGGAATGAAGAAACAATGTTACTAGGTAATCGCTCAAGAATTGTTCCTACTTTTACGGAAGAAAATTCTTCGCTGTTTCATAGCTGGTCATCGAATCAGTCAAGAACTGGCTTTGGATTAACGATAGAAAATAAACAGGGTGAAGTAGTAGGACATATTACGGCATTTAATTTATCAATGCCAGAGATGATTGCAACGGTTGGCATATTAGTAGGACCTGAACATCAAGGCAAGGGCTATGGTAGTGAAGCTATGCGAAAGGCAATACGTATCTGTTTTGAGGAATTGAATGCACATAAAGTTGAGTTAAATGTATTTTCGTACAATGAAAATGCAATCAAGATGTATGAGAAAGTTGGATTTATATTGGAGGGTAGAAGAAGAGCTGCTTCCTACCACCATGGGAAATTTTATGATGTTTTAACCATGGGAATCCTTCGAGAAGAGTATTTTTCTCGTTAATTTTCATAAAAAATAAACAAGAATTTGAAGAAAAATCACGCTATGGCAAAAATGTGAAAAATGCCGATGATAAGCGAGATTTTTCTTCTTTTTTTATGTTTTTTATCTTGTATAATAATTACAAAGTGGTAGAATAGTGGTATGAAATGGAGCAAAGTGGAGGGAATATTCAGATGGTGATGTTCACAGGTGAATACAGACACAACCTAGATCCGAAAAACAGACTGATTATTCCGTCGAAATACAGAGACCAGTTGACGACAAAGATTTATGTAACTGAGTGGATGGATGGATGCTTAGCTGCATTTGCGGAAAATGAATGGAACGAGTTAGTGTCAAAACTAAATAAGTTGCCAATCACAAATAAAAAAGCCCGTGCCTTCGTACGTAGTATCTTAGGCAAGGCAGATGAATGTGGCGTGGATAACCAAGGAAGAATCCTATTACCACAATTTCAGATTTCTGATCGTGGATTTGAAAAGTCTTGTGTAATTGTAGGTGCTTCTGATCACTTCGAAATTTGGCCAGAGAAAGTATTTGAACAATACAACGAAGAATCTATGGGTGAATTAGAAGACTTCGCAGAAGACTTAACGGAGTTATTACAAGCATGAAGCACACATCGGTCTTATTAAAAGAAACAGTGGACTCACTCAACGTAAAAGAGGATGGCATCTACGTAGATGGAACATTGGGCCGCGGTGGACATTCTGGATATCTGATTTCCAAATTGAAGAGTGGGCATCTATATGCATTTGACAAAGATAGTCAAGCAATTGCGGAATCTACAGAGAACCTAAAAGATGTGTTGCCTTATATTACGATGATTCACAATGACTTTCGCTCCATGAAGGAAGAACTTGCAAAAAGAGGAATTCATGAAGTAGATGGAATCATGATGGATTTAGGAGTGAGCTCTCCACAGTTTGATGATCCTACTAGAGGATTTAGTTATCGATATGATGCACGTTTAGATATGCGTATGGATCAAGAACAAGAATTAGATGCGTATCAAATTGTGAATACATATTCCTTCGAAGAACTCTGCCGTATCTTACGAGAGTATGGAGAAGAGAAATTTACAAAGTCAATTGCAAGAGCAATTGAAAAGCAACGAGCAATCCAACCAATTGAGACAACATTCCAATTGGTGGATGTCATCAAGTCAGCTTTACCTGACAAGGTGTTACGCCAAAAAGGACATCCAGCAAAGCAAACATTCCAAGCATTACGCATCGAAGTAAACGATGAACTTGGAGCACTACAAAAAGGATTGGAAGAAGCACTGAGTTTATTAAAACCGCATGGTAGATGTGCAATTATTACATTCCATTCCTTGGAAGATCGCATGGTCAAAAATGTATTCAAAGAATATTCATCAGCACCTTACATTGACCCACGCATTCCAATTAAGGCATCAGATATCAAACAAGCAGATTACAACTTAATCACAAAAAAGCCAATCACAGCGACTGATGAAGAGTTGGAAGAGAACCATCGCTCTCACAGTGCAAAGCTACGTGTTATAGAGAAAAAAGGAGAATAGGGATATGGCCAAGATTGTTAAAAGAAAAAAACAGAAAAAAAATACAGCATTTTTAAATTTTTCTATATGGATGTTCATGATTTCTGCTACACTTTACTTGGCTAGTTCCATATTCTTAAGAACTTACAACAATGCCTTAAGTGCTCAGACACAGCAAATGGAAGCTGATATCGTAACATTACGTACACAGAATGATGCACTCAAGGTAGAAATCTTGAACTTAGGATCAAATAACCGCGTTGATGAAATTGCGGCAAGTAACGGTCTAAGTAAGAAACAGGAGAACATTGTCACTATCACAGGTGGATCTAGCAAGACAACTGGAGAATAGAATGGCAAAAAGAAAGAAATACCGTAACGAAGTACGCCGAATATTGATTGTGACATTAGCAGCAATGATGCTGATTGCTTCTAATGTTTTTTTCGTAACCATTGGGAAGGTTCATTTACGTTCTGGAACAGATTTGAGTATTTACGCAGATTCTGCCAATACGGTTACAGATACTACATTAGCGTTGCGTGGATTTATATATGATAGAAATGGTCAGGTAATTGCACAGGATAATCGTACTTACGATATCGTTTGTGTTTTATCTTCCGCACGTCAATCTATCGAAGGTCAGATTGCATACGTGAAAGATAAAGAGGGAACGGCAAAAGTTCTTTCTGAGATTTTAAAAATTGATTATGACAAAATCATGGGATATCTTTCTCAAGATGTCTATCAAACGGAGTTGGGTGTTGGCGGTCGACGCTTATCACAAGCAACCAAAGACCTTATTGAATCTTACAAATTGCCAGGGATTGAATTTACAGATTCTATCAAGCGTATCTATCCAAATGGGCAATTTGCTTCGAACTTAATTGGTTATGCACAACAAGATGACCATGATATTACAACAGGACAGATGGGATTGGAACTTTACTTAAACTCTTATCTATCTGGTACTAATGGTACACGTACATACCAGACAGACAAAGATGGGTATCGTTTACCTGGTATGAAGGATGAAGTGGTCAGCGCTGTAAATGGTGATGATGTTTATCTAACACTAGATACTTCCATCCAACAAACACTTGAACAATCCATGAGTATGACACAAAGTCAATTTGGCGCAGATAATGTTTGGGGCGGTGTCATGGAGATTAAGACTGGTAAAGTTTTAGCTTGGGGACAGTCAAATTCCTTCGATCCAAATGTTCGTGAGATTACAGATTATACAAATACAGGTGCACAGGTTCCATATGAACCAGGTTCTACTTTAAAGACATTTACCTGGGCTGCGGCCATCAATGAAGGTAAGTATAATGGCTCTGAATTAACTAATGGTAATTCGTATTGCTATGGAACCGATAGCCAAAATAATCCAATTCGTGCAACGGCAGATAATAGCCTAGGCTGTGTTTACAATGCAGATCGTTATCAATATGGATCAGTTGATTTTGATACAGGTCTTATTTACTCGCTAAACTCTGTAGCAGGTACAGTTCAAAATGAAGTGATTACCCCAGATATTAACCTTGAGTATTTAAGAAAGTTTGGTTTCTTCAATGATGTAGATACAGATGGGTTACCAGAAGCAACTGGTACATTAAACTTTACGTATCCTTCGGATAAACTCTCATTGTCTTTTGGACAGGGTTCTACGGTTACGATGTTGCAACTGATGCAGGCGTATAGTGCTGTATTCTCTGATGGTACAATGGTAAAACCATATTTCGTAGATTCTATTCGTGATGGATATGACAATTCGAAATATATCTATAAAGCAAATAAGACGGTTGTAGGTCATCCGATTACAAGTGATACCGCAAAGCAGTTACAGAGTATTCTATATCGTGTAGTAAATGATGATAAGGGTACAGGTCGTGGTTATCGTATCCCAGAATGTAAAGTGATGGGTAAGACAGGTACAACTGAATTAGCGGTTGATGGTAGTTATCAATCCGGTAAGTATATCTATTCCTTTATGGGTGCTTTACCGGCAGATAACCCACAGATTCTGGTTTATTATGCAGTCCAAATTGATTCAAGTGTACCGGTCAACCAACAACCACAAGTAAACTTATTACGTCGTATTGCGATGCAATATGGCTTTGCACAGCAGACAGCTGAAGCACCAGAAAATACAGCAGAAACTGTTTCGGTATATGAAATGCCATCGCTGATTAACCATAGTTTAAGCTATGTACAAAATACGCTTTCTGCATATGGAACAGAACTATATAACCTAGGCGATGGAAATACTGTTATTCGTCAATATCCACAAGTTGGACATTCAGTAACGACGGGACAAAAGGTATTCTTAGTTACGAACGCCAATACGATCTACATTCCGAATATGCTCGGGTGGAGTAGACAAGATGTGGCTGGATTCTGGCAAGCGACAGGACTAGATGTTACTATCACAGGTGATGAAACATCAGTTGTGACTTCACAAGATATACCGCCAGGTTCATACATTGAAAAGGGAACAGCTATCTCGATCCACTTTGGTGGGTAGTCAGGAGTAAATATGTCAATATTTCAAATGTGCTTATATTTCGTATTGAGTCTTAGTATTGTATTAGTGACGATGCCATTTTTGATTCAATATCTTAAAAAGTTAAGTTTCAAACAAACTGTTAGTGAATATGCATTAGAGGATGATAAGAAGAAGGCAGGAACGCCTATCATGGGTGGTATCTTATTTATCATCGTTCCAGTTATATTAACCTTGATATTTGTAAAGGGAATCTTCCAAGATCTTGATACACTGATTGTATTACTAGCGTTTATGGGCTATGGCGTAATCGGTTTTGTGGATGATTTCTTGATAGCTGTACTCAAAAACAATGAAGGTTTAAAACCGCTTCATAAGTTTTTGATGCAGGTGTTATTGGCAGTGGTATTCTTCGTGTTATATCGCTCTCATGCATCTTTGGAAATTACACTTCCAATTACTCGTATCGTATTACCACTAGGTATCGCATATTTCTTCTTGGTATTATTTATGTTTGCTGGCGCCAGCAACGCGGTAAATCTAACTGATGGTATGGATGGATTATCTTCTGGTGTTAGTATTATCGCTTTAATACCATATCTAGTTATTACTCTAAAACAAGAGAAGATTGGTTTGGCAATCTTTGTGGTTTGTTTGATTGGCGCTTTGCTTGGCTATCTTTACTACAATAAGAAACCAGCACGTGTATTTATGGGTGATACTGGTTCACTTGCTTTAGGTGGTGTATTAGCTGCCTTGGCAATGATTACAAAAACGGAATTATTATTAATTTTGATTGCAGGGGTACCGGTGATTGAAACGCTTTGTGTGATGATTCAGATTGGTTCTGTAAAAATTAGACATAAGAAAGTATTCCCATATACACCGATTCATTATGCATTCCGCATTAAGGGTATGCCTGAAGTTGGTATTGTACGTATGTTCTGGCTTGTAGAGGCAATTTTAGCAGGAATCGGGCTACTCATTGGAATACGTTGATCCTAGATGAAAATTCTAGGATTTTTTGTTTTGGGAGATGGAAAACAGAGTATAATATTGATACGTATTATCATTTTGAAGTATGGTTATCGAAAGATGTTTTTGGTATAATAACTAAGTTGCTAGGAGGAAGGCATGTCACAAAGTACTTTTGATGTGAATCATCGATTGGTAGAACTGACGATGGTTCTCAAATTACAAAAATTACAAAAAGAAGATTTGCCTACTCTTACATATGTAAATCTTGAGGATTATCTGAATCATTTATGGCGCAATAAATCACCGCGTACGCTCAATCAAGCTGTTGATGTAGTGTGGAACGTTGCTGCAAATGATGTTGTACGCTTCTTATCAACCCAAGCTGTTATTGATGGTGCGAAGAAAAACCTTGAAGATTTTGCGGATGTCATTGGAGGGAATTAACTTATGGCAAAAAATACTACAAAGAAAAGTAAGTTGGCCGTTTTTGCGTTAGTTGTTCTATTGTTGGGTACTTTAATCGCTACAACAATACGCTCAATTATCTCTAGTTTAAATTTAGGCTTGGACTTACGCGGCGGTTTTGAAATCTTGTATCAGGTAGAGCCGTTAAATGAAGGTGCTACAGTTGATATGTCTGCTGTTATCAACAGTATTTCAAAGCGTATCAACGTATTGGGTGTTAGTGAACCACAGATTACAGTGGAAGGTAATAACCGTGTTCGTGTACAGATTGCAGGTGCGAAAGACCTTGAAACTGCACGTGAATTAATTGGTACAACGGCGAACCTAACATTCCGTGATGTAGATAATAATGAATTAGCTGATTCATCTATCTTACAAGAAGGTGGTGCATCTCTTGCGTATAAAGATGGTGAACCTATTGTATCTTTAAAGATTGCGGATAAAGAGAAGTTTGCGGCAATGACAAAGGCAATTGCACAAAAGGGCAATGGCGCAAATATCATGGTCGTATGGCTTGATTGGCAAGATGGTGATACATATGCTGCAGAAGCTGCGAAAGCAAAGAATGGTGAAGAGCCTAAGTATATCTCTGCTGCCTCTGTACAATCAGAAATTAATGGCGACTGCATTATCTCTGGAAACTTTACAGAGGATTCCGCAAGAACACTTGCAAACCTTATCAATTCTGGTTCTTTACCAGTTAAGTTGACTGAGCTATCCAGTAACGTTGTATCTGCTTCATATGGTGCAGATGCTTTACAGGTAACAGCACTTGCAGGTGTAATCGGTGTTGCGGTTGTTATGGCTGTTATGATTTTCGTATATCGTTTACCAGGTTTGATTTCATCTATCATGCTTGCATTCTATGTATGGGCCGTATTTGGAATCTACTCCTTAATGGGTGCTGTATTTACATTATCTGGTATCGGTGCACTTGTGTTAGGTGTTGGTATGACTGTCGATGCGAATATCATTAACTATGAACGTATTCGTCAAGAGTTATACAAAGGTAGAAGTATCCGTGCTGCAGTTGCGGAAGGTGGTAAGCTATCATTTGGCGCAATCTTTGATGCACAGTTTACAACGCTCCTAGCTGCGTTAATCATGTATATCTGGGGAACAGGTACAGTTAAGGGCTTTGCGACTATGTTAATTATCACAGTTATTATGACGTTGGTTCTTAACGTAGGTTTCTCTAAGTGGCTATTAAACCTTATCGTTGACTCCGGTATTTGCGATGGCAAGCCTGGATTGTTCGCGGTTAAGAAGAATCAAATTCCTGATGTATCAAAGGGTGAAAAACAATTCTACACAGGTACATTTAAGTTTGATTACATGGGTAAAGCGAAGTATGCAGTAGCTGCTGGTATTTCTATTATCGTATTATCTCTAGCGTTAAGTTTCTTTAACTTAGCAAAGGGAAATGGTTTCTTAAACTTAGGTATTGACTTTGCGTCTGGTACAAAGTTAACAGTTACTTCTGAACAGGTTGTAAATGTTTCTGATGTGGAAGCAGAGATGGAAACATTAGGTTATAAGGGCTTTAGTTATCAGAGTGCTGGTGAACATACTGTTTACGCCACAACAAAAGCGTCTTTAGATAAAGAACAGTTAACTACAATTAAGTCTGCTTTTGAGAAGAAGTATGGCGTTGAACCTGGTGATAACATTGTTACTCCTGTAGTTGGTTCTGAACTTGTAAGAAGTGCCGTTATTCTGACGGTTGTTGCGTGGATTGCGATGCTTGCGTATATCACATTCCGTTATGAGTTTGACTATGCATTTGGATGTTTAGTAGCACTTGTGCATGACGTATTAATTGTAATTGCGGTGTTTGGTATCTTACGACTAGAAGTAAATATTGAATTAATTTCTGTATTACTCACAATTATTGGTTACTCAATCAATAACTCGATTATCGTATTCGACCGTGTACGTGAAGAAGTAAATCTACGTAATCGCATTGAACCTACAGAGTATCGTGCTATCGCAAATCAAGCGATTGATGAAGCTATCAAGATGTCCTTGATGTCATCATTTACTACGATTATTCCTGTTATCTTCTTACTCATTATGGGTAGTAATTCCATCTTCACATTCGTATTTGCGATGTTAGTTGGATTAATTGCTGGTACAAGTTCATCTGTATTTATTGCGGCTTATGTATGGTGCTTGATTCGTGAGAAGTCTAAGCCAAAACAGAAGACTACAAAACAAAAGAAAGATAAGAAAGTTAAGAAAGAACTTCTTGATGAATATACCATTTCTGGTATTAACGCTTAATGAACAATAAGCAGCGGGCATACCGCTGCTTTGATATTTTAGGAGAGTGTATGTTAGATATAAAAGCTGTCCTGTTTGATTGTGATGGTTTAATGTTTGAAACAGAGCTTATCTCGCAACAAATATGGAAAGATGAAGCTAGAAAATTAGGATTTACTTTACCAGAAGATTTCTTCATCAATATTACCGGCTCGGGTGGAGAAGAACTCAATCGTTATCTCTCCTCTATTCCAAATGGAATAGACTTGTTTAAGGTGATGAAGAAAAAGAGATTTGATATTTCATTTTGGTCATCAATTCAGAAAGATTGTTTGAATAAGAAGGGATTAATTAGCTTATTTCAGTGGCTTAAACAAAATGGTTACCGTATTGGGATTTGTTCTAGCAGTCATCGCACATACGTGGAAGCGTTATTGTCGACGGTATCGACGCCATTAGAGTATGATGCCATTGTTGGAGGGGATATGGTTACACACGCAAAACCAGATCCTGAAATATTCCTGGTTGGTGCTAATATATTAGATGTACAACCAGCGAAGTGTCTTGTTCTAGAAGATTCTAAACAAGGAATTATCGCCGCAAGAAGAGCAGGAATGCATTCTTGTTTTATCGAAGATACCATTCAACCAGATCAGACTATGAAAGAGATGATTGAATATCAAGCGGAAAATTTAGAAGAGGTTATACAACTTCTTCGTCATCAGTAAGGAGGTAAGCGGATGAGCCTACAAGCATGGAAAAATGAATTTGCCAATAAGAATATCGTAATATGGGGATATGGTCGTGAAGGCCAAGCTTCATATCGTTTGATTCGTCGATTACTTCCTGAGCAGGTATTAACGATTGTGGAATCAAAACCTGGACCATCTCTAAAAAAGGCAGAGGATGAAACTGTTCATACCATTTGTGCATGTGAAGCAGATGTGAATTTGAATCACTTTGACTTGATTCTCAAATCACCTGGCATTGTGATTCCTGATTCAATTGATGTAAGTAAGATAACAGGGGAAGCAGAGTTATTTATCAAACACTATCGTGATCATGTTGTTGGCATAACAGGCACAAAGGGAAAATCAACCACAACATCACTTGTGGCTGCACTACTAAAGGAGAAGTATCAAGTATGCTTGGTTGGTAATATTGGTATTCCATGTTTTGAGGCGATTGATGAGATGGAAAATGGTGCATACGCTGCACTAGAGTTATCTTGTCATCAGTTAGAGATTTGTCGTTATTCACCAAAATACGCAGTGTTCTTAAATCTATATGAGGAACATTTAGATCACTATGGAACGATGGAGAAGTATGGACTTGCGAAATCTCATATTTTTACAAATCAAATGCAAGGTGATACGGTCATCATGCATGAAGAGATGAAAGACTTTATCAAGTTGTCATTAAATACTCCATACTTAATCGGGAAAGATATTACAGCCCATGGTACAACGTTATGTATTCCAGGACATGAACTTGACGCTTCTAGTGCAAAGTTAATTGGTGAACATAACTATCGTAATCTTGCGGTTGCTTACTTTATCGCAAATAAACTAGGTGTAAGTGATGAAAGTGTAAAGAAAGCGATTGCTAGTTTTAGACCACTGGCACATCGATTAGAAGACTTGGGAGAGTATCAAGGAGTTCGTTTTATCAATGACTCTATTTCTACAATTGGTCAATCCTGTATTCAGGCTTTAGAATCGATTGAGAATGTCGATACTATACTTGTGGGTGGTATGGACCGTGGCATTGAATATGATGAAGTAGAAGACTATTTACATGCACGCAAGGATGTCCAAGTTATTTTCATGTATGCGACTGGAAAACGTATTTTTTCTGAAATGGAACAGAAGGGTTTACTAAGACCAGGACTACATCAAGTAGAGGATCTTGAAGAAGCGGTTAAACTTGCAAAGAAACTAACACGGCCTCATCATGCATGTGTATTATCTCCAGCCGCAAGTTCATATGATCATTTCAAGAACTTTGAACATCGTGGAGATGTATTTAGAAAGTTGGCTTTTGAAGAATGAAGTATAACGTAATCGATGTAGACGCATCTAATCTACAAGAAAAATATCAGATTGGTCTATTGAGTGCGAAACTTTTGATGGCTTCTCATTTAAGTGATGAAGAAATTCATGAGTTATTTAATACGGATACTGCACTTACAACAAGTAAAGCAGAGTGTATACAAAAATGTTGTAAACGTTTATTACAAGCAAGGGATAATCACGAGAAAGTCATGATTGCGGGTGACTATGATGCGGATGGTATCTGTTCAACAACTATCATGAAGATGACCTTGATGAAATTAAAGATTGAACATGGCTATTACATACCAGATCGTATGAAAGAAGGCTATGGATTATCTGCACATACTGTTGAACTCGCGCATCAAAAAGGATATAGCCTAATTATCACCGTTGATAACGGTGTCAAAGCCCATGCGGCAATTCAAAAAGCCAATGAACTTGGGTTAGATATTATTATCACTGACCATCACCAAATTGATGAAGAGATTGAAACACCATATGTCGTACATCCTAACTATATGGAAAGTGAATATTGCTATCTTTCTGGTGCAGGTGTTGCTTTACAGATTTCACGAAATCTGATTGGCGATAATGATATTCAAACAGCTTTTGCTTGTGTTGCGGCAATTGCGGATGTGATGCCTCTATGGAAAGAAACAAGACGTATCGTTAAGCGTGGACTAGACGTATTAAAACAGGGAAGACCTCGTAGTTTAATTAGTCTTTTAAATCCAGGTAGTGGTATTGATATGACTGCTATATCATTCTCTATCGTTCCAAAACTGAATAGCCTTGGACGTATGAGTGATCTTGCTAATGTCAATACAATGATTCCGTTCTTACTTTCAAATAATGAAGAACAGATTGCACACTATGCTGCACAAGTAAATCAGATTAATGAAAAGAGAAAAGAAATCAGTTCTTCGATTAGTGAGATGGCAATCAATATGATTGCGGATGAGAAGTTTCCAATTCTCTATCAAGAAGATTTTCACGAAGGGGTATCTGGTCTAGTTGCTGGACGCATCGTTTCACAGTTACATCGACCAGTGCTTGTCATGGCTAAGAGCCATGAAACAATCAAAGGTAGTGGTAGAAGTGTACCTGGTTTTAATCTCTTTGATTTCTTTAAAGATTTTGAAAATCTAGCTGCTTTTGGAGGACATGAACAAGCAGTTGGTATTTCGGTGCCAATTGAAAAATTTGAAGAATTCTATCAACAAGCACAAGAGAAGATGGCTAAAACTGGTTATGAATATATAGAACCAGTGCAAGATGCGATTCGTATTGACGTAGAAGATATTAACTTTAACAACATTATTGATATCGATTGTTTTACACCATATCCAAAAGAAATGGTTGAGCCGAATTTTGCGCTTGAGGGTATGAATGTGGTAGAACGTAAAGAAACTGCGAAGATGGTGAAATACCTAATCGCAAATAGTAGTGGAGGCTTTGAAGCAGTACTATATAAGAGTAGAAATCTAACTGCACCAATCTTACCAAAGCGTTTGATTGGAAAACTATCCATTAATCGATGGCGGAATCGTACAACCTGTCAAATGATACTCGAAGATATTGTCTGAATCTGCTATACTAAAGAATGCATATTACAAAAACTATTTTATCCGCACAGGAGGGGATTTATCATGGCATTAAAGATTGAAGATTACATAGCGTCTGTAAGGGATTTTCCAATCAAAGGAATTCTTTTTAGAGACATTACACCGATTCTAGAAAACGCAGAAGCGTTTAGAGAAGTAACGAATCGTTTATGTGATTACGCAAAGAGCGTTAACGCAGATATGATTGTTGGTCCTGAAAGTAGAGGATTTATTTTTGGCTGTCCGGTTGCAGTTCAATTAGGACTAGGTTTTGTGCCTGTTCGTAAGCCAGGAAAACTTCCTCGTGAAACAATCAGTTGCAAGTATGAATTAGAATATGGCTCTAATGAAGTACATATGCACAAAGATGCAATTAAGCCAGGACAGCGTGTTGTTATTATTGATGACTTATTAGCGACTGGTGGAACAGCGAAGGCTACTGCGAAGATGATTGAACAATTAGGTGGTGTCGTAGCTGGTTTTGCGTTTGTGATTGAATTATACGGTGATGACATGGATGGCCGTAAAGCGCTTGAAGGCTATGACATCTATGCGATGACCCGCTTAAGCGATAAATAAGTATAATCGAAGAGCAATCTTCGATTTTTTGCAAAATAGTAGGAGGTGAAAAATATGGCTGAACGCAAAAATCCAACTGTAGCAGATGTTATGAAAGAGGCAAGTACCTATATTCATTTGCCCGAAAATCTGGCTCTGATTGAGAAAGCGGCTAAGTATGCTTCAGAAAAACATGCAGGCATGTTCCGCAAGAGTGGTGAACCATATTTTGTACACCTTGTAAATGTAGCATATATTCTTACGACACTACGTGTCGGTCCTAAGACGATTGCGGCAGGATTTTTACACGATGTGATTGAAGACTGCAATATTACACGTGAAGAGTTAGCTCATGATTTTGATGATGAAATTGCAAGTCTAGTAGAGGCTGTTACAAAGATTGGTAATCTGAACTTTAAAGGCAAAGATGATCCTGAATATCAAGCAGCTAACCATCGTAAGATTTTCATTGCAATGGCAAAGGATATTCGTGTCATTCTAATTAAGCTTGTGGATAGACTTCACAACATGCGCACGTTAGAGTTTCAGCCAGAAGCTTCACAGAAGAGAATTGCGGCAGAGACCTTGGATGTTTATGCACCAATCGCTCATCGTTTAGGTATTAGTTCTATTAAGAATGAATTAGAAGATCTGTGTTTCTATTACTTAATGCCAGAAGAGTATTATCATATCGCTCATCTTGTAGAAACAAAAAAGGCAGAACGTGATGCGGCTGTTAATAAAATGATTACAGATATCTCTGCGATGTTAAAGAGTCATAAAATCAAGTTCCGTATTTTTGGTCGTTCGAAACATCTATACTCAATTTATAAGAAGATGATTCATAAACATAAACGGTTTGATGAAATCTTGGACTTACTTGCGATACGTGTCGTCTCAAAGACAGAATTGAACTGCTATGAAATTCTTGGTTATATCCATGCCAAATACAAACCAATTCCAGGTAGATTAAAAGATTATATCGCAGTTCCAAAACCGAATATGTATCAGTCTTTACATACAACGATTCTTGGCGAAGATGCGAAGATCTTCGAAGTACAGATTCGTACTGAAGATATGGATGCGATTGCGGAGAAGGGTATTGCGGCCCATTGGCGTTATAAAGAAGGTTCTCGTTACGATCCAAAGGCTGAACAAAAAGAGATTGAAGATAAGCTATCTTGGTTTAAAGATTTTGCTACGTATAGTGAAAGTGAAACGAATACTTCTGCGACAGATTATATGGAGTTATTGCAGAAGGATGTCTTTGAAGCCAATGTATATGTTATGACACCGAAGGGAAGAGTCATTGACCTACCAGCAGGTGCTACACCTATTGACTTTGCATACCGTATTCATACTGATGTAGGACATACGATGGTTGGGGCAATTGTCAATGATGCGATCGTACCATTAACGACAGAATTACATACTGGTGATGTCGTGAATATCAAAACCTTAAAGGGTACTGGCCCATCTGAGGACTGGTTAAAGATTGTTAAAACTGCTCAAGCAAGAAATAAGATTCGTGCATATTTCCTAAAGAAAGAAACTGAAAAGCGTGAAGAGAAGATTGAAGAAGGAGAAAAGATACTCACTGAAGAACTTCGTAAGCGTGGGGTTGATCCTAAGGAATACATGGAACGTAAAAAGATTGATAGTATTACAACTGGTTTCCAAGTATCTAACTATAACGAATTTATGTATGGAATTGCAGTAAAATCTATCAGTCCATCTCTTGCGGCGGAACGTTTAACAAACGTAAAACAACGCGCAAGTGAGGATGAGAGCTTATCACGTGTACTAAACAAAGAGACTGTTCACCGTGTATCAAAATCAGGGCTTGTTGTGCCTGGGGTTGAATCGATGAAGATGTCGTTAGCACATTGCTGTTTACCAGTCTATGGTGATCAAATCATTGGGTATATAACACGTAGTGAAGGCGTTAAGGTTCACCGTGTAGATTGTCCAAATATCCGTAATGAGAAGACAAAACTCATCAATGTACAATGGGATGATTGTGATGCGGATCGTATGTATGATTCTGATCTCAGTATCATCTGTAATGATCGACCACACTTACTTACAGATATTGTCAATACAATCTCTCAATGTAAGGTACAACTTGAATCAATTAATGTTACAGTCAACCATGAAACACTAACATCTACTGTAAAAGTATCGATGCGAGTAAGAAATTTGGAACAGATGGACAACGTCTTTGCGAATATTCGTAAAGTTGAATCTGTACTCAGTGTTGATCGTACAACACATTAAAAATTTACTTGAGAAAAGTAAGCGTAAGGGCTATAATACTACTAAATTCTTAGAAAGAGAGTTCTTGTTAGAAGACGATAGAGCGACAATGGTATGGTGCAAGCATTGGCGGATTCTTACAGGATTGACACTCTGGAGAAGATATCCTGAAATTAGTAGGGATAAACGTATTCCACGTTACGGAAAGAGCGCATGAGAAATCATGAACTAAGGTGGTACCGCGCACGAAGCGTCCTTGGATAGGGACGCTTTTATATTTGTTTAAAGGAGGAAAGAACAATGAGTTATCAAACACCACGAGGAACTTACGACATTTTGCCAGATGAGATGAATCGTTGGCATCACGCAGAAGAAGTTATTCGTGAAACGACAAAACGTTATCGTTACCGTGAGATTCGTACACCATATTTTGAAGAGACAAAAGTATTTAAGCGTGAAAATGACTCCAGTGACATGGTCAACAAGGAGATGTACACATTTGATATGGGTACACATTCCTATACATTAAGACCAGAAGGAACTGCAGGTGTTATCCGTGCATTTGATCAACATAAGCTATATGGCTCGATGGAGATGCCTGGTAGATTCTATTATCTTGGTGCGATGTTCCGTCATGAAAATCCACAAAAGGGAAGACAGAGACAGTTTACACAGTTCGGCGTTGAAAACATTGGCGCAAAATCTCCTGAATTAGATGCGGAAACAATTGCCCTAGGATATGACATTGTGAAACAAATGGGTATCTCAAGTATTAAAGTATGTATTAATACACTTGGTGATGACGCTTCAAGAGCTGCGTATCGTACTGCTTTAAAGGAATACTTTCAGCCACATCTAGAAGAACTATGTGGAGATTGTCATCGTCGTTATGAGCAGAATCCTTTACGTATTTTGGATTGTAAAGTAGACCACGATAAGGAATGCATGCATACAGCACCAAAACTTGCGGATTACTTAAATGAAGAATCTAAGGAATACTTCAATCGTGTGCTTGCATGTTTGGATGCACTAGAGATTCCATATGAAGTGGATGATCATCTAGTCAGAGGACTGGATTATTATACACATACAGTATTTGAAGTCGTATCCACAAGACCTGATAGTGGTGCACAATCTACAATCTTTGCGGGTGGACGTTATGACCACTTTGTAGAGTATTATGGTGGACCAGAGATGTCTGGTATTGGTTTTGCGATTGGTATGGAACGCTTAATTAACTTAGCGGCTGAGGAAGGACATGACTTTGGCGATGAAAATACATGTGATGTGTATGTCATCGGTTTAGGTGATGTAGGTACATCTGTCTTAAAGACAGTACAACAGCTACGTCATGCAGGTTATAGTGCAGAAGCTAACCTTGTACAACGTTCACTGAAGGCACAGTTTAAGAGTGTTGATCGTAACAAAGCAAAATACGTAGTCATTCTTGGTGAAGACGAAGTTAAGAATGGCACAATGAATGTAAAGAATATTTCTGATAAGTCACAGGTAACTATCAAGCAAGAAGAGTTATTAGAAACACTCAAGCAATGGGAGAATAAATAATGGAAAGAACACATGAAAATGGAACTTTGCGTCTAGCAAATGTAGGTGAAAAAGTTACGTTAGTTGGTTGGGTTGCGAAACGTCGTAATCTAGGATCACTTGTTTTTATTGATTTACGTGACCGCAGTGGAATCGTTCAGTTAACATTTGATGAAAGTATTGCGGAGGCAGTGAAGGATGTTCGTAATGAATACATCTTGCAGGTAACAGGTACAGTTGAAAAGCGTAAAGACGCAAACCCGAAGATTGCTACAGGCGAAATTGAAATTCATGTTGCGTCTGTTAATATTGTTAACAGTGCTGAGACAGCACCTATCACAATTGTGGATGATACTGATACGAGTGAAGATACACGTTTGAAATATCGTTATCTCGACTTACGTCGTTCTGTATTACAGCAGAATTTAATCTTACGTCATAAGGTATGCATGGTTGCTAGAAATGTTTTGGACAGACAAGGTTTCGTGGAAGTTGAAACGCCAATCCTAGCAAGAAGTACACCAGAAGGTGCACGTGACTATCTTGTACCATCTCGAATCTATAACGGTAAGTTCTGGGCACTTCCACAATCACCACAGATTTATAAACAGTTATTGATGATTGGTGGAATGGAGAAGTACTTCCAGATTGCTAGATGTTTCCGTGATGAAGACTTACGTGCAGACCGCCAACCTGAATTTACACAGATTGATATTGAAATGAGCTTTGGTGATGAAGATACAATCTTTGCGGTTGTTGAAGATCTTATGCAAAATATCTTCAAAGAAACAAAGAACTACACACTAGAAGATCATTTTGTTCGTATACCTTGGGCAGAATGTATGAGACGCTTTGGTAGTGATAAGCCAGATATGCGTTTTGGTAATGAAATTCAAGATATTACATCTGTATTTGCAAATACAGAGTTCCAAGTATTCAAGAATACAATTGAAAACGGTGGAGTTGTAAACTGTGTGAAGTTTGAAAATGCGGCTGATAAGTATAGCCGTAAAGGCCTAGATCAATTACAAGACTTTGTAAAACATGGCTTTAAGGCAAAAGCACTTGCATACCTCAAGATGGAAAATGATGTATTAACAGGTTCTATCGCGAAAGTACTAAGTGAGGAAGAAAAGACGAAGTTAGTTGAGAAGCTGGGTCTTGCGAATAATGACTTGGTACTAGTCATTGCGGATAATGCAAGAATCGCACAGGCATCCTTAGGTGCATTACGTGTACGTTTAGGCCATGAGTTAAACTTAATTCCTACGGAAGAGACTTATAAGTTCCTTTGGGTTACTGACTTCCCAATGTTTGAGTACAGTGAAGAAGATCAGCGTTGGGTAGCAGCACACCATCCATTTACAGCACCAAAGGAAGAAGATGTAGATAAATTATTCACTGATCCAGGCCATGTATCTTCACGTGCTTATGACTTAGTATTAAATGGATACGAACTCTTATCTGGTTCAATTAGAATTCATAGTCAAGACTTACAAGCTAAGGTATTTGAAGCGATTGGACTTTCACTAGAAGATGCGAAGGCACGTTTTGGTTTCTTCTTAGATTCCTTCCGTTATGGAACACCTCCACATGGTGGTGTAGGTATTGGCCTAGAACGTTTAATCATGGTATTAGCTGGTACAGATAACATCCGTGATGTTGTGGCATTCCCAACAACAAACAGTTCCTTCGACCTTATGAGTGAAGCACCAAATGTCGTTGATCAAAAACAATTAGATATTTTGGGTATCGAAATTTCTAAGCAAGAAAAATAAAAGTGTCAAGACTATTCTTATTTCCCTCTAGTGCTATAATACATGTGCCGGAGGGAACATATTTTTCCTACAATATGATATAAGGGAGTTCTGATTGCGTAAGATGGAGTGAAAACTCGTTACGAGCGAGGATCCAGAAGTTTTACCAAGGACACCCACCTCTACAGAAGAGGGAACTATATCTACCTTCGGTCTTAATATTTCTTTAAGTCGGTTATGATACCGACTTTTTTTGATAAAATGAAAGTGTTGAAGGAGGAATTCAATGATGAAGAAGTTAATGATGATTGTTCTATGTGCATTCATGCTTGGCTGCTCACCGAAGGAACAATATAAATTAGACTATGTAACAGATGGTAGTATCTCAGAGTTTACGGAGATTACAGACAAGGAACCATCCATTAAGGAGATTTCATTACCATCCGCTATTACATTCTTTGAAAATAAATATTCAGGTGTAATGGTATTTGCGAAACCTGACTCACGATATAGTCAAAAAGCATTCGCGGTATTAAATCAAGCTGCTAAGGATGCAGGGGTTACGGTCTACTATGTAGATGTAAGTAGAAAATTCTACAAGACAGATGAAGAGTTTACGAAATATCGTGAAAAGGTTGAAGAGTTTATCGATGTTACATACCTTGAAAATCCACAGAGTGGAGGAACATCTCTCTACATTCCGGATGTTATGGCAGTTAAGAATGGTAGAGTTGTAGATTTCCATGTAGGTGTCTTGGAGGACTATGATATAGATGTAAATCCACAAATGACAGATGAACAGTATCAAAAGATTTACAATATCTACGCTGATTTAATTAAAATCACGACAGCAAAGGATTCAGCAAAATAAAACACTGTTTTAGCCGTTGCAAGCATGTACAAAACAAGATAAAATAACAAGGTACATGAAGAATAGGTGGTGTAATTTATGGAATTTTGGAGTTCATTAGGATTCTTCATTGCTGGAGGATTAATCGGTGCAATCGTAACATTCTTCTTAACAAGAAAGTATTTCGAAAAGCAGCTGAAGGAAAATCCACCAATCAATGAGAAGATGGTTCGTGCAATGTTTATGCAAATGGGACGTAAGCCAAGTGAGGCACAGATTCGTTCCGTTATGAAATCCATGAATCAATAAAAGAAGTCTTAGGACTTCTTTTTTCATACAGTGACATAGAAATAAACAAATCGAATTACATTTATAAAACAATGTTAGTTAATCATTTTAGGTTGTAAAAAAATCATGGAAAAATAGTGGGGAATAGTGTATTTATTGCGCAAATGTCTATTATTTCATATGTTTTAGTCTTATAATATATGGAGGTATTATGAAGGAGGACATATGAGTACTGAAAACAAAAAAGTTTTCGAAGCTATGGATGGTAATACCGCAACTGCCCACGCCGCGTATGCTTTTACGGAAGTAGCCGGTATTTATCCAATTACACCGTCATCGCCTATGGCGGAAAATGTTGATGCATGGTCAACAGCAGGTCGTAAGAACGTGTTTGGAGATCGTGTTAAGGTTGTGGAAATGCAGTCTGAAGGTGGTGCTGCCGGAGCAATTCACGGTGCATTACAGGCTGGTTCTTTAGCTACAACATTTACAGCTTCACAGGGTCTATTATTAATGATCCCAAATATTTACAAGTTAAAGGGTGAAATGTTACCAGGAGTTATCCACGTAGCAGCTCGTACTTTAGCTACACACACATTAAGTATCTTCGGTGATCACTCTGATATTTATGCTTGTCGCCAAACAGGTATTGTTCAGATTTGTTCACACTCCGTACAAGACTGTATGGATTTAGCTGGTGTTGCACACTTGGTCGCAATTGATCAGCGTGTACCAGTAATGCATTTCTTTGATGGTTTCCGTACATCACACGAAATCGATAAGATTGAAGTGATGGACTATGACTACTTAAGAAGTTTAGTTAACCAAGAGAAGTTAGAAGAGTTCCGTGCTTTAGCACTAAACCCACATACAAACCCAGTTGTTCGTGGTGGTACACAGAACGATGATATCTTCTTCCAGGCTGCCGAAGCTCAAAATAATCACTTCGCAAATATTCCAGCTGTAGTAGCTGATTATATGAAGAAGATTTCTGAGCATACAGGTCGTAACTATGCACCATTTACATATGTAGGTGCTCCTGATGCTGAACGTATTATTATCGCTATGGGTTCTGTAACAGATACAATTACAGAAACAATCAACACACTCGTTAAGAGAGGCGAAAAAGTAGGTTTAATTAAGGTTTACCTATATCGTCCATTCTCTGTTGAGTTCTTGAAGTCTGTTCTTCCAGCAACTGTTAAGAAGATTGCTGTATTAGACCGTACAAAGGAACAGGGTGCTCGTGAACCATTATTCTTAGATGTTGTATATGCTTTACGTGATATCAAGGGTCTAACAATCGTTGGTGGACGTTATGGTCTATCTTCTAAGGATACAAACCCATCTCATATCAATGGCTTATTTGAAGAATTGAAGAAGGATTCTCCAAAGGAAGAGTTCACAATTGGTATTGAAGATGATGTTACAAATCTTTCAATCGAACCAGTTGATATTACAGTTGATGCAGACTATACATCATGTATCTTCTATGGTTTAGGTTCTGATGGTACTGTAGGTGCTAACAAGTCAACAGTTAAAATCATTGGTAACAATACAGATTTATACTCACAGGCTTACTTTGCATATGACTCAAAGAAGTCTGGTGGTGTAACTCGTTCTCATTTAAGATTTGGTAAGAGCCCAATTCATAGTCCATATTACATTGATAAGGCTGACTTTATCTCTTGTTCATTAGATAGCTACTGCTTCCAGTTTGATATGGTTCGTGACCTTAAGGAAGGCGGAACATTCTTACTGAACACAACTATCCCAGCAGAAGAAATCGCAGATAGATTACCTAATCGTATCTTAGCTAGACTTGCTAGACGTCATGCGAAGTTCTATATCATTAACGCAACTAAGATTGCGCAAGATACAGGAATGGGACGTTTCACAAATACAATCTTACAGGCGGCTTTCTTCCGTCTAAATGAACAGATTATGCCATATAGCACATCCTTAGAATTAATGAAGGATTCTGCTCGTCATACATATGCTCGTAAGGGACAGGACGTTGTAGATAAGAACATCAAGGCTATTGAAGCAGGTGCTTCAGGAATCGTAGAAGTAACTGTAGATCCAGCTTGGGCTGACTTACAGTTTGATAAGTCTGTTAAGGGCACAACTGGTGATGCATACTTTGATGAACATGTAACACCAATCAACCACTTACAGGGTCAAGATATGCCAGTATCTGCTTTCTTGAAGTTCGGTGTAACAGATGGTACATTAAAGCCTAATGTTGCGTTTGAAGAGAAGAGAACAATTGCTACACTTGTTCCTGAATGGGAAGCTGATAAGTGTATCCAATGTGGTAAGTGTGGATTTGCATGTCCTCATTCAACAATTCGTTCATTCTTAATGGATGAAGAAGAAGTTGCTACAGCTCAAAAGATTGCTGATGAAAACAATGTTGAGTTAACATTGAAGGATCCTTCTCCTGCATATAAGGGAGCTAAGGAAGCTAACCTCAAGTTTAGAATTCAAGTATCAACACGTAACTGTGTAGGCTGTGGTGTATGTATTACGGTTTGTCCTACTAAGGCATTATCAGCAGCTGATGTTAAGACTCAGCTAGGTCAAGAACCAGTCGCTGAATATCTATACAAGCACACAACATATAAGAAGGAATATGGCAATAACAACACTGAAGGTGGCGTATCATTAATGATGCCTTACTTTGAAGTATCTGGATGCTGCCCAGGCTGTGGCGAAGCTCCATACTACCGTCTAGCTTCTCAGTTATTCGGTAACGATATGTTAATTGCTAACGCAACAGGTTGCTCAATGATTTACTGCTCTGCTACTCCATCAAACCCATTCGTACAAGATGAAAATGGTGAAGGTGTTGCTTGGGCTAACTCATTATTCGAAGACAACGCTGAATACGGTTATGGTATGGCAATTGCTCAGTCATACAAGAGTGCTCGTATCCTCAAGATCATGGAAGACAACCTTGATAAGGTTGAAGCTGACTTAAAGGCATCATTTGAAGCGTATATCGCTGCTAATGACGACCGTCAAGTTCAAAGAACAATCGTTAACAAGTTAATTGAACAAGTTAAGGCTTCTTCTAACCAAGAGGTTAAGGAACTACTTAAACTTGAAAGAGACCTTGTATCTAAGTCTGTTTGGATCATCGGTGGTGACGGATGGGCTTACGATATTGGCTACGGTGGATTAGACCATGTAATGGCTAATAATCTGGATGTAAACGTATTAGTACTTGATACTGAAGTTTACTCCAATACAGGTGGACAATCTTCTAAGTCATCTCAGGCTTCATCTATCGCGAAGTTTGCTTCCGGTGGTAAGCAGGGTGCTAAGAAGGATATCGGTCAGATTTTCATGGAATACGGTACAGCTTATGTTGCACAGGTATCTATGGGTGCTAACCAGTCTCAGACAATCAAGGCATTTAAGGAAGCTGAAAGTTATAAGGGACCATCAATTATCATCGCTTACTCACCATGCTTAGAGCACGGTATTAAGGGTGGATTGATTAACATGCCTAACGTTCAGAAGAATGCGGTTGCTTGTGGTTATACAGTTCTATACCGTTTTGACCCAAGACTTGAGAAGCCATTACAGATTGACTCTCGTACACCAGACTTCTCTAAGTTCAATGAGTTCTTACTCAACGAAGCTCGTTACTTCAACTTACCTAAGGTATTAGGTCAAGAAGAAGCAGACAAGTTATTCGAGAAGGCTCGTAAGGATGCTGAAAAGCGTTACAACAGACTCTTATTTAAGAAGAGAGTTCAAGACGAAGAAACTTCTGAATAATAAAACAAACAAAGACATATCCTCTTCATTTAGAGGGTATGTTTTTTAGTTTGTATATTCATGGTGTTATACTAAAGCAAAGTGAGGCATATATGAAACATTTTCTCTTAAGAATTAGACAGGCACTCTTTAGTCCAATACAAAAAATACAGTTAATCTTACAACCTAAGATGTTAAAAGGTGAACATGCATTATTAGATTTAGTGGATGTATTAAAAGAAAAGCATCTTAATCGGTATATGGTTGTTACGACAGCTGGATTTATCAAAAGAGGAACATTACAACCATTTTTCGAAAGATTAGATCAAAGTAATATCGCTTATAGTATCTTTCAATATGTAAAGCCAGATCCAGAGATTTCGGATGTCGAAAATCTAAAGGAATTTTATATTGAAGAAGGTTGTCAAGGACTCATCGCAATCGGTGGAGGTTCAGTCATTGATTGTTCAAAAGCTGCTCTAGCTTGTGTACAAAGTAGTCATCTTGATGTAAAGACAGTATTAGAGACAGGAAGAGTATCTAAAACATTACCATTTTTTATCGCTGTACCGACGACTGCTGGTACTGGTTCTGAAGTGACTGCTGGTGCTGTTATTACAGATCCAATTAGGAAGCGTAAGTATGCGCTAAGTCATTTATTTCTAATTCCAAAGTATGCCGTTTTGGATGCTTCACTTTTGACTACATTACCGGCTAAGATGACAGCTTATACAGGTATGGATGCTCTAACACATGCCATAGAAGCGTATATCAATCATTTTAATAATTGTAAGACAAATGAGTATGCGCTAGAGGCTATTCAGTCTATTTTCCAATATTTAATTCCTAGTTTTGAAGATGGCTCAAACATAACATATCGTTTAGAACTCTTAGAAGCCTCTTACAAAGCTGGCGTGGCGATTACCAATAACTATATTGGCTACGTACATGCAATAGCACATGGTATTGGTGGAATGTATCATTTACAACATGGTATGATCAATGCCATTATTTTACCGATTGTATTGGAAGAATATGGGGACACAATCACAAAGAAACTAGCTTATATTGCGGATATCGTAGGCATTTCTGGTCATACAGATCAACAGAAGGCAGAATATTTTATCAAAAAACTAAAAGAAATAAACCAAGCATTAGGCATTCCAACATCGCTACCAGAGATACAGGATACAGATATTCATTATCTTGCGACTGGTGCAGAGAAGGAAGGAAATCCTACATATCCTACACCAGTTACTTGGGATGTTGAGCGTTTTGAAAAAGTCATTCGCAAGATACAGCAGGGGTATTCAGTCTAAGAAAAAAAGGCTATGACACATAAATGTCATAGCTTATTTTAATGATTACGCACGTCCAGAGTACTTACCATCAGCTGTGGAGATTTCGATTACTTCTCCTTCGTTGATGAATAATGGTACACGAACATTTAAGCCAGTTTCTACAGTAGCGTTCTTTGTAGCAGATGTTGCTGTGTTACCCTTAACTGCAACTTCACACTCTGTAACTTGTAGGTTAACCTTATCTGGTAATTGAACACCTAAGATTTCTCCGTTGTAAACCTGAATGTTTACCATTGAAGATTCCTTTAGGAAGTTCTTTTCCCATTCTAAGCGGCTTGCTGGAATTTCAATCTGTTCATATGTTTCTGTATCCATGAAGATTAAGTTTGCACCATCGTTATAGAGGTACTGCATTTCTCTCTTATCGATGAAAGCTTCTTCTACACGGTCAGAACCAATTAAGCTAAGTTCCTTAACAACTCCTGTTCTTGGGTTCTTAACTTTAACAGCAACCTTCATCTTAGCCATAGCTGTCTTATTACGGTCAACTGTAATTGCTTGGTATAAATCACCTTCCCAAACGAAACACTGACCTGGTTTAATTTCTGTTGATTGAATCATGGTATTAACTCCTTTCAATTTCCGTTTATAATTTTCTCTTAATATTGGCTTTTTTACAACCTTTTCAACCGAAAAAAGTAAATAAATTATCTGTTCTAGCAAGTTTTTAAAAATTATTCTAATTTTCAGGAAAATATAGAGCAGTTTATGAATGCTACAAATATTATGAAGTATTGACTATCGTGATGTATAAATGGTACATTTTGAACATAGATTTGGTGAGGGGAATGTATGAGTTTTTTTGAAAAAGTCTTTCGGTTTGGACTCATTGCAATTGGTTTAATTTTGCAAGCAATAATAGTACGTAATCTATTTTTATTTTTTACA
This sequence comes from uncultured Solobacterium sp., assembly GCA_963525775.1. Taxonomy (GTDB): domain Bacteria; phylum Bacillota_I; class Bacilli_A; order Erysipelotrichales; family Erysipelotrichaceae; genus Bulleidia. The sequence goes on along the minus strand of CAURLC010000015.1, from coordinate 5,082 downwards.
GCGAATTTTGTATGGATAGAAATAGTACTACACTTACTTAGTATGATAGTTGTTATCAATATTATTAATAATTCACGTCATTTATCTGCAGATATGTTATGGATTTTATTAATTATATTATTTCCGATCCCTGGTACAGCATTGTTCCTATTGTTGGGAGCAAATTTAATTACATCTAAAACTTATAGAGAACTAATTAAAAGTACAACCGATTCCAAGAAATACTATGTTCAAGATGAAACAGTTTTAAAAGAGTTAGAAGAAATGGCACCTCAGATGAAGGGTGATTTTCACTACTTATCTAAGACTGAAGGATATCCAATCTATCGCAATTCTGATTTTGATTATTATCCTCTAGGAGATATTGGTTATCCTGTAATGCTAGAGGAAATGAAGAAGGCAAAGAAATTTATCTTCTTAGAGTACTTTACAATTGAAAAAGGAAACCTTTGGGAAGGTATGCATACAATCCTGAAAGAAAAAGTTGCTCAAGGCTTAGATGTGCGTGTCATGTATGATGATATGGGTACAATTCACTCTCTTCCAACAAGCTATGCAAATATGCTTGAAAGTGAAGGAATCAAGTGTGTACGCTACAACAAGATTAATCCATTCTTAGGTGCAGTTATGAATCATCGTGACCATCGTAAGATAATGGTTATTGATGGCACAGTAGCATTCTCGGGTGGTATGAATTTAGCAGATGAATACATTAATCAGAAGATGGTCTTTGGCCACTGGAAGGATAATGTAATTCGAGTTAAGGGTGAAGCAGTTTGGTCCTATACTGTACTCTTCTTAACAAACTGGAATGCGATTCGTAAAACTGATGATGATTATACAGTCTTCAAGGTAGACTCTGTTACACAGCATACAGATGGCTATATTTCCTCATATGGTGAAACACCATTTGATGGAGAAAACACAGGGCAGAATATCTATATGAATATATTGAATCGTGCCAATGAGTATGTATACATTTGTACACCATATTTAATTATTGATACTGAATTAGAAAATGCATTAATCTTAGCAGCTAAACGTGGTGTAGATGTACGTATTATTACGCCAGGGATTCCAGATAAGAAGATTGTTTGGAATATTACAAGATCGTTTTATCGCAATCTGATCGATGGTGGCGTAAAAATCTATGAGTATACACCAGGCTTTATTCATGGGAAAGTATTTGTAAGTGATGATATAGTTGCGACGGTTGGTACAATTAATCTAGATTATCGCTCTCTATATTTACATTTTGAAAATGGCACATACCTCTACGGTTCTAAGAAAGTACTAGATGTACGTGATGATATGTTAGATACCATCAGTAAATCGCACCAGGTTCAAAAGGGTGAAATTAAGAATGGATTGTTACGTAGATTATTTATTGGTGTTGTGAAGTTATTTGCACCATTATTATAAAAATGAAGATGCTAGAAATCTTAAGCATCTTCATTTTTATCAATCATATATGTTGATTCGGTTGACTGTGTAGGTATTTCTGATTCGTCTGGTTTTATTTCTACATACTTTTTGAAGTAATACAATGCATGTGCATAATATGCACAGAACAATCTATATAAAGTAAGAATTAAAACTAGTGTAACTGCAATAAACATTGCGTAAATAAATGGCAAAATCGATTCAGTGTTCGTATGGATTGTACTATTACTACCAATTAAGATTAATGGTGCATAAAGAGATTTTGCAAAGATGCTTCTTAGAATCGGGAATACAAGAGCAATTGTGAAGATTAAGGCTGCTAAGCATACCCACATGTAGTGAATATCTATCTTTATTATATCTTTGAATGAATTGATGGATTCTTTCATACTTTCTTTGAATGCTTCTATGCATGCGTGTGCTGGATAAGTATAAATGGTAAAAGCAACGAATATTGTTAAGTAGTATAGTGCTATTGATGTAATTGCTTGCAAGATATCATTGGAAAATACATAGGTAAAAAAATTATCTAAGATTATCACAACTGTTGATACACATAAAATACTAAGACCTTTCTCTTTTAAGAGTTCAGGCACATCTGTCAAATGTATTTGATAACCTTGAACGATACGATAAATTTGCATCAAGAATAGGAATGTAGATAATTGTACGATAACCGAAATGACAAAAGGGAGAAGGAAGCTTGAATGTGAAGCTTGTTGAATAAGCGTTTGGTCAATGGATCCGGAAAAAACTATTTTTAGTGCAGGATAATCTTTTAGAATTCTAGATATAATCTGTATCAATACATATAAAAGAAAATATTTTTTAAAACTTGGTTTTCGAATTCGACTTACATCATTATAAAATTGCTCGTTTACAAACATATTTTTATCCTCACTTTCTATTAACTATGAAATATGTTTGAATCTGGGTTTTATCTTTATACATATTCTATCACTGAAATACTATTCATAATAAGTATAATTTTTACTGGACTGATATAACCTAAAATGAAATACCTTACTATTTAATACGCTTTATATTAGAATAGTAAGGTATTTTATGATTGATGAGGTAGAACTATGTCACTATTTACGCAGATGATACAACTACAAATGCAGATACTATTGATGCTAGGCATCGGTTTTTTTCTGCGTAAACAAAAAATTGTAACACCAGAAATTCGCAAAGGATTATCTACACTTTTGATAAATGTGGTTTTACCATGTACCGTCATCATCTCATTTATGAATGATTCAGTTGTAAATTCAGATTTATTAATGACTTGTTTCATTGCAGTTTTAATATCCGCAATTATTCAGACAGTATCGATTATTGCTAGTAAGTTTCTTTTCCAGAAATATGAGAAGACAGATGCGAATGTACTCAGTTATGGCATGATTGTATCTAACTCAGCTTTTATTGGTATTCCGATTATCCAAAGTATTTATGGTAGTGAAGCGGTGATGTTTACATCAGTATTCCAAATTCCAATCATTGTAACAATGTGGACAATCGGTTTAGCATTATTTAAACCAATTGATCATAAACATGCATTAAAGTCTGTTATCAAAAATCCATCTGTGGTTGCGGTAATGATTGGCTTTGTTATTATGCTAACGGGTATTAAATTTCCACTTTTTATCACGAAAACAATTAGTAGTATTGCTTCATGTACAACAGCAATCTCTATGTTTGTGGTGGGGTCAATCTTGGCGGAGATTGAATGGAATAACTTATTTGAAAAGAAAGTGTTATTCTATTGTGTAATTCGTTTAATCATATATCCGTTCTTGGTATTTATCGCATTAACATTCTTAAATGTACCTACACTAATTAAGGCCATTGCAGTGATTATGACTGGAATGCCAGCAGGGTCTACTACCGCAATTCTTGCGGAACAGTATGGATGTGATGCAAAGTTTGCAGCGAAACTAATTCTTGTTTCAACTGTATTATCTGTGATTACAATTCCAATTCTGTGTTTAGGTTTATAACGATGTAGTACAATTATCTCATCAGTAACTTTTATCATGTGTTTCTTTAAGTTTTATCGTTACAGTGAGGGTAATATGAGTAGACATCATAATCAGTATCTTGGTGCAATCATTGGACATGCGGTTGGTGATGCAATGGGATTTCCTACAGAATTTTCTAAAAGAGAAGAACTGTTAAAGAATCCTGTACTTGAAATGATAGATAGTCCAGATTTAGGTCTACCTGCAGGTTCTTGGTCAGATGATACCGCAATGGAAATTGCAACTATTGATTCATTCATCCATAAAAAATGTTTTGATTATAAAGATATTATGGATAGATGGGTCAAGTGGATTAATGAATCAGAATACACATCAACTGGTGTGACTTTTGATATTGGAAGGACATGTTTAAAAGCTATAAAAAAATATTGTAATGGGAGTGCACCATTACAATGTGGTTCTACATCTATAAATGAAAATGGAAATGGTTCACTCATGAGAATATTGCCGGTAGCGTTGTATGCGTACACGAGAAATCTTGATGATATTTCTATTCAAAGATTAATGGATGAAATGTCTTCTTTAACCCATGCCCACGAAGTCAGTCGATTAGGTTGCTATATCTATGTACGGTTTATAATCTGTTTATTAAAAGGCTATACAAAAGAAGAGGTATATAAGTACATTCAGAGTCTAGACTATAGTTCGTATAGTTTGAATTCTATAAATCTGTATACTAGGATTCTAAACGCAACAATTAAATACCAAGCAATTGATTCTATTAAATCAACAGGATACATTGTTGATACGCTAGAATGTGCTTTGTGGATTTTTATGAATGCAATGGATTACAAAGAATCTATCATCGCATCAACAAATATTGGTGGGGACACGGATACTATAGGAGCAATCGTAGGCTCTATGGCTGGTATTTATTATGGCATCGATAGTATTCCATCGAAGTGGTTAGATAAACTTCAAAGGAAAGAATATCTAGTGGAACTTACAAGTAAATTTGAAAGATGCGTTAAGGAATAAGAGAGTAAACTAATAATAACAAAGAGGCGATTATAAAAGAAATCATTCAAAAGAAATTAGAAGAAATTGAGAAACAAGAACACGTTAAAATCATTTTAGCAGTTGAATCTGGAAGCAGAGCTTGGGGATTTGAATCTGCTGATAGTGACTATGATGTAAGATTTATCTATGTTCGTGAACCAGAAATGTATCTAAGACTGGATAATGTACGAGATGTTATCGAATGGCAATTAGATGATGTATTTGATATTAGCGGTTGGGATATTAAGAAAGCATTACAATTGTTGTATAAATCAAATCCAACACTATTTGAATGGATTAACTCACCAATTGTGTACAAAGAAACAGAAGAAGCACTTGAATTACGTGATATTGCAAAAGAGTATTTTGATGTAAAGAAGAGTATAATGCATTACTTAAATATGACATCCACTACTTTTAATAACTATCTACAAGATGACATGGTAAAGCTAAAGAAATATTTCTATGCTATAAGACCAATATTAGCTGCTAAATACGCAATTGAGAATAAAACACAGCCACCGGTCAAATTTGATGAATTAAAAGAAACTATGTTAGATGAATATTTAATGGATGAAGTTAATCATTTATTGGAATT
>CAURLC010000014.1:0-57017 GCA_963525775.1 uncultured Solobacterium sp. | reverse complement strand
CCAGAAACAATCTGACGCACTTCACCATCTCCCAAGTCCACTTTTAGAACGAAGAGCTTATCCGCATCTGGATGTCTTTCGCAAGAGAGGACCTTACCAACACGCAAGTCGATCTTCTGGAAGTCTTCTACCGTAACAGTTGGCTTCTTTTCAATTTCCTTCTTACGTGCTTTCGCATTGATTTCATTAATCATATCAATCTTGGATTGAATTGCCTTTTCATCGATACGTGCAAATAAGATCTCTGGTTTCTCTGCAACATGGATGCCAGTTTCAAGCTTACCAAATTCAGAGATTGTCTCGAAGTCTCTTTGTTGTGTATTTAAGTCATCTAAAATCTTCTTGGATGTCTCTGGGAAGAATGGTTCCATTAATACAGCTGCGATGCGTACAGATTCTAATAAGTTATAGAGAACCGTCGCAAGTCGTTCAATCTTTTCGGAATCCTTCGCAAGTGCCCAAGGTGTTGTCTCATCGATGTACTTATTACATCTAGAGAATAAATCAAGAATATCTTGGATTGCGTCAGCCACTCTGAGTTCATCCATCTTCTCGATGACCTTCTTTACAGTGCCTGTAGCTACTGCTTTTAGTTCATCATCGATTGGTTCACTAACGTTTGGATTCGCTACGACTCCACCAAAGTATTTATTCTGCATGGAGATTGTACGGTTCACTAAGTTACCTAAATTGTTCGCAAGGTCACTGTTAATACGTTCAATCATTAGGTCATATGTAACATGTCCATCTTGTGCAAATGGCATCTCATGTAACATGATGAAACGAACAGCGTCTACACCAAATAATTTCACTAAGTCATCCGCATAAATCACATTACCGTGTGACTTAGACATCTTAGAATCACCAACTAGTAACCATGGATGACCAAATACCTGCTTTGGTAATGGTTCATTTAATGCCATCAACATGATTGGCCAATAAATTGTATGGAAACGGATAATATCCTTACCAATCAAATGAAGATCAGCTGGCCAGTATTTCTTATATAGTGGACCGTGATTCCCATCCGCATCATATCCAAGACCTGTAATATAGTTGGATAATGCGTCAATCCAAACATATACAACATGCTTTGGATCAAACTCTACTGGGATTCCCCACTTAAAGGATGTACGTGATACGCAAAGGTCTTGTAATCCTGGTTTTAGGAAGTTATTTATCATTTCATTCTTACGACTTTCAGGTTGAATGAAATGTGGATGTTCATCGATATACTTCATCAATTGGTCAGCGTACTTACTCATCTTAAAGAAGTACGCTTCTTCCTTCATCGGTACAACTTCGCCACCACAGACAGGACACTTTCCTTCTTCTGTTAACTGACTCTTTGTGTAGAAGGCTTCATCTTCTTGACAATATAAGCCTTCATAATATCCCTTATAGATATCACCCTGGTCATAGAACTTCTTAAAGATTTTCTGTACTTGTCTTTCATGTGACTCATCTGTAGTACGAATGAAGTAGTCATAAGAAGTATTCATAACATCAAACTGTTGTTTGATGACTGCTGCGACATCATCTACGAATTGTTTTGGTGTCTTACCTGCGGCCTTTGCCTTCTCTTCTACCTTTTGACCATGTTCGTCTGTTCCTGTTTGGAAACGTACGTCATATCCTTCTGCACGTTTAAATCTAGCGATTGCGTCTGCTAGGACAATCTCATAAACATTTCCGATATGTGGTTTTCCTGATGTATATGCGATTGCGGTTGTAATGTAATACGGTTTTTTGTTTTCCATTTTTGCGTACCTCCTCAAAATAAAAGACATCCCAAATGAAAGGACGTCTTGCACGCGTTACCACCTTTGTCTTGCGGATGAATTAATCATCTGCCTCTCTTCGTTGTAACGGACGTCTCCGGGTCACACTCTTCGCATGACCAGCTCCAAGACCATGTTCCATTTCCCCTTCATGCATGTTTTCACCTACCACATGCTCTCTACGTTTCTAAGAAAATGTACTCTTCTTTTCATTGCTGTTATCGGTATTATTATACGTTGAAAGTACATTTTTGCAAAGACACAGAATATATCTTTTATGTTGTTTGAAATCTTTTCTATCTCCTTTATTCATGCGGTCTACATAAATAAATCTTGTGTTTTTAACATTGCCAGTATATCATAATAGAGAATACAGGATTTACTTCCGTATCATAGAATAGGAGATTCAAAGGCACAATGGCAACAGGCAAGGTAAAATGGTTTAATGCTGAAAAGGGCTACGGATTCATCACAACTGATGAAGGTAAGGACGTTTTCGTTCATTACTCAGCAATTCAGAGTGAAGGATTCAAGACACTTGATGAAGGCGCTGCAGTAAGCTTCGACATCACAGAGTCTAATCGTGGACCACAGGCTTCCAACGTAACAAAGCTCTAATTAAGAACATTGTACGAACAAAAGAACGGTTTATCCGTTCTTTTTTATCGTTGATAAGCACAAGAAAAGATGGCATATGACCATCTTTTTGTATCTCTTATTTAAAACTGTCGAATGCGTATTCTTCATATACCTTGGATACAGGTGTATGATTTTCAATTGATTCAATCGTATTTGCAAGCATTTCTGCGATTGATAATACTTGAATCTTTGTCGTGCTTGCCTTTTGGTCTTCACGAAGTGGAATTGTATCTGTAATCACCATCTTTGTGATTGGTGAGTTTTCAATCTTTGCAATCGCATCACGTGAGAATACACCATGTGTAATTCCAGTGTAGATATCCTTAGCACCGTGGCGCTTTAAGATTTCACATCCAGCCACAAGGGAACCTGCTGTATCACAGATATCGTCAATGACAATGCATGTCTTATCCTTTACATCACCAATGATGTTTTGTGCTTCAACCATGTTTGGTTTTGGACGACGCTTATCGATAATTGCGATAGGTGCATCTAATAAATCAGCGACTCTTCTAGCACGTGTAACTCCACCATGATCTGGTGAAACAACTACCAATTCTTCTTTTGGAATCTCTAATTCCTTGAAGTAGCTTGCTAGCATTGGTACTGCTGTAATATCATCGATTGGAATATCGAAGTAACCCTGAATCTGTGCAGCGTGTAAGTCAAATGTTACAACACGGTGAGCCCCTGCAACCTGTAATAGGTTTGCGACTAGCTTCGATGTAATTGGCTGACGTGGTTTAGCTTTACGATCCTGACGAGCATAACCGTAATAAGGCATAATAACGTTAATTTCTCCTGCACTTGCACGTTTACATGCATCGATGCAGATAAGAACTTCCATCAAACGTTCTGATACTGGGTTGCATGTTGACTGAATGATGAAAACAGAACGACCTCTAACAGATTCTTGTGGTTCGACTAAAATCTCACCATCTGCGAAATGTTCAACCTTGATCTTACCTAAAGGTAATCCCAAATGCTTACAAATAGACGCTGCTAGATCGGTGCTTGATGTTAGAGCGAATACGACAGTTTCCTTAACCATGATTTTCCTCTTCTCCCATATGAATGTTGTATATCCTTATTAATTAAAGATGTTTTATAACTATTCGTCAACCCTTACGGCGTACAAATGGTCCGACTGTTTCAGCTTTTGAAACATTTGTGTCTTCTAACCATGTACCTGGTAAAATTTCTGCGTAATCTTCAACAGTTACATCTCCATAGAGATATGTATTAGGGTGGATAATTACATCAGTTCCAAATGTTACATTTGGTCCAATATATGTTGTGTTAGGGTCATAGATTGTAACACCCTTCTTCATCCACTCTGTGTTGATTCTCTCTTGCATGTATTTTGCGGCGTGTGCTAATTCTACATTTCCATTAATACCTTGAACTTCTTGCCAATCATCACACGGAATCGCAACTACCTTCTTACCTAATTTCTTTAAAATATCAACAAGGTCTGTTAGATAGTATTCATTTTGAGCATTGTTATTATTCAAATGCTTAAGTCCTTCAAATAGAGATTGGTTATTGAAAGCATAGGTACCTGTGTTAATTTCACGAACAGCCTTTTCCGCATCATTTGCGTCTTTGAACTCTACAATCTTCTCAACTGTTCCATCTGCGTTGCGGATGACTCTACCATACGCACCGTTATCTTCTGGAATCGCCGTTAAGACTGCCATGTCCGCATCACCAATTAAATCATATAACTTCTGATATGTTTCTGGTTTCACGCATGGTGTATCTCCACTAGCGACTAGAGTGATACCTTCTTCATTTGCGAGTTGTTGTGCCTGCATAACCGCATGCCCTGTACCAAGCTGTGGCTCCTGTACTGCAAACTCACACTTTCCAGCCATCGCTGTTTCAACTTCTTCGTGCTTATAACCAACAACACATACAATTCTCTCTGTTCCTGATTTCTTCAAACTATTGATGACCATACCTAGCATTGGTACTTCTAAAATCTTATGTAATACCTTTGGTAATTCTGAGTGCATGCGGGTCCCTTTACCACCCGCCATAATAATTGCGTTCTTCATTTTATTTTCTCCTATATTCATGCAAGCATGATTTATCGCGTATGTACTGTTGTCTTTCTAACAAAGTATCTCTTCTTTTTTAATATATCAATGGAACGATCTAATAACTCTACATCTTTTGTAATACCGAATACAGTTGAACCACTGCCCGACATCAATACACCATCAAAGCCTAGTTCCAATAGGTCTTGTTTTGCGTTTCGTATTTCTGGCACAAGTGTCATTGCGGCATTTTCCATTGAGTTACCTAAACTGCTGATGATACCATCATAATCATTGGATTCCAGTGCTTCTTGCATTGCTTTACAATCCGGGTGAATCCCTTCTTGTTCATCCACGATGTGGAAGGCTTCCGCAGTCGATACACCCTTACGCGGTTTAATCAGTAGTAAGTAGAAATCTGGATTACATGAGAAGGTTGTAATCTTCTCCCCAATTCCTTCCACAAATGCAGGTCGATTAAGGATACAGAACGGTACATCTGCACCAACTTCTTTACCCACCGCAATCATCTCATCTTTTGAAAGATGAAGATTACACATACGATTAATCATACGTATTGCGGCAGCCGCATCTGCACTACCACCCGCAAGACCAGCTCTTGTAGGAATATGTTTCTCCAAACGACAACGGAATTCTTCTGTGATATTATACTTTTCCTGCATGATATGAATTGCCTTTATAATCGTATTCTTATCATTGATAGGTAAGTAATCACGATTCAATTCCAGCGTCGTTTCTTCCGCAAATTCCATTTCTAAAACATCATAGAAATTGATTGGAACCATAATCATTTTTAAATCATGGTAGCCATCTTCACGTTTTCCCACAACATCTAAACACAGATTTATTTTTGCGTATGCTCGCTCTTTCATTTCATGACCTCATGAATTTGTTTTAATTCATCGATGGTTAATTCCTGTGCACGTTTATTTACAGGGATATTGGCCTTCTCTAGTATCTCTGTTGCCTTAGCACCGTCATCGATATATTCTTTCAGATTATTATAAATCGTTTTGCGACGCTGTTTGAAACATGCACGTACTAATTCGAAGAAATCTCGAATCTCTTCATTGCTTGCGTCGTTATTCTTTCTTGCGAATTGGATAATAACACTATCGACAGACGGAGATGGATTAAAGGACCTTCCCGGTACTGTAAATAAACGCTTGATATCGAATAAATATTGTCCCTCTACAGATAAGGCATTGTATTCAGGATCTTTTGGTTTTGCGACAAAGCGGTCACCAACTTCCTTTTGTACCATAACCGTAATATAAGAGATATCTGGATTTTCAAATATCTTAAACAGTACTGGTGTAGTGATGTAGTATGGTAGGTTTGCACATACGGATACAGTTTTATACTTTTCTTTTAATGCATGTACAACTTCATCTAAATCACATGTTAAGAAATCTTGCAAGATAATCTCTACATTAGAATAGTCTTCTAAAGTATGTTCTAGTACTGGAATTAAACCTTCGTCTATCTCAAATGCAAGTACGTGTTGAGCATGCATTGCGAGCTGTTCGGTCAAACTTCCAATGCCTGGACCAATTTCGATTACTGCACCTTCGCAATGTGACATTTCAGCACAGCGTTCTACGATAATTGGATCAACCAAGAAGTTCTGGCCAAAGCCTTTCTTCGCTCGTAATCCAAATTGGTCTAGTATCTCTTTTGTGCGAGATGGTGTTGAAATTAATTTTTTCATTGATCTATAACCTCTCGTAATTCTTCTTTGCAAACCGCAATACAGTTTAGCCTTGCAAGCATGGTTTTCGCATTACCATCTCCAACATGGTAATATTCGCCCACTTTACGTCGAACTTCCGCACTATCTGATTGTCCACTTAAGCCAAGTTCAAATAAGTCGCTCATCGTTAAATTACCTTTTGGTTTATCGGTGATAGTTACAACATTCTGTAGCGCATTCCACAACGTTTCTTTATCCGCATGTTCAATACCAACCTTCTTCTCTGTACGTGCATTATGCTTATCCACAAATGCATTTTTACAATTAGGAACATGTTGATTAATAATATGACGAATTTGATTCCCTGGTGTATCTGGATCAGTAAAGACAATTACACCTCGTGTGCTTGCGGCATAGCGTATCTGTTCAATAACTTTATCATTGATACTACTGCCACCTGTCTCTATCGTTTCACAATCAAAGTATTTCTTTAATTGTTGTGTATCGTGTCTACCTTCCACAACAATTATCTCATGAATGCGATCCATCTGCTTCCTCCAAGAATCTAGTCCAGTTAGCATCGATTTGTGCAGCCATATCTTCAACTGGTATGTTTCGGATTTCTGCCATCTTTTCTACGATATATGGAATATTGGATGGTTCATTTCGAGTACCACGAACTGGAACTGGTGCCATATATGGCGCATCTGTTTCACTGAGTAAGTAGTTTAAGTCGATCGTCTCTACGACATCTACAGAATGTCTTGCGTTCTTAAATGTCAACGCCCCACCAAGTGCGATGTAATAACCTAGTTTCGTGAATTCTTTTGCCATCTCTTTTGAACCAGGGAAACAATGTAATAACCCCTTCCAGTGATGTTCCTTCATGATATTAAAGGTATCCTGCATGGCATCTCTAGAATGTACCAGAATTGGTTTATTTACTTCTCTAGCAAGTTCGATTAACTTTGCGAAGTACTCACGTTGTACAGCACGATCAGCTTCATCTGTAACCCAGTGATACTCTAGTCCAATTTCACCAATTGCAGTTACCATTGGGTCTTTGGCTAACTCACAAAAATCATTCCAATATTTTTCATCTATCTTCGTCACATCTTCTGGGAAGATACCTGCCGCAACCTTATAGTTTTCTGGGTCACGTTTCGCAAATTCGATTGCTCGTTTTGTTTCTTCTAGTGATAGTGTAATAATCATTAATTTATCCACATGCTTTTCTTTACAGCGTGCGATAACTTCTTCTAAATCTTCTTGAAACTCTTCTCCCATCAAATGACAATGGGTATCTACATAATGTAATTCACTCATCTTATTTTCCTAAACAGAAGCGTGAGAAGATTTCATCTAAGAGATCTTCCTTGCCTGCCTTTCCAGTGATCTGTCGTAATGCAGTCCACGCTTTTTCCAAATCGATTGTTACTAAATCAAGCTCCACCCCTGCATGTAATGCATTTACTGCATCGCTCATTGCTTGTTCTGCCTGTAATGCATAACCAATCTGTCTTTCGTTATTTAATGTGTCGCTATTGGCTGCGACATACTCACTTTGATATTTCTCCACAATCGCATTTGTAAGTTCTGTAATATCTTTCTGAATAGCACTGATAGATATACCTGCATGCATACTATCTTTATCTTTCTTATTGTATACAACGATACGATTATGATTCTTTGTCTTTTCTAATAGTTCTTGGTCTTCTTCGGTTAATTCTTCAGAACCATCTAATACAACAATCACAAGCTGTGCCTTTTCTAATGCTTGTAAAGATTTGGTAATACCAATTTGTTCAATCGCATCATCACTCTTACGAATACCTGCAGTATCAATCAAATTTAATGTGATTCCATTCAGTCTTACAGTTCCTTCCACAAGGTCTCTTGTCGTTCCAGCCACATCCGTAACGATAGCTTTATCTTCTTCTAACAACGCATTCAACAAGGAAGATTTACCAACATTTGGTCTACCCAAGATAACGGTGTTAATCCCCTCTTTAATCACTGCCGATTGTTGAGCTGTTACGATGATCTGATGAATATCATCAATCCACTTCTCTGCCTTTGGCAGAATTTCTTCCTCTGTTAATTGATGTACATCATCATACTCAGGATAATCGATATTTACTTCGATATTCGAAATAATTTGTGTCAAATCTTCTTCCAATGGTCGCATTAGTTTTGCGACAGATCCTTTTAATGAATGAATTGCGCTTTTCGCGTTAATTTCATCCTTTGCCCAAATTAAATCATTGATACCTTCTGCTTGGGACAAGTCCATCTTTCCACTAAGGAATGCGCGTTCCGTAAATTCTCCACATCGTGCCATACGTGCACCTGCACCAAGTATCAGGGACAATACTTTTCTTGTGATATAGACGCCACCATGACAAGAGATTTCCACAACATCTTCACCAGTATATGATTTTGGTGCACGGAAAAGACTGACGAGTACTTCGTCAACAGATTCATTTCCTTCTTTGATGGTTGCGTAATGGATTGTATATCCTTTGGCATCGCTAAAATCTTTGCCTGTTAAGTCGGTAACGATTTGAATTGCGTCACCACCAGAAATACGAATGACGGAGATGGCTCCCATCGCATCGGCAGTGGCGATTGCGGCTATAGTATCCTGAAACATGTTGTCCCTCCAGTTTTCCACTATTATTGTACTAGTTTTATCAACTCCTTGCATGTTAACTCAGCAGATTTTTTAATGTGTGCTAAGATTAAGCCATGAAACTATCAAATTCTATACAAAATGCCCTTAATGAAATGGGCTATCATTCTCTATTACCGATTCAAGAAACAGTCATCCCAATGATTCAAGATGGGAAAAGTCTATTTGTTTTAGCTAAAACAGGCAGTGGTAAAACTGCTTCCTATCTCATACCTGCGATTGAGCAAGTCCATGAGAACGATGATTTTACTTCTGTTTTAATTGTCGCTCCAACACGTGAACTCGCAATTCAAATCTCATTAGAGGCGAAGCTATTAGCTTCTTATACAAAAGTGCATATCGTAACGTTAATTGGTGGTATGGATTCCAATCAACAACTCAACGCACTACGTCATCGTCCGCATATCATTATTGGAACTCCTGGTAGATTATTAGATTTATATACACAAGCTGCCTTTGATCTTTCAAAGTTATCACTGTTTGTCATTGATGAAGCTGATCAAGTTTACTCGACTGGTCAATCAGAAGAAGTGAATCAATTACGAAAAGAAATTCATGGTGTTCAAACAATTTGTTTATCTGCCACAAAAAATGACACAATTCAAACTTACTTTGATACTCCATTTGAAGAGGTACTTCAAGGCAGTATGGCCATTAACGAGAAGATTTATTCGTACTATCTTGAAACTGAGGATAAGAAAACAACTTTACTATCCCTTCTACAATCCCTTCCTATCACATCGGCGATTGTATTTGTAAACCATCGTAGTACAGCCATTGAATTATCAGATCTACTACTAAGAAATAATATTCTTAGTTCTGCTTTCTCTGGTTATTTTGATGAGAGAAAACGTATCGCAATCATGAGCGATTTCCGTAAAGGTGATATTCGCGTATTAGTTGCGACAGACGCAGCTGCTAGAGGTCTCGATATCCATGAACTATCACATGTAATTCATTATGATATTTCTATCGATACAGAAACCTTTATTCATCGCTCTGGTCGTACTGCACATCAAGGTGATGAAGGTATTTCTATTTCATTACTAACACCTGAAGATATGAATTCAGAAGTCGGTATGTATATCCGCATGCATAGTCAAGCATATACACCACAAGATACACACCCAGTTGATTTATCGATTCCATACCAAAAGAAAGCTACACCTTCTACACAGGTAACACACATCCTTATTCGTGCTGGAAGAAATGATAAGATACGTCCAAAAGATATTATTGGTGCACTTTGTACCATATTCTCTTTTGATGAAATTGGCACACTTGAAATTCAAGACCGCTTCTCAACAGTCACAATCCTTTCTAAAGAGGATGATATTTTATCTCGTTTCGAAGATTTTACAGTCAAAGGAAAGCGCAGAAAAGTCGAATTATTGAATTAGTAAATTTGAAGTATACTTCAAATTTTGTAGATTTTTTAAAATATTTGAAGTTTGCTTCAAATATTCACTTCATTTTATGAAAGCGATATACTAAAGATACCAATACATCTACTATTTATCATTATTTCTTAAAATTGTGAGGTGAAAGCATGCATAAAACTAGCACAAAGGTTTTAATCTCAGGTTTTTTACTCATCTTATTTGCGTCTATCTGTTTTAGTATTTATCTTTATATGCAGTTTAACGCTACAATTTCTATAGGAAAAGGGCATTATCTTGCGATGGATTCAAATACAAACGGTGCTTACAACATGGAAATCTATGAAGATCATTCTGTGAAGATTTTCCTTGATAAGGTTTATGTAGAAGGTACTCTAGAACACGAACAGACACAATACACAGACTCCTACTATATCCAAACGAAAGATAAGAAGTATCTTATGAATATTTATCACGATACTGTATCTGTTCCTGTAGAAGTAAATGGAAATCTAGTTTCTTTAGTATTTAAGTTTATTAGTAATGCTCCAGTTACGCAAATTGATTTACCACAAAAATAATCATGTAATTATAAAGTGAACCTCCTAAGTTTTTTATAATAACTTAGGAAGTTCACATTTAAGTTGCATTATTTTGTATTTATAGGAAACCATCCCATATTAAGACGAACTTCCTTTCGCTCTAAATCCGTATTTGTATAACAACAACTGTCAAAACCAATTAAGGTAAAACCTTCATGCAGGTAGAAGTCAACTGCATTTATATTTGATGATTGTGTCTCTAAAATCAACGTACGATAGTTTTTTTCTACTGTAATCCTTTTGGCAATATCTAACAACTTCTTACCATACCCTTGCCCTCTCAACTTCTCATCAACAAATAGTTCTGTAATAATCAATCGATTTGTCCAGCTCTCTGGGCAAATTTCAATTGCCGCAAGTAATTTGTTATCTTCTGTAATACCAAAGGCTTCCGCGCCTTCCCACCAGTCTTCATAAAGCTTATCCTTATATTCGTAATCCTCTAAACTGTGTATAAATGGTTTCGCAAATTTTTTCTTTTGAATCGAAATCTGAAAACCACCATCTGTTCTTTGCATATTCACATCGTAGTATTCTTTCGATGTGTATTCAATAGGTAACAGTATTCCTTTCCATGTATCTTTTCCTAGTTTATGAATGATATTATTTTTCATCATTTTCGCTCCGTTTAACAAATATAAACTGTATGCATTAAAGTTTTTCTATAATGCGCCTAAATCTTGTAATGTACCATTACCTTCTGGTTGAATATTTTCTAGTTTGATATTTGGATTTCTCTTTTGTAAGTATCCTGCAAATCTTCTCGCTTCACCTTTATCTCGGCAGCTAAGTAAGAAGGTTTTTTCTTTGTTTGTAAGATAGATGGTTAACTTACCGTGTGCACCTTCTTCTACCTTCATCACTTGAATGTCCATTGTGGATTCTTCATGCATGTCTAATCCAATGCATGCGATCATACGGTCATTTAAGATCCAACTGCGGTCAATCACACCACCTTTTTCGTATTCTTCGATATTTCGAATGGATTTTAGTGCCCTTGATATTTTAAATTTCTTTGTATAGTACATCACTAGAATGACGCCCAAAATAGTTGTACCTACCATCATCGCATAACGTAATTCTTGAATCCCCTTCTTTTGATAGAAAAACGCCAATGCGAATACTAGGAATACAAGCGGTGTCATGAATGGCCCATACAATAAACTATTTAGTGACTGATAGTATTTTTTAATCATATTGTTACCTCGATGGTCTTATCATACCATATATAAAAAACAGATAATGAAGAATGTCTTCACCATCTGTTTCTTTTATCCTTTGACGTTTAATCTGTTCAATGCTTTCTTTAATGCGATTTCTGCACGAACTTGATCGACGTTCTTATCATTTGACTGTAGACGTTGTTCTGCTCGGATCTTCGCAGCGATTGCACGCTCGACATCAATCTCATCTTTGTTTTCGATTGCGTCGACCATGATTTCGGCCTTGTTATCTCTAAAGTAGAATAGTCCTCCAGTCACCGCATATTCCATTCGTTTGCCGGATTCGACTGTTGTCATCTTACCAATTCGCAACATTGTCACAATTGGCATATGTTCAGGTAAGATACCTCTTTGTCCATCTTGTGTTTCAATATTAAGGATGGATGTATCTACCTCTTTATATACACCATGTGGTGTTACGATGCGGCAATGAATCATACTCATTTCAGTGACTCTGCCTTCTTAACAACATCTTCGATTGTTCCAACGCTTAGGAATGCGGCTTCCGGTAAATCATCGTATTTTCCTTCAAGAATTTCTTTGAAGCTTCTAACTGTATCTGCGACTGGTACATAAATACCTGGAATTCCTGAGAACTGTTCCGCAACGGAGAATGGCTGTGATAGGAAGTTACGAACACGACGTGCTCTTGCGACAATCTTCTTGTCTTCTTCACCTAATTCTTCCATACCTAAGATTGCGATAATATCTTGAAGTTCACGATATCTTTGTAGGATTTGCTGAACCTGACGAGCAACCTCATAATGTTCATCACCAATCACAAGTGGATCTAACATACGTGAGGAAGACCCTAATGGGTCAACTGCTGGATAGATACCTAACGCAGCGATGGAACGGTCTAATACAAGACGTGCATCCAAGTGTGAGAATGTTGTTGCTGGAGCTGGGTCTGTTAAGTCATCGGCAGGTACGTAAATTGCCTGTACGGATGTAATAGAACCCTGATCGGTTGATGTAATTCTCTCTTGTAATCTACCCATTTCTGTCGCAAGGGTTGGCTGGTATCCTACTGCGGATGGCATACGACCAAGTAGTGCGGATACTTCTGAACCTGCTTGGGTGAAACGGAAGATGTTATCAATAAATAACAATACGTCTTGATGTTCTTCATCACGGAAGTATTCAGCCATTGTAAGTGCAGATAGTGCTACACGCATTCTCGCACCTGGTGATTCATTCATCTGTCCATATGTAAGTACAGTATTCTTTAATACGCCAGATTCTTCCATTTCATGGTACATGTCGTTACCTTCACGCGTACGTTCACCGACACCCGCAACGACAGAACGACCACCATGTTCAATTGCGATATTGTGGATTAATTCCTGCATTAAGACTGTCTTACCTACACCGGCACCACCAAACAAACCAATCTTACCACCCTTTGAATAAGGACAGAGTAAGTCGATAACCTTGATACCTGTTTCTAGGATTTCGCTGGTTGTCTGTTGTTGTGCAAATGTTGGAGCGTCTCTATGAATTGGTAATTTGTGTTTTGCGTGTACCTCACCTAATCCATCAATTGGCTCACCAAGTACATTAAACATACGTCCTAATACTTCATCACCAACTGGTACTTCGATTGGTGCCCCTGTATCTGTACATTCCATGCCACGAACAAGTCCATCAGTTGAAGACATCGCGATGCAGCGAACCACATCGTCTCCGATGTGTTGTGCTACTTCTGCGGTCATTGATGTCTGATCGTCAATCTTTACTTTAATTGCGTTATTGATGGAAGGTAAGTGTTCCGGGTCAAAGCGAATATCAATGACCGGTCCAATGACCTGTACAATTTTTCCTGTAACACTCATTGTTTTACCTTCTTTCTATACGGCACTTGAGCCACCAACAATTTCCGTTATTTCCTGGGTAATTGCGGCTTGTCTTGCCTTATTGTATTCGAGTTTCAGTGTTGTGCTTAACTCATCTGCGTTATCTGAAGCTGCCTTCATCGCTACACGACGGCTTCCTTGTTCTGCGGTTGTGGATTCCATCCAGTCTGAATACGTTACATCCGTAATCATCATTGGAATCAAACTATCCAATATAGTAGATGGATCTGGTTCGAATAGTGTTTCTTGATGTTCTCCAGTTTTTTCTTTCTTTTGATCTGGATTGATTGTACATGGTAGTAACACATCAAATTCAGGTGTAAATGTCATTGTGTTTACAAATCTTGTATATAAAATCTGTACCTTACCAACTTGACCTGCTTGATAGCGTGCTACACCATCCTCAACACATTTCTTTAAATCCGCAAATGAGATTTTATCTGATGAGATTTGTTCCTCGTTAATGATATTAAATCCTGCTTCTTTTAACTGGTGATGGATTGCAGTTCCAACTAAGAATATTGGGTCAGCAGGATCCAACGTTTCTCTTGCTAACTTGAAAACATTCTGGTTGTATCCACCACACAAGCCTAAATCTGAGCAGAAGATAATCGTCATTGTATGTGGGTTCTGATTATGCACTAGATACTTGCTTTCAACGTCTTGGTTGTTTGCGACAATATCATTGACTGTATCTTGTAAACGTTGTGCATACTCACGGTTGGCTTCCATCTTTTTTCTTTGTTTAAGAAGCTTTGCGTTGGCAATCATCTCCATCGCTTTTGTAATCTTTTTGGTGGAGTTGACAGACTTAATTCTGCTACGCAAAGCCTGTCTAGATTGTGCCATCTTAGTTTACCCCTTTAACAAGTACGTATTGTTCGATTACTTTATCCATTACATCCGTAATCTTAGAACGTAGTTCATCATTGATGACTGCTTCTCTCTCGATTTGATCGCATACGTCTTTTGCGTTTTCTTTGAAGTATCTGTGGATACTCTTTTCAAAGCTTGCGATATCTTCGATTTCAACACGGTCTAAATAACCATTCTTCGCAGCGAACAGGGATAATACTTGTTCTGTCATGGATAATGGTTGATATTGTCCTTGCTTGAGAAGTTCTGTTAATTTAGCACCATGGCTTAAGATCTTCTTTGTGACTGGATCAAGGTCAGAACCAAATTGTGAGAATGACAACATTTCATGGTATTGTGCTAAATCTAACTTCAAGGTTGAAGATACACTCTTCATCGCCTTTGTCTGTGCGTTAGAACCTACACGGGATACAGATAGACCAGAGTCTACAGCTGGTCGTACACCAGCTGCGAATAAATCAGTCTGTAAGAAAATCTGTCCATCTGTAATTGAAATAACGTTAGTTGGGATATATGCTGAGATATCGCCAGCCTGTGTTTCGATGATTGGAAGTGCTGTCAATGATCCTCCACCTAAGGCATCAGATAACTTCGCAGCTCTTTCAAGTAATCTACTATGTAAGTAGAATACATCACCTGGATATGCTTCACGTCCTGGTGGTCTTCTTAATAATAGGGACATTGTACGGTATGCAACTGCGTGTTTTGATAAGTCATCGTACACAATTAATACATCCTTACCCTGTTCCATCCATTCTTCACCAATTGCACAACCTGCATATGGCGCAATGTATTGTAATGGAGCACTTGCGGAAGCACCTGCGTTAACGATTGTTGTGTATGCCATCGCATCACTTTCACGTAACTTCTGTACCAAACGAGCAACTGTACTTTCCTTTTGTCCAATAGCGACATAGATACAGTTTACATTCTTGCCCTTTTGGTTAATGATTGCGTCGATTGCGATTGCAGTCTTACCCGTTTCACGGTCACCGATGATTAACTCACGCTGACCTTTACCAATTGGAATCATGGAGTCGATTACCTTTAAACCAGTCATTAATGGCTGGTATACAGATTTTCTGGTCATGACACCTGGCGCAACTCTTTCAATTGGACGTGACTTATTACTAACGATAGGTTCACCACCATCGACTGCTTCACCAAGCGCATTTACGACTCTTCCAAGTAATGCATCACCGACTGGTACTTCAACGATTCTACCAGTACGCTTTACTTCATCGCCTTCGCGAATCAAAGTATCGTGACCAAGTAATACGGCACCGATATGGTCTTCTTCTAAGTTCAGCACCATTCCCATAACGCCATGTGGGAATTCTAAAAGTTCTGAGGACATTGCTTTATCGATGCCCTGGACCATGGCAATTCCATCGCCGACACTAATAACGTAGCCGACATCATCGGACTGAATCTTTTGTTCATAGTTTTTGATTTGATCTTTGATCAAAGAACTGATTTCTTCTGGTCTGATTTGACTCATGCCTGTCCTCCTTTCAATATTGCATTCTTCATGCGTTCAATTTTTGTTTTTGTTGTGATATCTGTAACATTGTTGCCGACGGTCACTTTAATACCTGCGATAATTTGTGGATCGATATGATTTTCAATTGTAACTGTCTTCTTTGTCTTTTGAATGAGTGCTTCTTGAATTCTATTTAAGTCCTCTTGACTTAATCTACGTGCGGAATGAACAACTGCTTTAACGATACCTAGTTCCTCATTTGCGAGTGTTTCAAACTTGCGTAGAATTTCATCGATATAGGTGACTCTTCCACGATCAACTAGTAATTTCAGTAGATTTAAAATATCCTGATCAACAACTTTACCAAATACATTTGTTATAAAGTTCTTCTTTTCTTCTTTTGTTATTTTTACTGCACGCAAGAATAATTCAACCTCATTATTTTCTTTTAAGATTTTTAATAATGATTCACATTGTTGTTTCTTCTCGCGTACTGTGTTATTTTCAGTTGCTAGCTCGAACAGTCCTTGTCCATAGCGTTCAGCTATCTCATTCACCATTGCCAACTGTTTCCCTTACGAACGCATCAATTGCCTGGCGATCAACTTTTTCGCCTTCGTGTTCGCCAATCAACTTACCAGCTGCACTGAATGCGACATCGACCATTTCTTTCTTCATGGATGCGTACATCTCTCTGCGTTCAGCTTCGATCTGTTCTTGTGCACGCTGTTTTACAGCTGCAGCTTCTTTATCAGCTTGGGCAAGGATTTGTTTCTTCTCTTGTTTTGCCTGCTGAATTGCAGCACTTACGATTTCTTCTGATTTTGTAGATGCAGTATTCAACTGCTCTAACGCAACCTTACGATCTGCAAAGGCTTCTTCTTTTGCCTTTTGACTTAACGCAAGTTCTTCTTGCATCTTCTCTGCTCTAGCATCTAAAAAGTTTTTCACTGATGCCCATAGAAAATACTTTGCGATCAGAAATAAAACAAGTGTACTACAAAGTTGAGTCAGCACTGTCAAACCATTTGGAAATAACTGTTCTACAATATTGACTTCCATAGTTACCTGAAAGCCTCAATTAGTATACGAAAATAAGAAGAATAGAAACTAACAAACCGTAAATAGCACATGTTTCAGATAATGCAATACCCAAAATCATTGTGGAACGAATCTTTGATTCTGCTTCTGGATTCTTACCGATAGCGTCACATGCGTGAGCAGCTACTGTACCTTCACCTAAACCTGTCATGAATCCTGTAAATACTGCGATACCTGCACCAATTGCGATTAAACCCTTTTCCATAATTTTTTCTCCTTTTAATCTTTTTCTTCTTCAGGAATATCGTTTCCTAAAAGTACGATTGTCAAAGTGACAAACACCAATGTTTGAATAAACCCTGCAAATAAATCAAAATACATATGTAATACTGGGGTTATAATTGGAGCCATGAAATTAAACACTGTTCCTTGGATACCAAATAATCCTGCGATTGCATTTGATAGATTTGCCGTCCCCATATATACAAGGGACATCATAATAGAACCACACGTGATATTACCGAATAGACGTAATGCCATGGATAACATCGTCGAGAACTTACCGATGATGTTCATTGGTAACATCGGTGCTATCGGTTCTAAGAATGCATGCATGTAGGCTTTAAAGCCACCGTATCTTAATTCCGCAACTTGAATCATTAACCAAGTTAGGAATGATAATGTAATCGTTACACTAAAGTTAGCTGTCGGTGAACTTAATCCAAATAGCGAAATTGTATTACTGATAAAGATATATACCCATAATGTTAAGATATACGGTGTTAATTTATCCGCTACTTTCTTACCTACATTTGTTCGTACCGTTTTATATACAGTTTCCGTTACTAATAAAATCGGTACGACGATACCTTTTGGTTTTTCTAATGGATCTGCCTTATTAATTTTCTTTGACAATAATATCATCGCGATTGCTAGGACGATTGTAATCAATATGATTACATATACGTCCGATTGTATTGTCATGTCTTCACCGTCCTCTCTCTATGACTGCCACATGAAATATAATTGCTAATTTAATTGTTGAAAGACCAATTGCGCATGTTAGAACATTGAGATATTGCGGAAAGATGGCACTGATGACTAATACTGCAGCCATCAATGCATAATTGATAGCGAAGTTTAAGTAACTTCCAGATGAGGATTGCATACTTAATACTCGCTTTGCAAAAATCTCTGTTCGTTTATAAATAATGAATGCGGCAACCGATCCTAACAACCAACCTGTCGTCCATTGCCAATGGAACGGCAAGAAAACAAAACTAATCAGAACGAATGCATAGTATATTTTCCAAGTATGATTTGTCATTCATTACTTCCCGTTACTTGCATTATATTCCTTTTAAAGCATGTGTGAAAAAGTATTTTTTCACACATATTAACCTTCATCCAGGCAATTCAATATCTCTAAGATACGGTTTAAATCTGAGGTATCTGTATATCGAATTGTAAGTTTTTTGTTCTGAATTGTTACTTTCGTGCCAAGCTTTACAGAAATCTGATGTTCTAAATCGTGAATGATTGGGTCACGTTTCTTTTCTGGTTTAGTTTTGTTTGGTTTTACTTCTTCTGCATTAATATCTCTAACATAGGCTTCTACTTCACGAACTGACATCTTTTCCTTCAAGATTTTCTCAGCCGCATCAAGCATTTCCGTCTCATCTTTCAATCCAAGTAATGGACGAACATGTCCCATTGCGAGTCTTTTATCTACGACTAATTTTTGGACCTCAGATGGAAGTTTTAAGAGTCGCATGATATTTGCACAATATTCACGAGATTTGCCAACTCTCTCTGCCAGTTTTTCTTGTGTATAGCCTAATTTCTTTACCAGTGAATCATAGGCTGCAGCTTCTTCAATTGCGTTTAAGTCTTCACGTTGTACGTTTTCTAAGATGGCAATTTCCATCATCTGTTCTTCTGTAAATTCTACAGAAATCGCAGGTACAACTTTTAGTCCAGCAATCTTCGCTGCACGTAAACGTCTTTCACCAGTAATTAAATCATAACCACTGACACTCTTACGAACGAGTAATGGTGTAAAAATTCCATGTGTTCGAATGGAATCTGCTAATTCATTTAACGCAGTTTGATCAAATTCTTTTCTTGGCTGATAAGGATTTGGTCTAATTTCTTCAATCGCGATTTCTACTTCTCTTCTGCCTGGCACTTCCTTTGCGCTACTTTGAATGTCGTCAAGGAACTGTTCAACATTTGATCCGAAGATAGAATCTAAACCACGTCCTAAGCCTTTTTGTTTTTTCTCTGCCATTTTCTATCGTTTGATCCTTTCGTTTTGTGTAACTACTTCTTTTACTAGTTGTGCGTAAGCACGCGCACCTTCCGAACGGGTATCATACTCAAAAATTGATTGTTCACGAGATGGGGCTTCTGATAAGCGTACATTTCGTGGGATGAAACAGTGATAAACCTTTTCTTTAAAGTATTTACGTACTTCCTGTTGTACTTCTACAGATAACTTTGTACGTACATCGAACATCGTTAGAAGTACACCTTCGATCGATAATCGTGGATTCCATAATTTCTGAACCAAACGAATCGTACTTAATAACTGTGTTAATCCTTCTAGCGCAAAGTATTCACACTGTACCGGAATCATTACAGAATCTGCTGCTGTTAATGCGTTTGTATTCAATAAGCCTAGCGCTGGTGGACAATCAATAATGATGTAATCATATTGATTTCTTACCGCTTCTAGTTTTCTCTTTAATAGTTGTTCACGACCTGTTTCGTATTGAGCCATGTCGACATCTGCACCAGATAAGTCGATGGTTGATGGTAGTACATCTAACGGTGGCATCTGTAGCGTAACTTTTACATCATCCACGTTTTCATCTCTCATCAAGATATCGTATACTGTCTTATCAAATCCTACTTTGTGTGCACCAATACCATGGGTCGCATTTCCCTGTGGATCGAAGTCTACTAAGAGTACTTTTTTACCGATATATGATAAACCAGATGCTAGATTCATGGATGTTGTTGTTTTTCCTACTCCACCCTTTTGGTTTGCGATTGCGATGATCTTTCCCATAATACTTCTCCCCTATGAATTCTTTGGGAAACGGATGATCATGCATACTTCTTGCGGTCTATCTTCCGTTTCTACTTTTGCTTGGATACCCATTTTTTCAATCAATTTAATACTCTGATTAATTGTATTTACCGCAATCTGTGTACTCCGAGAGAAACCCTTTGTCTTTTGACGTTTATGTTTCTTCTTTGGAATATCATCTAGACTTGCGATATAGTCTTCTGTTTGTCTTACATTAAATTCAGCTGCGACGATATGATGGAACACTTCTTTCTGTCTATCACTAGGTACTGTTAATAATGCACGTGCGTGACGTTCTGTGATTTTTGTTTCCATGACCGCATCCTGAATCTCAATTGGTAAATTCAATAAGCGAATCTTATTGGCTACTGCGGATTGTGACTTACCTACCTTTTGTGCAACCTGTTCTTGGGTCAAGCCAGATTGACGCATGATTTGTAAGTAGCTTTTCGCCTCTTCGATTGCGGTTAAGTTTTCACGTTGGATATTTTCAACCAGTGCCATCTGTGCTGCTTGGTTTTCATTCGGTGACATGATATAACATGGCACTTCTTTAAAACCAATCATCTTACATGCACGGAATCTTCTTTCTCCTGTGATAATTTCGTATATATCATCAATCTTTCGAACAGTGATTGGTTGAATCAACCCGTTCTCTTTTATAGAGAGTGCTAATTCACGTAAAGCTTCTTCATCAAATACTAATCTTGGTTGATATCTTGATGGAACAATCTTCTCCGTTGGGATATCTACAATACGATTGGTATCTTTTCGATCAAATATACTTAAAATACTTGGCATATAACCCTCCCTTATAAAGGCTTCTTTTTTATTTGCCCGTAATTGCGTGGATATTGTTGCGGCGTATGACTCACTTTGCGGTAATATAAGTTCACACGCATATCTCCTGTATATAAAGATGTATCCTGTGTTTCTTCTAGCTCTACACCAAGCACCTTGGTCGCATGTGCTGCTTCTTTAGCTTCCTCATTACCCTGCATGCCTTTCATCGCCAGGAATAATCCATTCACTTTTACAAGTGGAATGCATAATTCGGATAAGACACGTAAGTTTGCGACTGCTCTTGCGGTTACCACATCGTATAATTCACGATCTGTTTTGACCTGTTCTTCTGCACGTGTGT
Source organism: uncultured Solobacterium sp. (assembly GCA_963525775.1). Classification (GTDB taxonomy): domain Bacteria; phylum Bacillota_I; class Bacilli_A; order Erysipelotrichales; family Erysipelotrichaceae; genus Bulleidia. Next base: position 35,451 of record CAURLC010000014.1, on the reverse strand, counting down.
TATAAACATGGATGTTTTCTAAATGCAGTTGATAAATTACTTCTTCTAAGAATGTGCACCGTTTCCCCGTAGGTTCAATCAGTGTCACATCTAATTCTGGTTTGACGATTTTCCAAACCAGTCCTGGAAACCCCGCTCCAGTTCCAACATCCGCTACTTTTCCAAAGATCTTGCCTTTTCCCAGTGGCAAGATGGAATCGTAGAAATGTTTCTCTAATATTTCACCATGTTCTGTGATGGCTGTGAGATTCATTTTCTCATTCCACTCAACCAAAAGTTGGGCGTATTGTTCAAGTTGTTTTACTTGTGTTTCTGACAATGAAATTTGTAGCTCTGCTGCTTTTTCTATAAGTTCTTGTATTGTCATAATCTCTGTGTGACCTATTCTATCACCATCACGTCCCCTGTGAAAGATGAAAATATGTTGATAACTTTTTTATCCACAATTGTGGAGATTTAATTTATCCACAATTTGAATAAATTTCTTTTAATTTGTGGATAAAATAGTTTTCCACAAATTGTAAATAAGCCCTATTTTAAGTCACTATTCACAATAAAGGATGCATTAGGTAATGTCTCAACCCATTCGCAGAATGCTCGCCATTCTGGTAGACGGTGTGTCTTGCGTTGTGCATAAATTGTCTTTAACTGACGATAGTTTGTTGTCATACGTGCAGTGATTCTAAAACCTGCCGGATTGGAGTAAAGAATCTCAAGGTACTTTACTTTAGCTTCTTCATTTAACTCTGTCACATCTTCTCCCGCCAATTTCTTATCGGAAATCTTCTGTGTTAATTCGTTATAGGAATTCACTTTTTCTTTCATGATTTCGATAATACGTGGATCTGTATAGGAGATATACACCTCATCTAAATTAAACTTTGTGATACGGTGCATTGTGGATTGTGAACTAATAAAGTCTAGGAAATGATATCGTTCTGCTTCTACCCATGCCTTATTTGTAAATGTGAGGTCGAACTGTACGATAATTCCATTCAAGAAGTTATCGTGGCCACTTCCTGGCTTTGCATTCGCAAGCGCGTGTGTTCGCGGAACAATTGTTCCGTCTACTTTTGTTAAATCAACAGCCATTGGATATTTTGAACCCATAACTGCAGATTCCATTCCATAGACATTTACATTTGATACTACGTCTGTGTATTTCATTTCTTATCTTCCTTTTCCTTGTTTGATCGCTATCGCAAGCACTGCAATATCAGCGGGGTTTACACCTGAAATTCTAGATGCTTGTCCCATCGTTGCTGGTTTATACTTTGTGAGTTTCTGTCTACCTTCAATCGATAGATTATCAACCTCATCATAATTGAAATCGACCCCCAACTTGATACCATCCATCTCTTTTAGCTTATTGGCTTCTCGTTTTGCTTTATCGATATAGCCTGCATATTTTAGTTCGATATCACACTGGTTAGCGATTTCTTCATCAACTTCTTCTCCAATTGTTGCAAGAAGTTCTTTTGTTGTAACGTTTGGCCGTTTTACTAAGTCGATACCATTAATACCAATATGTGCATCACTTTCATAGCCTAGTGATGTGAGGTATGCATGTATTTTTTCTTCATCTTGTACGAATGTAGTTTCAGATAGATGCTGTTCTAACTTCTTGATGTTTTCCATCTTCGTTAAGTAAGCTTCATATCTTTCTTGACTAACAAGTCCAATCTGACGTCCATATTCAATTAGTCGTTGATCAGCGTTATCATGTCTTAACAACAATCTAAACTCTGCACGTGATGTTAGTAAACGATATGGTTCTAATGTGCCTTTCGTTGTTAAATCATCAACCAACACACCGATATACGCTTCATTTCTTGCTAGAATGAGAGGCTCTTTTCCATCTAGCTTCATACATGCATTAATACCAGCAAGTAAACCTTGGCCAGCAGCTTCTTCATATCCAGATGTTCCGTTAACTTGACCTGCTGTAAATAAATTTTCAATAATCTTCGATTCAAAACTTGGCTTCATTTGAATTGGATCAATTGCATCGTATTCGATAGCGTAGGCATATTTTTTGATAATTGCTTTTTCAAAACCAGGTAGTGAATGTACCATCTTCTCTTGTATATCTCTTGGAAGAGAGGTAGAGAACCCTTGTAGGTAGATGGTATCTAATTCAAGTGATTCTGGTTCTAAGAATAACAGATGTCTTGGCTTATCTTTAAAACGCACAAGTTTATCTTCGATAGATGGACAATAACGTGGTCCAACTCCCTTTACTACACCAGAATACATGCTGGATTTATTAAGATTACCTAAAATATATTCATGTGTTTCCGGGGTTGTATATGTCATATGACAACATACTTGCTTATCATATGGTAATACATCTTCTCTTGTGGTCAGTTCTGAGAAGTGTAAGAATCCTTCTGTTCCTGGTTCTAACTTTGTTTTACTAAAATCAATTGATGAACGCAGGATTCTTGGTGGTGTTCCTGTCTTTAAACGGAAGGTTCTTAAACCTAACTCTCGTAAAGACTCTGACAGATCTCCGGTTGTCGGTTCAAGATCTGGCCCACCTGGTGTAACTTCTGATGAAATCATATTTACACCTGCCATATATGTTCCTGTTGTTACAATCACAATCTTGGCATTTAAGATTGTGCCATCTTTTAACGTAACACCTGTTACTTTGTTATTGGTTACATTAAGTTTGCTTGCCATCCCTTCAATAACGGTAAGGTTTTCTTGATGTAGACAGATATCTTGCATCATACGCTTGTACGCAAGTTTATCTGATTGTACACGTAGTGCTCGTACACCTGGGCCCTTTGCGCCATTTAACATTTTGAATTGCAGTGCTGTCTTATCCGCTGTGATAGCCATTTGACCACCCAATGCGTCAATTTCTCGTACGACAATTCCTTTTGCTGGTCCACCTACTGATGGATTACATGGCATCTTACCAATATTTTCTATCTTCAATGTGAGAAGACATGTGTTCTTTTTTAATCGTGCAGAGGCTAGTGCAGCTTCAATGCCTGCATGACCACCACCGATAACGATAATATCAAAATCACTCATTGTTTATTTCTTCCACCATTTCCTTTAATTCGTCAGGTATATTTGGGGAAAGTATTTCAAATCTGATTTTGCCTTCCAAACCCTGATGCTTGGCCAACAAACGATACATCGTTAGCCGTCCTATATATTCGCGAATCTTTTGAGATTTTTCTTTGACTTGTGATACGAAAGGAATCGCAATTTGTATTTCATTACTATCCATACGTATACACTCTGTATTACTGCCACGAATCAACTCCCAACCAGATTCTTTCGCTTTTTGTTTTGCGTACCGTTCTAGCGTACGTTGTTGTCTTTCATTTCCACTATCTTGTCCAATCTCTTGCGAGATAACTGCTAGATAGTGCTTTGTGGCATCTTCTTTAAAGATTTCTTCTGGGGTGATATTCGGATTTGCGCTCCAGAGGTCGATGCCATGTTTTTGTGCTTGTTGTAAAATCTTGGCTGTTATCTTTGGACTATCTTTATCTAGATAACAATAACTTTCAAGATTGTTTTGTATCGAGATTCCAACATCCTCTGGATAGACTGGCGACAAGAAGAATACAACGTTTGTTAAATACAAGCAGTTCATCTGTGGAGGTATATTTCCACGAGATGCTTTCTCTATCGCCGCATAAAGTCCATCTTGTGTGTCATATCCAGTAGAATCACCATAGCGATTCCACATCTGTTTCAAAGAAAGATTAATTTCAGAATCATAATGTGCATAGCCAATCAAAGCTTTCTTACGTCCATGATTTGGTCTTGCAAAGAAGAACAGTAAATCTCCTTTGTGGAAATCTGTAAACTTCTTATTGGATAATCTCCAAAATAGTATTGATTGATTTCGACATAAGCGATGATACGCAAGCATCTTTTCATCTGTTACATATGCGATAGACCCCATTATGATTCCTCCTTTCTATATTAATTAGAATAAACCGTAGGTTTCTCCATTTTCATCAATACCCATATTGACTGCTGCAGGTATCTTTGGAAGTCCTGGCATTGTGAGTACATTACCAGTGTAAACAACCACAAAGCCTGCCCCAGCAGATACTGAGATATCTGTAATATGTGTTACAAAGTTTTCTGGTCTTCCCTTTAGAGTAGGATCATCACTCAGTGATAATGGTGTCTTTGCCATACAGATTGGTAACTTATCCCATCCATGTTTGATAAAGTCCTGAATCTTTGTTTTGGTTAGTTCACTAAATTCTACAAGTGGTGAACCATATACTACTTCACAAATCTTTTTTATTTTTGTTTCAATGGAATCTTCCACATCGTAGATTGGTTGATACTTGCATGCATGGTCTGTAATCTCTACAACCTTATTTGCAAGATCCAACATACCATCTCCACCTTTTGCCCATCCATCCGCTTCTGAAACTGGATAGTTATTTTCATGACACCACGCAAGTAACGCGTCTACTTCTTCTTTACTATCTTTAGCGAACTTGTTAATAGCGACAATAAATGGAAGTTTGAAGCTTTGAATTGTTTCAATGTGTTTCTGTAGGTTCTTCGCGCCTGCAAGCATAGCTTCAATATTTGTTTGATCAAGATTTTCTTGTTCAATACCTCCATGCATCTTAAGAGCACGAATTGTTGCGACTACTATAACCGCTGAAGGCTCTAGTTCTGCTAATCTACACTTAATATCTAAAAACTTTTCAGCTCCTAAATCTGCGCCAAACCCTGCTTCAGTCACAACATAATCTGCTAACTTAAGTGCCATCTTGGTAGCAATAACAGAGTTACATCCATGCGCAATGTTTGCGAATGGCCCACCATGTATGAATGTTGGAGTATGTTCTAGAGTTTGTACCAAGTTTGGATTAATTGCTTCCTTCATCACAACTGTGGCAGCACCAGCAGCTTGAATATCATCTACAGTTACTGGTTGATCATCGTATGTGTATGCCACAACCGCTTTACCAATTCTCTTTTCAAAATCCTGTAAATCTTTTGAAAGACATAAGATGGCCATTACTTCAGAAGCTACTGTAATCACAAAATGGTCTTCTCTTTCAACACCATTTGATTTCTTTTTCTGCGCGATTGTAATATCACGCAGTGTACGGTCATTCATATCTAAGCAACGTTTCCAAGTAACTCTCGTTGGGTCGATATTAAGTGGATTGCCTTGGAAGATTGAATTATCTAAGATAGCCGCAATTAAGTTATTGGCTGTTGTGATTGCATGCATATCACCCGTGAAGTGCAGGTTGATAGATTCCATTGGGACTACCTGTGCATATCCTCCACCAGTTGCACCACCCTTTAACCCAAATACCGGTCCTAAAGAAGGTTCGCGTAAACATGCCATAACATTTTTACCAACCTTGGATAATCCATCCGCTAATCCAATCGTAGTTGTGGACTTTCCTTCACCTGCTTTTGTTGGGTTGATTGCAGTTACTAATACCAGTTTTCCATCTGGTTTGTCTGCTAGTGTTTCCATGAGTTTAATGCTTACTTTGGCTTTTTCTTTGCCATACATTTCCAAGTACTCTTCTGGGATTCCTGCTTTATGCGCAATTTTATCAATTGGCTCCAGGACAGCTGCTTGTGCAATCTTTAAATCTGTATTCATAGAAACACCTCTTTTCTATTTCATTTTGCGACGGTCTGCTAATGCATGTGCAAGTGTCATTTCATCTGCATAGTCGAGCATTCCGCCAGATGGAAGTCCGTGTGCAATTCGAGTCACTAATACGTGTGGGTAGCGTGATGTAATGAGTTTATCTAAATACATCGCTGTTGTTTCCCCATCAATCGTAATGTTTGTACCTAAAATCACTTCTTCTGCTTCAGGTAGTCTTGCTAATAGCGACTCAATATTCAAGTCATTTGGCATAATTCCCTTGCTTGAAGAAATCAAACCATTTAATACGTGATATGTGCCGCGGTATTCCGCTGTTTTTTCCATTGCGATAACATCTTTAGGCGACTGTACTACGAAAATCTGTTTTTGATTTCGACTATCATCACGACAGATTTCGCATTCCTCTTTCTCAGAAAGATTTCCACATATTTTACAATGGGTTATTTTTTCATGAACGTCATTAATTGCCTGGGCGAATTCTTTAGCTTCTTGAAGATTCATTTCCATGATAGAAAATGCATATCTCTCTGCTGTTTTTTCGCCAACACCAGGCAAGAATTTCAATCGCTCAATCAGTTCGGTTAAACTTTTCGGGTACATTCTTTACATCCCCGGAAGTTTTAATCCACTTGTGGCTGAGCCAAGTTTATTTTCTCTATCTTGGAATGCCTTATCTACCGCTTCATTAACTGCGATTAGAATTAAGTCTTGTAACATTTCCTTGTTGTCTACTGACATGAGGTCATCTGCGATTTCTACAGACTGCACTTCATTTCTTCCGTTTACAACAACCTTTACACCATTTCCACCTGCTTTGCCTTCGTATTCAGTGGCGTTTAGTTCTTCTTCGATTTTGCCTAGATTATCTTGCATCTGGCGAGCTTGTTCCATTAATTTCTGAATATCCATTTTCTATTCCTCTATTTCTAATATTTCAGGGTTAAAAATTGCTTTTATCTTATCTTCTATTGATACTTCTTGTGGTTTTTCAATTGTATATCGAACAATTGATTTTGGTTGTGGCAAATTACCTGCTTTCTTCAGTTCGATAAACTTCAAAGTTGCATCTTTCATCGCATCATTTGTAGCGATATACAACATTTTATCAATCCCTAATGTTTCTCTTGCGAATTGATATAACTCTTGGTTCATCTTTGGTTCATTCATTCGATTTGCTAGAACTTTAGAATCTGTAGCTAATACCACACAATCAAGTCCACTTGCTACTATTCTTGTTTCTTCCAGCAGTGATGTATACTTCTTACTATTCATATCAAACAAGCTATGAATCTTGTTGAATTTCTCATCATCTTCGTATTTAATTGCTTTCTGGCACTGTACAAGAAGCGTCAAAATTTCATCACTCGACAGTTCATTAGAACTTGTAGAAGCCGCTGTCTTTATTGGCTCTGCTGGCTTTTGTTCTACTTTAATTTCTTGTGGTTGTTCTACTGGTTTTTCTGGTTCTTTCAGCTTTACAGTAGGAACAACATATTCACTTTCCTTTTGTTGAATAGGAACTTCCATACGTTTTTCAACCACTACTGTTTCTGTGGTAGGTTGAATTGCTAAGCCTAAACAAATTACTTCAAAACAGCTTGCTGAAGAAGTCGCAATTCTAAATTTATCTTTAGAATCAAACATCTTTTCAATTATATGCATGCATGTTTGTTGTGATAGAGTTTCTGATAGGTTCTCGGCCTGTTCTTTTGAAATTAATTTTAGTAATTTATCTTTCTTCGTAGAATGATAAATTACTACATCTTTCAGGATATCTATCATGCCATCTGTAAACTTCTGGAAATCGATACCTTGGTGTTCATACTTCTTAATTCTCGTAAGGATATCTTCTAAGTTTCCTGCATGAATTGAATGAATTAAGTTTATCTTTTCTTCAACAGATGCTAATCCATAGATATGATCTACTTCTTCTGCAGTAATATGATCACTTGTATAGGAAGCACATTGATCCATAATACTTAGTGCATCACGCATACCACCATCGCATAGAATCGCAATATTCTCTGCTGCTTCTTCATCTAAGTAGATATTTTCTTTCTTAGCGATATCTAATAGATGATTCTTGATTTGTTCTTTACGTAATTTTGTAAAGTCAAAGCGTTGACATCTCGAAATAATTGTTGGGAGTAATTTTTGTGGGTCTGTTGTGGCTAGCACAAAGATGACATTTTCTGGTGGTTCTTCCAATGTTTTCAATAATGCGCTAGATGCTGCACTAGATAACTGATGAACCTCATCGACAATATAAACCTTGTGATGTCCTTGCATAGGTGCAAGTTTACTACGATCAATTAAATCACGGATATCTTCCACGTGAGTTTCGTTTGCAGCGTTAATTTCAATAATATCTGGATGTGTACCATTATTTGCGGCTTTACAGTTATCGCATTCTTCACATGGAGCCTTTTCTGGATGTTCGCAGTTTACCGCTTTTGCAAGAAGTCTTGCCATTGTAGTCTTTCCAGTACCTCTTGGACCACAGAAAAGATATGCATGGCCTACTTTATGCTCACGCACTGCATTTTTAATTGATTGAACTATATACTCTTGTCCTACTACTTCTTCGAAGTTTGCAGAACGATATTTTTGATATAACGCTTGCTTTGACATTATTTTTCTCCCAGTATATTCATTATAACAAAATTCCTACATTCACATGTAGGAATTCACTGTATATTGGCTTTATTTTTCTGTTTTTTTTCTTTTGTGATTTCTCTTTTTTTACGAAAGTAATTTGTAAGTATTTCACTGCACTCTTTTCGTAGGATATTCCCCACAATATTCGGATAATGATTTAATCGACTTATCTTCTTTAAGTCAATGACTGTCTCTAAACATCCGCCTTTTGGATCTTGCGTACCATAATATACTGTTCTAATACGAGAAAGATTGATAATTCCTGTACACATCATACATGGTTCTAATGTTACGTATAGGTCACAATCACTTAAACACCAATTCCCTTTTATTTTTGCAGCTTTCTGAATTGCCATCATTTCTGCATGTGCATATGCCTGGTTTAGTTGTTCTTTGAGATTATGTCCACGTGAAATCACTTCTCCATCACATACTATGACACATCCAACTGGCACTTCATCTATTTCTTCTGCTTTTCTAGCTTCTTCTAAAGCTAGTTCCATATATTCTTCGTGTGTTTTCATAAAATAAAAGTGGCACACGCGATACAGGGACATCTATGGCTGCTGCCTTCCGGCCCTGACCAGGTTCAACGTATGTATGCTGTGCCATGTATGATTATAGCAAATTTCTCTTACTTGTCCAAGAGTGTATTTTAAAAGGATTGTTTCACGTGAAACAATCCTCATTTTTTAGAAACTCTTCTTCTTTGTTGGAGGAACAATCTTCTCCTGTCCACCCATATAAGGTCTGAGTGGTTCTGGAATATTGAGAGATCCATCTTCATTTAAGTTATTTTCAACAAAGGCAATTAACATACGTGGTGGAGCTACTACAGTGTTATTTAGTGTATGTGCAAAGTAGTTACCCTTTTCACCCTTGATACGAATTCCAAGTCTTCTAGCTTGTGCATCACCTAAGTTAGAGCAGCTTCCAACTTCGAAGTATTTCTTCTGACGTGGAGACCAAGCTTCAACATCACAACTCTTAACCTTAAGATCTGCTAAGTCACCAGAGCAGCATTCCAGCGTTCTTACTGGAATATCTAATGAGCGGAAAAAGTCTACGCTATTCTGCCATAACTTATCATACCAATCTTTAGATTCTTCTGGCTTACATACTACAACCATTTCTTGTTTTTCGAATTGGTGTACGCGATATAGACCTCTTTCTTCAATTCCATGTGCACCAACTTCCTTACGGAAACATGGGCTATATGAAGTTAAAGCATATGGTAAATCCTCTTCTTTTAAGATTTGACCCATAAAACGACCAATCATAGAGTGTTCTGATGTACCGATAAGATATAAATCTTCGCCTTCAATCTTATACATCATATTCTGCATTTCCGCAAAACTCATAACACCTGTTACAACACTACTATGAATCATGAATGGTGGAATAAAATAAGTAAATCCACGATTGATCATAAAGTCTCTAGCATAAGATAAGATGGATGAATGTAATCTTGCAATATCACCCTGTAAATAATAGAAACCATTTCCTGAAGTTCTACCTGCACTATCGATATCGATACCTGCAAGTTTTTCTAAGATATCTGTGTGGTATGGAATTTCAAATGAAGGAACAAGTGGTTCTCCATATTTTTGGATTTCCACATTTTCGGAGTCATCTTTTCCAATTGGAACAGAAGGATCAATGATGTTTGGAATAACCATCATTCTATTTTTAATTTCTTCCGCAAGTTTAGCTTCTTTAACTTCTAAACTTTCCAACTCCGCATCCATGTCCTTTACGGATTGTTTCGCCTGTTCTGCAGCTTCGATATTCTTATCTCTCATATAGAGACCGATTTGTTTGGAAATCTTGTTTCTTTCTCCACGTAGAGTATCTCCACGTGTCTTCGCTGCACGATACTCTGCATCCATGCTTAGCACTTCATCAACAAGTACTAACTTTTCATCTTGGAACTTCTTTTTGATGTTTTCTTTCACTAATTCTGGATTTTCTCTAATTAGATTAATATCTATCATAATTTACCTCTTCTCTAAAAATAAAAAAGCATCATCCATCAAAGGGACGATGTCAACGCGGTGCCACCCTTTTTGTTAAAATGTTTCACGTGAAACAATTTAACCACTTCATTAGCGATAACGGCACAACCGGAAAGTATTAATTTCACTCAAGAGTGGATTCATACATCACAATGGTAACTCGCATCATCCGTTACCTTTCTGAAAAAGCTTTTGTACTACTATTCTCTATCGACGTTTTTACAAAATAATTTAATCATTTTGACATTGATTTGTCAATGTAGCAAAACAGTGATATATTTAAGATGATTAAACAACTCAGTTGTTTTAATAATAAGGAGAATAGGTATGGCAAAAAAGTCGCAGTACAAACAGAAGTTAGAGTATAACAACAACTACAACAGAAACAACTACCGCTCATTCTCAGTCCGCTTTAACAATAAAGTTGAGAAAACAGTTATCGCTTGGCTTGAAGCTAAAGAATCTGTAAAGGGTTACTTATGTGATCTAATTATTGCAGATATGGAAAAGAATGGAAAAAAGACTGCCTCAAAGAAACCAGCTAAGAAGGCAACAGTAAAGACTGAAAAGAAACTTGCCAAAAAAACTACTCCGGCTAAGAAAGTCGCAAAACCAGTAGCTAAGAAGACAGTTGCTAAGCCTGCTGCAAAGAAAGTTACTAAGAAGACAGTCGCTAAACCAGTAACTACAAAGAAAGCAACAAAAAAGGCACCAGTAACAAAGAAAGCTGCTAAACCAGCTAAGAAGACTACTAAGAAAAAGTAATCTTACATTAAAACTTCTGCATTTCGCTACGGAAGTTTTTTTATATCCAAAGAAAAGACAGAGTATTTAATTTACCCTGTCTTATTTTTTTATTCTTCTGAATCAGAATCTGTTACTTCTTCCTCATCATTTTCAATGATATCTTCATCATCCGGTGTTTCTTCAAACGAACCTTCATCTAATACTTCATTATGAGAGATATCTACCACTTCTGAATCTTCCTCTGGCTCAAGTATCGCTACAGATGACACAATATCATCTTTCACATTAATTACCTTCACACCTTGTGCAGAACGGCTATATACAGAAACCTGGTTTAGAGAGATACGGATTACAATACCACCAGCAGTCATGATCATGCAGTCTTCATCGCCTCTTACAGCACGCATACATACAAGCTTACCTGACTTCTCTGTTACATTAACTGTCTTAACACCACGTGCACCACGGCGTGTCATACGATAATCAGCTAACGCAGACTTCTTACCAAATCCATTTTCTGTAATTGTTAAGATATATTCACCTTCAAGATTTGTTGCTAGACCAATGACATAACCACCATCAACGTTAAAGCCCTTCACACCACGTGCTGTACGTCCTAGAGGTCGAACTGTGTTTTCGAGGAAACGAACAGCTTTACCATTTGAACCTGCAATGATAATTTCCGCATTACCATCAGTACTTCTTACAAATGCAAGTTCATCATCTTCATTCAATTTAATCGCAATCTTACCGTTCTTATTAATATTTTCATATTCATCAAATGTAGTACGTTTGATGATACCTTGCTTTGTAACGAAGAATAAGAACTTGGAATCATGGTCTTTACTATATGGTACAAGAGCACGAATGTTCTCTGTCTTCTCCATACTGATTAGGTTAATAGCAGGAATACCCTTACTTGTTCTGCTGAATTCAGGTACGTTATATCCCTTGATACGATAAACTTTACCCTTATCTGTGAATACTAATAAGTGATCATGAGTAGACATACTGATAAACTGATCAATAATGTCATCCTTATGAAGTTCCATACCCTTGATACCCTTACCACCACGGTTTTGTACATGGTATGTATCTGTTGTTAAACGCTTAATATATCCGTTTGAAGATAACGTAATAATAATGTTTTCAACAGGAATCAAGTCTTCATCTTCAACATCAGCGATTGCGTCAATAATCTCACTACGGCGTGGATCGTTAAACTTCGCCTTCACTTCACTCAATTCATCGCGAATAATCTGTAATACTCTTGCATGGTTAGAAAGAATATCCTGGAAATCCGCAATCTTAATTAATAGATCTTGATATTCATTTTCAATCTTTTCACGTTCAAGACCTGTCAATCTTCTAAATTGCATATCTAAGATTGCCTTTGCTTGAATCTCATCTAGTCCAAAGCCTTCCATCAAGCGTGGCATTGCTTCATTAGGATCACGTGAATCACGAATTGTATGAATAATCGCATCTAGATTATCAACTGCAATACGTAGTCCTTCTAAGATATGTGCACGATCTTGTGCTTTCTTTAAATCAAACTGTGTACGACGTACAATAACTTCATCTTGGAATGCGATATATCCCTTTAGAAGATCAATCATACTCGCTTGGCGAGGAACACCATTGAATAATACAACGTTATTTACACCAAAGTTAGATTGTAGAGGTGTAGAGCGATATAACTGATTTAACATGACATCCGGTTGAACATCCTTACGTAATTCAATTACAACACGAATACCATCCATATTAGATTCATCACGTAAGTCAGTAATACCTTCAATCACCTTATCTCGAACTAGAGTAGCGATTCTCTCAACTAAACTAGCTTTATTTACCATGTAAGGTAATTCATAAACAACGATACGAGATTTACCATTTGGCATTTCTTCAATCTTTGTTTTTGCACGCATAATTACTGATCCACGACCAGTTTCAAATGCTTGACGGATACCTGATCTACCTAAGATATAGGCACCTGTAGGAAAGTCAGGACCCTTCATGTAATTCATCAGTTCAGTCGCTGTAATTTCTGGGTTATCCATAACCGCAAAAATACCATCGATTGTTTCTCCTAAGTTATGAGGCGCAACATTAGTTGCCATACCTACCGCAATACCAGAAGAACCGTTAACAATTAAGTTTGGATATCGTGATGGTAGAACTGTAGGTTCTTTTTCTTGACCATCATAGTTATCAATCATATCCACTGTATCTTTTTCAAGATCACGTAACATTTCTACCGCAATCTTAGACATACGTGCTTCGGTATAACGCATCGCAGCTGGATCATCACCATCCATCGAACCAAAGTTACCATGTCCATCAACTAATACAGTTCTCATATTCCATGGTTGTGCTAAATAAACTAACGCACCATAGATAGATGAGTCACCGTGTGGGTGATATTTACCCATCGTATCACCGACAATACGAGCACTCTTACGATATGCCTTGTCAGGTCCGATATTCATTTCATGCATGGAGTAAAGAATTCTTCTCTGTACAGGTTTTAAACCATCACGTACATCTGGTAATGCACGTGATACGATAACTGACATCGAATACTCCAAGAAGTCACGACGAATTTCTTTTGTTAATTCTGTTTCTGTAATATGTCCAGGATCAAAATTACTTTCGTCAAATTCCATAAAATCATCTAAAGCCATTGTAATTTATCTCCTTTCTTAAATATCCAAGTTTTCCGCAAAGTGAGCGTTTTCTACAATAAAATTCTTACGTGGTTCAACTTCTTCACCCATCAACATTGTAAAGTTATAGTCAGCTGCTTCCGCATCACCAACCGCAACACGAATCAATGTACGATTCTTAGGATCCATTGTTGTTTCCCACAACTGTTCCGGATTCATTTCACCTAATCCCTTATAACGTTGAATACTGAGACGATCACCTAGTTCACGTTTTACTTCTTCTAACTGGTTATCTGTATATGCATAACGCACTGTCTGACCCTTTTGAACCTTATAGAGTGGTGGTTGTGCAATATAAATGTAACCCTGTTCCAATAATGGACGTAAATAACGATAGAAGAATGTTAATAACAATGTACGAATATGTGCACCATCGACATCGGCATCGGTCATAATAACAATCTTGTGATAACGTAACTTCTCAAGATCAATTTCATCACTCACACCACAACCAAAAGCAGTAATCATAGAACGAATTTCTGCATTTTCATAAATGCGAGACTGTCTAGCCTTTTCAACGTTAAGAATCTTACCTCTTAACGGTAGAATTGCCTGGAAGTGTGAATCTCTTCCTTGTTTTGCGGAACCGCCGGCTGACTGTCCCTCGACGATATAAATCTCACAGATAGACGCATCCTTAGATGAACAATCTGCTAACTTACCAGGAAGTGGACTTACTTCTAAAGCACTCTTTCTTCTTGTCAATTCACGAGCCTTCTTAGCCGCCATACGTGCTTGTGAAGCTAGGGCAACCTTTTCTAAGATAGCTTTTGCTTCATCAGGATTTTCCATCAGATAGCGCTCTAATTGTGTCCCAAAGATATCCGAAACAATCTTACGTACTTCAGAGTTACCTAATTTAGTCTTGGTCTGTCCTTCATATTGAGGATCTGGGTGTTTCACACTAATAACAGCAGTTAAACCTTCACGACAGTCATCCGTCGTAAGATTATCATCCTTCTCCTTCAAGAAACCTGTATCACGTGCATACTTATTGATAACACGATTTAACGCAAGACGGAATCCTTCTTCATGTGTTCCACCTTCAGCTGTGTTGATATTATTACAGAAAGTATAAATATTAGGATTGTAACCATCGTTATACTGACACGCTACTTCTACCTGAATATTATTTTCATAACCTTCACTATAAATAATTTCATGATTTATAACTTCACGATTACGATTTAAGAATTCTGTATATTGTTTCAAACCACCATCAAACTTAAATACATAATGGCGCTTAGCTTCATCTTCTTCACGTAAATCATTAAACTTTAAACAGATACCTTTATTTAAGAAAGCTAACTGACGTAAACGGTCACGTAAAATATCATGTTCATATACAACTGTCTCTGTAAAGATAGTTGGATCAGCTTTAAAACGAACTGTAGAACCATGCTTATCTGAAGGACATGTTCCCTTTTCCACAAGAGTTCCTACAGGATGCCCACCATTTTCAAAACGAATATAGTATTCTTTTCCATCATGGAAAACAGATACTTCTAACCAACTACTTAAAGCATTTACAACAGATGCACCTACACCATGCAAACCACCAGACACTTTATATGCGCCACCACCGAATTTACCACCAGCGTGTAAGACAGTGAAAATAGTCTCAATTGTAGACTTACCTGTTTTTTCATGAATACCAGTAGGCATACCACGACCATCATCTTCAACTGTAATAATGTTGTCTTTATCAACAGTTACCGTAACCGTTGATGCATATCCAGCCATTGCTTCATCGATACCATTATCAACTATTTCCCAAACAAGGTGATGTAAACCCTTTGAAGAAGTTGACGCGATATACATACCTGGTCTTTTACGTACAGCTTCCAAGCCATCTAAGACCTGAATATCAGAGTCGTTATAAGTGTGGGTAACTTTCATATCCATCTCTTGTCCTAATACAAGTTCACTATCTTCAGATACTTCCGTTACCTGCTCTAATTTATCGCTCATTACTTACCTCCTGTAAGTGGAAAGATTTTTCCACCTTCTATACGAAATTCCGTCATGTCTGCATGTTTCAGAAAATCAGGAATTTCCGTCGTCGTGATAATGCATTGAAAATCACGTTGTACCATCTGTAATAACTTCTTTTGACGACTGTAATCTAGTTCACTTAACACATCATCCAAAAGTAGAATTGGTTGTTTCTTCGTCATTAACTTAATGTAATTTAGTAAAGCTAATTTAAATGACAACATTACCATTCTCTTTTGACCCTGACTTGCAAAGTAAATCAGATTTTGATCATCCATCTTAAATATCAAGTCATCTAAATGAATACCAACTTTTGTAATATGATATTCCATATCTTTCTGACGTGATTCTCTATGAATCTCTAGAATCTTTTCTTCTAGTTTTTCTGTATCCTCAACGAAAGTCTTATACATAACTTCAAGTTTAATTTCACTACCTGATAATTCCTGATAAATCTTAGAAATTACAGATTGAATGACTTCAATAAACTTTCTTCTTTCACGGATAATATGTGCTTCTACTTTAGACATTTGTTCATCTAAAATATCTAGATAATTCAAATCAATTTTTTCACTCTTTAACAAAGCATTTCTATCTTTCAAATACATTTGATATTGATTTAGCGATAATAGATATTTTGTAGAAACTTTTGTGATTTCTTGATTTATCACACGTCTTCTCTCTTTCGGTTGATCATTAAAAATTCTAAGATCATCCGGTGAGAATAAAACAACATTTAACAAACCAATAAATTCACTACTCTTTTTAAGTGGTCTTTTGTGAATCATCAGAGTTTTTCCATTAGGATGAATGATAACTTCTATATCTTTTTCATCTGTATCCACAAATTTACAATCAATCGCCGCAAACATCTCATCATTACGAATTAATTTCTTATCATCCACAATACGATGTGATCTTGTCAAAGAAAGATAAACTAAACTCTCTAATAGATTTGTCTTTCCCTGCGCATTTGCGCCAGTGATTAAATTGATACTTGGATTAAACTCTATATATGCATTCTCATAGTTTCTAAAATTTCTTAATTGAATATTTTTGATATACATTAGAAAACCACATAAGTCTTTCCTTCAATTTTTACTTTGTCGCCAGGATAGAGTTTTCTGCCTCTACGATTCTCTTTTTCACCATTCACAACAATATCCATTTCCTTAATTCTTATCTTTGCTTCACCACCGGTGGAAACAATACCAGAGAGTTTCATAAATTGCTGTAAAGTAATGTATTCTGTTGTGATTTTTTCCATCCTAAACTCCTTCATAAAAACCTTAAAAAAACTAAAATAATTATATCATAAAAACAACAAAAAATCCTTTATACAAAGGCATTTGTGAACATTATTTATATCAAAAAATGAAACCTAAAATGACTGCAAATTTTTGACAAAAAATCCTGTGAAATTTATTAAATTAATAACTAAATTTTAGATGTTTAAAAATATGTTACTTTTATTATATATAATTAAAATATCGAAAAGGAGATCTTCTTAAATGAATATAAAAACTGAATTTTTAAAAATTATGTCTGAACAAACAGAGATAGCATTAGCAACTTCTGTAAATAATATTCCAAATGTAAGAATAGTAAATTATTATTTTGATTCAAATGAAAATATACTTTACTTTTCATCTTTTAAAGGAAACGACAAAATCAAAGAAATCGAATCAAATCCATACGTGGCATTTACAACAATTCCTCACTCAGGAAATGAACATGTCAAAGGCAAAGGAACAGTTAAACAAAGTTCTAAAACTATTTTTGATGTTGCTGATCAATTTATTGCTAAAATTCCAGATTACAAAAATACTATAGAGTTTGCAGGTAAATCATTGATACTATTTGAATTAAAATTTGATGCAGTTATCGTTACAATAGATTTACATACAATTAAAACATTAACATTTTAAATTATTACACTACATGAAAAAAGACTGTTTAATCTATTCAAATATTTTTCTATAGATTTCACAGTCTTTAAAATATTTTAATTATGATGATAAATATCTTAATCTAATGAGAAAATATCCTCTACATGCATCTTCAATAATTTTGCAATCTTCATTGCAAGTTCAAGTGTTGGGTTGTATTTATCATTTTCTATCGCGATAATTGTTTGTCTACTTACATCTAACATTTTTGCCATATCTTCTTGTCGTAATCCTGCTGCTTTTCTTAATTGTTTAATTTTATTTTTCATATTTTACGCCTTCTTAAAGAAATATATTCCAACAGCTAATACGACTACAATAACTACAACAGCAGTAATAATGGATTGTAAAACTTTATTTGGTTCTTTATATTCTTCATCACCATCGATCATAGCATGTTTCATTGCCATTTGTGAGAATCCTTGAACACATAAGGATAAACATAGAATAAAACAAGGAATCATCTCAAGTTTTACTCCATTTACAATCTTCTGGTAGATATTAAATAAAGTCCATCCGGATAGAGATAATAGCGCAAATTTATAACCCCATGCTTGTGATTGTAGTTGGATATTTTTATCCATTTCATCTAATTTTTTCATATTATTTTTTCTCCTTTTAATGATAGAAAGCTTTCTTATATTTTGTAAAGTTCTCTTTACATTTTTATTATAATTTATTGAATTATAATGTCAATACTTCTTTACATTTTATTTTTATTAAATACATAAAAAACCCAAGAGAATATCATCATTGAAATAATTTCTCTTGGGATAAATAGAATATTGAATTAGTTATAAGTTCTAACTGGAAGAACAAGTTGTAAGATAGTAGGATCTTCTTCACTGCTAAGAATAAATGGTCTCATTTCACCTACAAATTCAATCTTTAACTTATCTCCTCTAATTGATCTAGCAGCTTCCATAACATAGTTACCTGAAAAACTAATATCTAGAGGTTCACCTGTGAATGTACCAACCAATGTTTCATGAGATTCACCAATTTCTTGGCTCTTATTTGTTAATACAATCTCATCTGTAGAACATTGTAGACGGTTAATTGTCATATTATCTGTCTTGATAAATGTTGTACGGTCAATTGCGTGAATTAAATCGCTACGATTAATTTCTAATTTATATTTGAATTCTTTTGGAATTAAGCGATCTGTTTCTGGATATCCACCATCTAATAATCTTGTTTGTAAAATAATATCTTCATTTACAAATTGTGCTTTCTTATCATTCAAGTAGATTTGAATTTCTCCCTCATCCCCAAGCATTGTAGCCTTCACTTCATTTAAAGACTTAGAAGGAATTGTAACATTGAAACTATCGGAACTTGTAAACGGAATTGTTTTCTTAGCTAAACGATAAGAGTCAGTAGCTGTACAGCATAATATATTATCAGAAAGATGGAAGTTAACACCTGTTAATACAGGTTTTGTTTCCTTGATAGAAGTCGCAAATGTTGTTTGTTCAATAATATCTGACATAACACTAGAAGAAATCACAACAGAGTTTACAGGTTTAGAAAAATCAATTGTTGGATAGTCATGTGGATTCATACCATTGATTTTAAATACAGCTGAATTACCTGAGAACTTAGTAAGTGAACCATCAATAATTTCAACATGAATCTCTTCACTATCAATCTTACGTACGATTTCTAGTAAGTATTTAGATTCAATTAAGATAGATCCTTCTTCTAAAATATTTAATTTATTCTTCTCGTTTGCTGTGATTGTACGTTGGATTGAAATATCCGCATCACTACCAGTTACAACCATTGATTTATCTTTAACATCAATCTTTAATCCTCTTAAAGAAGTCTGTGGAGAATTTGGTGAGATAGATCTTGATACTAACTGTAATGTGTTATAAAACTCTGTTTTTGAAATTGTTAAATTCATATTTTTTCTCCCGTGTATTTAAAGTATTTTAAGTATTTATTCTTATTAAGTATGTGGATAATGTGGAAAACTATTAGAAATCCTTTATTTACTATACTATTTTAGCATTGTAACCTGTTATTTTACAGTGGATAAAATTGTGAATAACTTAAGCTTTTAAGTAATCTTCAATTTCTTTTACTGCGGCAGACATCGCTTTATCTTTAGCAATTTGTGATTCAACTTTCGTACATGCACTAATGATAGTGGAGTGATCTCTACCACCAAATTCTTCACCAATCTTAATATAAGAAATATCAAGTAATTTACGACATAAGTAAATAGAAATATGTCGAGCATTCGCAATATTTTTTGTACGTGTTTTTGAAGTAACTTGTTGTCTTGTTAAGCCATAATAATCTGCGACAACTTTGATAATCTTCTTTGGAGATAAACCAGTCTTATCGGATACAACAGATTGATTCTTTAATGCATTCATGATTGTATCAAAACGAATACATCCTCCATCTGGTTGAAATTGAATTGCATAGAATAATACTCGATTCCAAGCACCTTCTAAATCTCTGACATTTCCTGAAAAGTTAGACGCAATATAATTTAATCCATCTTGATCAACATCTTCGATAGAATAGCTACTAGTTTTAATCTTCATTTGAAGAATTGCTAGTGATGTTTCAAATTCAGGAGAATCGATACCAACAGATAATCCACTAGAGAAACGACTAATTAAACGATCTTCAAGACCTTTAATTTCTTTTGGTAAACGATCAGACGCAATACAAATTTGCTTGCGATTATTTACTAGCTCGTTATAAATTGTGAAGAATACTTCATGTGATTTTTCTTTACCGGCTAAGAATTGAATATCATCGACGAGTAATAAATCAACAGAGTACATATATTGCTTAAATTCATCAATTTTATTATTACGAATTGCATTAACAACTGTTTCAACAAATTTGAGAGATTCTGTATAATAAACCTTCTTAGTAGGATCTACTTTCAATACATAATTGGCAATTGACATTAATAAATGTGTCTTACCTAAACCAGAATTACCATAGATGAATAAAGGGTTAAAGAACTTACCAGGGCTCATTGCACAAGCTAATGCAGCAGCGTGACTTTCTCGATTACAGTCTCCAACAACGAAATTATCAAAATTACGATCTTTTTGAATCGGTAGTGAAACAAAGTCACTTGTATCAATCTTGGATATAGGTGCAGTTACTACTTTATGAATTGCTAATTCATCTTTCAAATATACTTCTACGATGAAATTATGATCTACATTTAAAAGATCGATAAAAGAAGCTTCAATTTCTTTATTTTGGCTTTGTATAATTTGTTTATGAATAACAGATAATGCCACAATAATTACTTTTTCATCTGTAATTGCATATAAAAAACATGGTCTAAAAAAATTCTCAATTATAACTCCATCTACAAGTTGGTTATCACTCAAATATTGAAGGAGATTGTTCCATACTTCCTTCAAATATTGTTCATTCCTTTGTTCCATAAAAATCCCCTTTTTTAATACGCATTACTATTTTAAGACTCTATTATGGATAAATCTATAGTTAAAATGTTGATAATTTTTTTATCCACAGTATTAATTTATAAAAAGTACAGTATAGATAGTAAATAAAGAGGTTTTCCACAGTTTTCCACAAATTTTAATGTGGATAAAAATGTGGAGAAGTTTTAAACATTGTTGATAAGTATAAAAAAGGTGGATAACTTTAATAGAAAATAGGTTATACACAAAATAATGTTTATAAAAATATGCGATGAATAAAGGATATTTTTAACTTTTCAACAGTTATCCACAATTGTGGATAAACTATGATTGTGGGATGTGAATAAGCTGTTGATAACCTAATACTATATACATTGAATAAAGTAGTTATCCCCAAGAAACATCACAAAAATGATTGAATTTTAAACAATTCGTATTATATTGAAATTAGAAAGGATATAATTGGGAGAAAAAGTATGAAAACTTACTTTAATTGGATCGTTGTCAAAGATAAAAAACAGTATCTTTGGTTACTAGCGTTACCATTAGGCTTACTGAAAGCAATTCTCTTTGATATCCATGATCCACAAATATTCAATCGTCTCTTTGAGACGGTAATGGTTGTGATGGTTTGTGTTTATTTCTTTATTCGTTTTAATTCTTATTCACAATTCTTTAATCCAGATCATCCTAAACCAACAGATGTGAAGTAAAAAATTCCCTGTGTACTTCGTTGTACACAGGGATAATTTGTATTTACTTAATTTTTAATACATGTTCTTTTGCGTGAATAAGATCTGTAATCATATGGCAATATGGTGTAGAAATACCTAAAGCATCACCCTTCTTAGCAACTGCACCATTGATATAGTCAATCTCAGTTGGACGATGATTCTGAATGAGATCTTGGTGCATTGATGGATAATGTGCTGCAGCTGCTACTGATGTCTTCATAACATAGTCTTTAATAGCTTGTTCATCTAATTTAACGCCAGTTGCTTCACCTACCATTACAAATTCGTGGATAATTGTATCTACAACACGAATAGCTTCCTCACTAGCGAAGAATTCACCAATTGTACAATCAAGTAATGCACAAGTAGAGTTCATTGTGCCATTAACACAAGCTTTACGCCAGATAGATGGTAATACATCTTCGTCATAAGTAACATTTAAACCTGCTTGATTTAATACTTCTACAATCTTCTTAGCAGCTTCTTCCCCACTCTTATCGATTGATTGTAAGTTTACAGAGCCTTTACCAATGAGTTTTGCGACACCTGGACCCTTTAATCCAGCTGTCCATACAGTAACACCCATCAAGATATTTTCTTCTGGAATATACTGTTTAATCACATCTTCATGACCTAAGCCATTTAATAAACAAAGTACTTTTGTATTCTTACCAATAATCTGTTTGATGTTTTGTAACATTGTTGGTAGTTGCATAGCTTTTGTAAATAAGATAATTAACTCAGCTTCTTTTGTAGCTTCTGTTGGTTCCATGATGGTCATCTTGACACAATCTTCTGTATCACCAACAATCTTTAAACCATCATTTTTAATTGCTTGAATATGATCTTTCCACATATCCAATAAAACAACTTCATTTCCTGCTTTATGCAATTGATAGCCAAAACGACAACCCATTGCGCCTGCACCTGCGATATAAACAAACATTTTTAATTTCCTCCTTTATCCTTTGAATGTAAAGATTTCTTTCTTATAAAGATGTAATACATCGCAACAAACTTTATTTACGATAAATCCAACAACAAATGGCACAACAATCCACGCCACTAACATAATTACAACATTGATATTACCTGCATTAAGTGCAGCTAATGGAGAAACAAGGCCAACAAAGCCAAATCCTGCAGATGCTGGGGTTCCGACCATCTGGAAGATTGGTACACTGAGAGAACTGATTGCGGCGGTAATCGCAACTGGTAATCCGATAATAGGATTTGTTAGGAAGTTTGGCATCATCATCTTCATCGCACCTAAACCAATGGCGATAGGAACACCAGGTTTATTCACTCTTGCACATGCCCATACAAGTAAGGCAGCAGCGGAAGCTACACCCATACCTGCGGCAGCAGATGAAATGCCTGTTAAACCGATTGCTAAACCAATCGCAACGGTAGAAAGTGGACTGATGATAATTAATGAGAATGACATCGCAATCAAGATACTCATCAAGATTGGTTGTAATGTTGTAAATGAGTTGATTCCCTGTCCAATCAGAGAAGTAATCATAGAAACGTATGGAAGTGTTAAAGTACCTACCCAACCAACACCTGTTCCAACAATAATTGGAAGGAATACGAGGTTAAGAGAACCAAGTTTAGCACTGATTAAACGAATAACTAGAATTGCTAGAGCGGCTGTTAACATTGTGTTAATAACATCACCAATACCTGCTAAACGGAAGATGTTAGTAACATTTCCATCCATTGTAACTTCTACAAATTTCCAGGCTCCAGATCCGATATAGGCAGCACCACCTACACAAGAGGATTGAATTGGATTCAGTTTAAACTGCATCGAAATTAAATAACCTGCCATTAAAGGTGTGAAGTACTGGAATACTTGAACAATATGTAACCAATTGGCAAATAATGGATTTGAAGCGAATGGTTTTAAGAATGTAGCGAGAATTGCGTTAGGAATTAACGCGACAACAATTGCGATTGTTGCGCCATTTAAGACCTTTAAAATGAATGAACCTACTGTCTCCTTTTGCGTTTCAGACATAAAATTTATCTCCTTTTTTAAATGAATTATATGGAATTATCATAGGTATTACCGGTAAATACTTGTGATTAATTTCACTAATATAATTATAAACCTATCACTTTTTTCAAACAAGTAATATATATTTCATTTTATAAAATTTTATATACGACAATAAAAAAGAATTCCATTTAAGGAATTCTTATTCAGACATATTTGGAATTTCTTCCTGAGGTTCATCAGCGACATAACGAATGCAGATGTGTCGATAACTTCCTTCGCCCTCTGATTCTGTCTTAATGTTATGCCAATCGCCTAATACCTTGTGAATGACTTTTCTTTCATCATTTGGCATTGGATCAAGTTCTACATCAACCTTTGAACGTTGTACTTGTTTTGCGATACGCTTTGCCATTGAACGAATCTTGTAATAACGCTCTTCTTTGTAGTGGTTGATATCAATCAATACGTCAATACGCTTTTCAAATTCAGAGTTAACAGCAGCACGTAATACTGTATTAAATGCAGCTAATGTCTTACCCATCTTACCGATGAGAATAGCATTGTTATCGGAATTTAGATTGATAACATAACTATCATCTAGTTCTTCTAAAGCAACCTCAATATCTAAATCAATATGTGTAAAGAATTCACCTAAGTAATCAAAGATAAATTCCTTAACATCTTCGGCACAGAATACCTTTGCGGATACAGAATTACCAATTCCTAATAATCCCTTTTTTTCTTCCACAACAGTATATTCTAATTCATCGATTGTAACTCCCTTTTCTTCAGCAGCGTTTTGTAGAAGTTCTTCAAGTGTTTTTGCAGTATAGATTTGCATTATTGTAAGCCTTCTTTCTGTGAATTGTTCTCCATGATATTTTGGACAATAATTGTCTTAATAATATCTACGATGTTACGGATAAACCAGAATAAGGACATACCTGATTGCCACATTAAACCGAATGCAAGTACCATAACAATCATGTACATCTGCATCATAACGTTTTGGTTATTTGTAGGTTCCGGCTTACGGTGATGTTTCGCAGCTTCTACAGCAGCCTTCTTCTTTTGGAAGTACATTGGTAATAATACTAATACTACCTGTGTAACAGCCATTAATAAGAACAAGATGATGTATGGTAATCCACTGAAATCACCTTTAAATAGTAAGCCAAATGCTTCGCTAGGCTTTACCTGTAGGTTCATTCCTAAGAATGTACCATTGACAACTGCTTCTGCACGTTGGATAGCCATGAACATTGCCATGATGATTGGTAACTGGATAAACTGTACTAACATCATAGAACCAGGGTTAACATCATACTTCTTCATTAACTGCTGTTGTTCTTGAGCCATACGCATCTTAGATGCTTGATCATCACGACCTTCATACTTACGTTGAATCTTGTTTAACTCAGGCTGCAACATTTGCATTCTTTGCATACCCATCTGAGACTTCAATGTAAATACTGCTAGTAAACCATTTACAACCGCAGTAACGATAGCGATTGCACCACCTACTGTGATGACTGGTGCTAATTTGTTTAATACCCAGCTGAGTGGCCAAACAAATAAGGCATTAAACCAGTTTTCAGTTTGGAAGATTTCACCAAATGTTGTGCTTTCAGAAATCAAAATAATGTGTCCGTTAGCATCTTTTGGAGCTGTACAACCTGTAGCTGTCACTACGATTGTCACAATTGCCATCAAGGCAAGTAGTTTCTTTGTACGAGGGGTAAATTTCATATTTTCTCCTTATGTTTCAACTATTTAATTTTAGCCTTTATTAATAGTTTTTCCAAGTTATTTTTATTCTCCTCATAGCTAAGAGAAGAATAGTTGAAGCGGATAATCAAGACCATATCGTAATTTGTATTTTTAAAATCAACTAATTCATGGCACATCATACGAACCTGACGTTTATATAGGTTACGATGTACGGCATTTCCTAGCTTCTTAGATACAGAAATTCCAATACGAGCTTCATCTCCTTCTTTAGGCTGATGATAGATGACAAACGACTGATTAACGACCTTTGCCCCCTTTTTAATCATAGATTGGAATTCTTCCGCTTTTTTAATTCGATTCTTTACTTTCATCTCTAACCTCTACAGTAAGAAAAAAACCACCAATGGTGGCTTCTTAAGCAGATAAGACCTTTCTTCCCTTAGCTCTACGTCTGTTGATAACTTTACGTCCACCCACAGTAGCCATACGGGCTCTAAAGCCGTGTGTAGCTTTATTCTTTTTCTTGCTTGGTTGGTATGTTCTCTTCATTCATGCCACCTCCAAATTACTATATATTGAACATATGCTCATAAATAATACTTTTTGAAGTGAAAAATGTCAACGCTAGAATGAAAATAGATGAAAAACTCATTTGTTAATTTTTACACATATAAAAAACAAAGTAGAGATTTTCTACTTTGTTATCTGATAAAATTCTTCAAATGTTAAATTGGATCCACCTTGTTCATACATTGCATTAGAAACATCTGTACCAACATAACGATAGTGCCATGGCATATAGGAATATCCTGTAATATCCTGTTTCTTATCAGGGTAACGTAGAATAAAGCCATAAGAATGTGCATTCTCATATAACCATTTACCAGCAGGTGTATTTGCGAAATCTACAGAGCTTGTGCCAGTTGCTGTATCTGTGAAGTCGAGTGCTAAACCTGTTTGGTTTTCACTATAACCAGCTTTTGCGGTTGTATCAGAAGCTTCTTTTTCACCCAACTTACTAACACGGTCCTCATAAAGTGTTTGTTGGTCATCATAAGAACGGTATCCAGCAGTTACATATAACTTAATACCAGCAGCTTCCGCAGCAGAAATCATAGATTTAGCCGCATCACCAACATCTTGACGGATTTGGATGACATCCGCAGTACTCTGTAAATAAGGAGTAGCTAAGTTTGTTGGAACAAAGTCACGTGCTAGAGAGTGATTTTTATCAACCAATACCGTAACACTGTTTGGATCTGTTAAATGGGCTGGTAAAGCAGATGCCGTAGGTTCAACCGTTGAAGCAGCTGTTGTAGGTTCTGGTGTAGGCGTTGTCTTCTTCAGTAATTCTGGATGACTATTTACATAGATGGCTACGCAGAATAAGCATACAGATACAAGTAATAAGAACTTAAGCAGTGTCGGAACACTGAGAAATCTCGTTTTTATCTTCTTTTCGTTTTCCATAACGTTTTTCCTTTATATATTCCTTTATATATTAAATATGCATAGGTATTTTACCATATAACAAATGATTCGCAAATTTTGAACAAGTATAGGATTATTCTGTATAATATATAAATAGGTACGGGAGGAATAAAATATGAATCCAGCAAGATTAGTGACATTCGCAATGTATTTTGCAATCGCATATTTAGTAATTAAGATGTTTCTTTCATCAAAGCGCAATGGCAAGAATAAGATGATTATTGATGCAGTACGTCTAATCAATGAAAAGGAAATGTTCTTTAACCGCGTTGATCAATTGATTTCAACGGTGAATGATCCAGAGTTTGCCAATAAAGGACGTGTATTAAAACTTTGGGGATGTGCATATCACCAAGATTTTAGTGAATTTGATTCTACTTTAGAAGAACTAGATATTGATTCGTTAATTGAAGATAAAAAAGGTGTTAAGTCAATCGACACAAATGAAGATTCATTCTTCTATCTATATCTAGCAATTCCAAATGTATTGCATCATGTAGGTAGAGATGATTTACGCACAACCATGCATGCAAAGTTACAGCCATATGAAGAGATATTAGGAAATCAACTATCAAAAGCATTATCTGATCAGTTTGATAAATACTATGATTCAAAAGAGGATCGCGGTCAGACATTCTTTGAAAAGTTACTTGAAGGTGATTATGAAGGCTATATCTATTCACGTACAATGATTGGTATCTATAAGAATCTCGCAAACGCTACACTCTATAAGATTTATCAAGACCAAGCTAAGTTTGAAAAATTAGAAGAAATGAAACCAATGTTAGAACAATTTGCACAAACAGGTGTTGGTAAGAGATGGATTCAAAGTCTAGATATTACTTTAGATAATACAACAGAGGAACCTGTTGAAAAAGAAGTTGTAGAAAACAAGAAATCTAATTCTGAAGAAAATCTATCTGAGACAATGGTATTAGAGAAGTTAACAGATAGTGATATTGAAAAGCTAGATCAGAAACCATCTGAAAATTTATCCGAGACAATGGTTTTAGAAAAATTAACAGATGCGGATTTAGAAGAGAAGGATAAGAAGTAATGAAGTTAATTGCAGGTTTAGGAAACCCTGGCAAGGAATACGAAAAGACACGACATAACAGTGGATTTTTAGCTGTGGATAAATTAGCTGAAAAGCTAGGAACTTCCATTACATCTGAGAAGTGGAATGCACTTATCGCAAGTGTTAGAATCAATGGCGAACAAGTAACACTCATGAAGCCACTTACATATATGAATGAATCGGGAAGCGCAATTTCACAAGCTGTAAAGTTTTATAAGTTACAGCCAGAGGATATTCTAATCTTACATGATGACATGGATATTCCAGTTGGCGCATTGCGTATTCGCAAGAATGGTTCTGGTGGTGGACAGAAGGGTATGAAGTCTATCATCAACGCATTAGGGACGGACCAAATTGCACGTGTACGTATTGGTGTTGGACATAGTGAGCCAGGCAATCATGCGAAGGTTCCTGATTGGGTATTGTCCCCAGTCCCAAAGGCTGAACGTGAAGAGTTTGAACGAATCATCTCTATCGCTGCAGATGCGGCTGCTGCTTGGGTCAATGAACCTTTAGATAAAGTGATGAACAAATACAACATCAAAGAGAAGAAAAAGTAAGTTAAATTGCCATGATTTGTGGCAATTTTTTATTTCTTTGAAAAAGACTAGTTAAGTGTTCTTCTGTTTTTCAAAGGGTAATGATGATAAAATAAGAAGACACAAAAAGGAGATTACTTGAAGAGTTCAATACAAAAAATTCCAAATTGGTTATATGAAAGAATGGAGAATAATCCAGCTGTAAAACTGTTGGACTATGCAAAGTCTCCAATTCCGTATACTTCTTTGATTGAAGAAGCGTTAGTCATTGCGACTTCCTTCCAAAAGAAGCCTAGACCAATTCTGGTTGTAAAACAGAATCTCTATACAGCACAACGTTTATATGAGAGGATTGCGACACTCTTAGATGAAAAAGATTGTGCTCTTTTTGGTGCGGATGAATCGTTACGCGTAGAAGCTATCGCATCTAGTCCAGAATTAACTGCCCAAAAGGTAGAGACCTTAGCAGGACTTTTATCAAATCCAAATCAGGTAGTCATTACTTGTCCATCCGCTTTGTTAAGACAATTACCATTTCCAGAAGATTTTAAAGATCGTTGTATCAAGATTCAAACAGGCGATACGCTGGACATGCATGCATTCAAACAAAAATTATTATCGGGTGGATATCAAAAGACTTCTCACATTGACCAACCATTAACCTTTGCCGCAAGAGGTGGTATCGTCGATGTATATTCGATTAACTATGACTCTCCAATTCGTATTGAGTTTTTTGATACAGAAGTTGAATCAATTCGTTTCTTTGATGTAGCTACACAAAAAACAGTTGAAAAGATTGATTCAGTTATGATCATTCCAGCAGGTGATGTATTTTTTACAGATGAACAGATTGAAGAAATCTGTAGTAAATCTGAAGAATTATTATCGAAAGAAAATAAACCAATCTTAACTGCTGAAATTGAATCAGACTTACATGCATTACGTGAAAAGGTGTTTTCCTCCCATATGTATTCCTATATGTCATTACTGTCAAAGACGGCAGGAATCTGGGATTACATGCAAAATCCACTGATTGTTTATTCCGACGAACAACTCATTCTGGATTCTGCTAAAAAGTTGAATGAGGAAACAATCACTTACATTCAAGAGATGGTTCAAGAAGAGAAGATGTTACCGAAGTTTGCGATGTGGCATGATATCCACAGTCTTTCAAAGTACGGTAAGAAAGTTGTAGAAGATCCTTTCACAGAGAATGTAGCCAATATCGAAGAATTACATATTCCAAATGAAACCCTCGAACAAAAACTATTACTAATTCATCAGCCGATGCCAGTTGTTTTAGCGTTATCGGAAAAAGAAGTTGTAACAGTTATTGATAAATGTGTAGAGATAAAATTACCATATCATTTATTATCAGATGATGAGGAACCTGTTGAAGGTATCAACATCTATACAAATACTTTTGCGCAGGGATTCTATCTCGTTGATGAAAATCTTAAGGTGTATACAGCTGCGGAAATCTTTGCTTATCATCACCACAAAGGTAGATATGAGAATAAGTTCCGTAATGCGGAAGTCATTCATGGTTATGATGAACTTCAACCGGGGGATTATGTTGTCCATGCCCAATATGGTGTTGGACAATATATCTGCATTGAAAATCGCGAGATTCAAAAAGTGAAAAGAGACTTCTTGAAGATTATCTATCGTGGTAATACAGAGTTATTAGTACCGCTAGAACAATTCCGCCTTGTGCGTAAGTTTGTATCAAGAGAAGGGGTTGTACCGAAGCTAAATAAACTTGGTTCTGGTGATTGGGAGAAGACAAAGCAGCGTCTTCAAAGTAATGTCGAAGATATCGCAGAACGTTTATTATCACTCTATGCCAATCGCGAACAACATATCGGTTTTGCCTTTTCAAAAGATAATGATATGACAAAGAAGTTTGAAAATTCCTTCTCTTTTGATTTAACACCTGACCAAGAAAAGGCGGTTGCGGAAATCAAGAAGGATATGGAAAGTAATAAACCAATGGATCGTCTCGTCTGTGGTGATGTTGGTTTTGGAAAGACAGAAGTATCAATTCGTGCTTCGTTTAAAGCGATTTGTGATAACAAACAGGTCGCAGTATTATGTCCAACTACTATCCTCGCTGAACAACATTTCCATACCTTCAAAAAACGTTACCAGGAATTTCCAGTTACAGTAAAAGTATTAAACCGTTTTGTTAGTCCAGCTGAACAAAAACAAGTACTGAAGGAGCTGGAAGAAGGTAAGGTAGACATTATTATCGGTACACATCGTTTACTATCCAAGGATGTAAAGTTTAAGGACCTTGGACTACTAGTTGTAGATGAGGAACAACGTTTTGGCGTTGAACATAAAGAAAAGATAAAGGAATTAAAGAATGGGGTAGATGTATTGTCACTCAGTGCTACACCAATTCCACGTACACTACAGATGTCTCTTGTAGGAATTCGTTCTTTATCTTTATTAGAAACACCACCATTAAATCGATACAGTGTACAAACTTATGTCGTAGAAAAAGATAAGAATTTAATCCGCGACGCAATACAAAAAGAACTATCGCGTAATGGACAGGTATTCTATCTTCATAACAATATTGACCAAATC
The DNA here is from genome assembly GCA_963525775.1 of uncultured Solobacterium sp. Taxonomy (GTDB): domain Bacteria; phylum Bacillota_I; class Bacilli_A; order Erysipelotrichales; family Erysipelotrichaceae; genus Bulleidia. The sequence continues at coordinate 4,116 of CAURLC010000014.1, read as the reverse complement.
TATAACATCGCAAGAAACATTCAAAGTCTTGTGCCGGAGTCTAGAGTTGGAATCGTCCATGGTAAACTTGGCAAAGAAGAGATTGAGGATATCATGCAGAGATTTATCGAGAAAGAACTTGATATTCTTGTATGTACAACAATCGTTGAAAATGGAATTGATATTCCAAATGTAAATACGATTCTTGTGGATAATGCGCAAGATTTTGGCTTAGCACAGATTTATCAGATTAAGGGAAGAGTTGGACGTAGCGACCGTCTAGCATATGCATATCTACTAATTCCACCACGTAGACAATTATCTGAGGTTGCTCAAAAGAGATTAACTGCAGTCAAAGAGTTTGCTCGCTTAGGTAGTGGATATAAGATTGCGATGCGAGATTTAACGATCCGTGGTGCGGGTGACTTACTTGGTTCAGACCAATCTGGTTTTATTGATACTGTAGGTATTGATATGTATATTGAAATGCTAGAAGAAGCGATCCAAGCCAAGAAAGATGGTCGCAAACAAGAAGACCTTACACCAAAACCAAAGACCAATATTCAAACAACAAGCTATATTCCAGAGGAGTTTGCACCAGATGATTTTGATAAGTTGGATATGTATCAACGTATTGACGCAATCAAAGATGAGAAGATGCTAGAAGCCTATAAGAATGATGTCATTGATCAATATGGTAAGTTACCAAAAGAAGTCAGTACATTATTCCTAAAGAAACAATTAGACTTAGCATTAGAAGAACCGATTGTAGAAAACTATCGAGAAATTCGAGGACAGACAGAATTAACTTTCTCTCCACTCTTTTCACAAAGAGCAGATGGTGTAAAACTCTTTGAAAAGATCACAAAGATATCCAAGGATGCGACTTTACGTTATACAAATGGTACAATCATCGTCATCCTACCAAAGAACTCACAGAATATTTCCCTGGCAATCAAGATTATTTATGCCGCAAAGGAGTCAATGAGAAATGAGAATTGATAAGTTTTTAAAGGTATCACGTATCCTTAAACGTAGAACGGTTTCTAAAGAGTTGGCTGTCAATCAACGTATTGAAATCAATAGCCGTATTGTAAAGCCCGCACATGAAGTATTAGCAGGTGACATTGTGTCAATTACATTTGGAAATCGTAAACTCACTGTACGTGTATTATCGATTGAAGAAGTTAAAAAGAAGAAAGACGCATCCGAACTCTATGAGATTATCTCGGAGGAAAAGATATCCGCTCCACTTGAAGTGGAAACAGAATAGTGCTATAAAAACTATATTGAGGAAGACATGGCAAAGAAGAGAAAGAAGAAACTAAATTCGAAATTCGTCGCATTAATCGCACTTGGCCTAGCGATGGCTATGTTACTAGCGGTTGGAAGAGAGGTCATGACAACGCTACAGTTACGTAAACAAATGGCAGAAGCGAAGGAAAAGCTTGCTCAAATGCAAGAGGAAAACGAATTGCTGGTTGAAGAAAAGACAAAACTCCAAGATCCAGATTATGTAGAGAGTTATGCACGTTCTAACTACATGTTCTCTAAGGATGGAGAACAGATCTTCTTCTTACCAGATAAAACAGATAAGAAAAAGAATGAATCAAATAAATGATTCATTCTTTTTTTGGATAATGATTATTTAATCACTGTAATATTGTTTACAGGTTCAAAGTCAATGACTTTGTGTTCTTGAATATAATTCGCAAGAAGTTCAACCATGCTTGAAAGATCCGTAGAAACAGTAGGAGCTTCTTTAATCATATTGTAGTTTCCGCCACCCGCTGCACGATAGTTATTCATTGCAATCGTAAATTCCATATCATCTGTTACATCATTACCTTGGTATGTTAGAGATGTAATACGATGACCTACAGAATTTGAAACTTTGATTGTATATTCAATGCCATCAACCATATCGTAGTTATAGTGTTGTGGTTTTGGCCAATCGTAGGATGGATTTACAACGATATGTTCATTATGAATCATCCAGAACTCTGCTGTCTTTTCAAGATATTCACGTAGAATCTTACCGGTGATCTTCTTTACAACTGTAGTGTTTGGATAGACATACGTACTGACTAAATCACGCATCGTAATATCTCTACCAAAGCCAGTTGCGCCAAGGAAGAGGGCATTGGAACTTAAATCAGCACCTGTTTTTTCCTGTTGGACTTTATTGAGGAAAGTGATGACCTGTGATTTGTGTAGACGTGCATCAAATTCATCAGTAACACGTAAATCAACATTTGTTGTGCCAAGTGTTTGGTCTAACCATGCTTGGCAAGTAGCTTCATCTTTCTCAAATAGCTTTAACATGTCAGGGTCAGCGTCAATATCTGCCTTTAGGATACGTGGCTCGATTGTATTGTTGTCTGGATAGATATCGATACATGCAAGTTCAGCCCCATTAGCAGCTGTCTGTGTATAGTAAGTATCATATAACTTGCCAGCTTCTGTACGATGTTGGTGACCTGAAATCATAACATCGATACCACGAATATTTCTAAGAATCTTATATCCTTCGTTTTCGCCTGTTTCTTCTTCCGTCAATCTTCCATTAACGAGATCACGTTCAAATCCACCATGGTACATACAGATAATATAGTCAGGATTTTCTAGACGTTTAATAAGTTTTACAGTCGCTTCGGCAGAAAGATAAGCATCCACAAAACGCATATGTTTGATGTGAGATTTCTTTTCCCAATTTGGAATATATTGGGTAACGATACCAAAAATCGCAATCTTCTTACCAGCAACTTGGCGAATAACATAGTTCGGGCCAAACGGTTTACCGTGGTAAAAGAAGTTAGAAGTAATACATGGGGCACCAACATTCTGTAGGTGCATCATCAAAGCTTCCTCTCCATAATTAAAGTCATGATTACCAACATTGATATAGTCGTAGTTTAAATCAGCCATGGCACGTGTGATAGGACTGACTTCATCTGGTGTTTTTACAAAGTGATGGTACATTAAAGGAGAACCTTCCAGAACATCACCGTTATCTAATACGAGTGTATTCTCATCACGAAGAATATTAACTAAACTTTTGATTTTAGCTAAACCGATATCTTTACTGGAACCGTCAGCGTAACTGTGTGGATAGATGTACCCGTGCACATCAGAAGTGGCTAAAATTCGAATTCGATCTGTCATGAAAACCTCATTTCTATTGATTGTTTTATTGCCACATTATTTTATCACATGTTGGGCATCAATATATGTTAGATTCATAAATCATGGTATGATACCATAACATTGAGGATAGATAACGATGATAAAAGATACTAGGTTTCGAGATAAATTAAATTTTAGGCAGCTCGGTGGTTATATGACAACTGAGGGTAAGACTGTAAAAGATAATATTTTCTATCGTAGTGGTGCACCTTTCCGCATGAATGAATCAGAACTTGAAGCACTCAAGCAATTAGGGTTATGTGCCATTATGGACCTTCGTTCTAATGAAGAAATCTCACAAAGACCAGATCCAGAACTTCCAAATATCTTGATGATTAAACATAGTGGAGCCGTTTCTGAAGGTGGCGAAGAAATTAACTTCTCAACTGAAGGAATGAATCGTATTGGTGAAGGTGGTAGGGAACAACTTGCATTACTCAAGAACTATTATGCAAGAATGCCATTTAATAACCAAGCATTCCGTATTCTGTTTGAACATATTCAAAAAGGTGATGTGCCTATCTTAATTCATTGTGCTAGTGGTAAAGACCGTACAGGTGTAGCATGCATGTTAATCTTACTTGCGTTAGGTGTTGATCGAGAAATTGTATTAGAAGATTATCTTTTGACGAATGTATATCAACGTGACGCAATTCAAAAGAAGTTAGAAGAAGATAAAGATATCATTCTCGCACATCCTGAACGTGAAGAGTTAGACCGTATGACATTTGGTGTAACAGAAGAGATTGGAAAGATTGTATTATACGCAATCTTTAATGAATATGGAAGTGTTGAAGCATATTTCGAGAAAGAATTTCATATCAATCGAAATGAATTACAACGTCTAAGAAGCTTATATACAGAATAAAGAAAGCACCTGCATGCAGGTGCTTTTACTGGCGCTCTAAAATTACTTGGGGTTGGGGTACCGCAATGAGAAATCTTGAGGTA
>CAURLC010000013.1:0-64095 GCA_963525775.1 uncultured Solobacterium sp. | reverse complement strand
AGAAAGGAACATAAGTTATCTCAGGGTGAACTTGCGGATTTGGTCGGTACGACAAGACAGACGATAACTTCAATTGAAGTAGGGAAGTATACTGCATCATTACCGCTAGCGTATAAGATTGCGAAGCAATTTTCATTAAGTATTGAAGAAGTATTTGATTTTTCGGAATTAGAGGAAGAGGAATAAACATGGATAAGAAATTATTAAAGGCAAAACAGGAATTACAAAAATATACAAATATTTGGATAGTGATTGCTTTATGTTCAGTATTGATTCTTGTTGTAAATAGATTCGGATATTTGACGAAATCATATGCAGATAGTCACTTTGCTAACTATATGAACGGATTGTATACGGGGCTATTTATTGTAATAACCATAGGTGCTGGGTGTACTATTGCAAGGAATTATAAAGCGATGAAGAATGAAAAAGATTTGATGCGTTTATATAATGAGATGCATGATGAAAGATGTCGTCAGATTGAACTAATGTCTAAACGTCAAGCATTTTTGATTGCGGAGGATTTATTGTTGGTAATTGCTGTAATTGCAAGTTTCATTAATTCTTATCTATTTACTGGTATTATCATTGCTATTATTGTATTTATCTTAGTATCTATTATTTGTAAGGAATACTACAAGAGAACTTATACAGGGGAAGAATGAGTAAGTTATGACAATGAAGGTATTATTTGTCTGCCATGGAAATATCTGTCGTTCGCCAATGGCGGAGTATATCTTTCATAAACTAGTCAGTGATGCTGGTCTAAGTGATAAGTTTGAGATAGCTTCTGCTGCGACTAGTTCGGAAGAGATATGGAATGGTAGGGGTAATCCGGTTTATCCAGCTGCGAAACAGAAACTATATGAACATGGTATAAACTGTGATGAAAAAAGAGCTTGTCAAATCACTATGAGGGATTATGCATATTATGATTTGTTAATTGGTATGGATGAAATGAATATTCGTAACATGCAACGAATATATCAGAATGATCCAGATAGAAAGATACATCTACTGCTAGAATATACAGGTGTTCATAGAGGTATTTCTGATCCTTGGTATAGTGGTGATTTCGATACAGCATATCGTGAAATTGAAGAGGGATGTATTGCGCTATTTGAATATCTTACACATGAATTGAAATGAAACTAGACATCTACTGTAGTGGATGTCTTTTTTGTAACTGCTTTCTTTTTCAAAATATAGAAAACTGGGTAGAGTTAGTACGTTTTATCATTGAATCAACTATAATTTTTAGATGAAAAGGGCTATAATTATAGGCGCTAATGTTTATGGGAGGTAACTATGGAAATAGAAGTGATTCAAGATCTTATTAAGATGGATGAAGAAACTCGCAATAAGATTAATAATGCCCATGAATTGAAGTACAAATTGAAGCAGGCAATTGAGCAGGAGAAAAAGAAACTGACGGATGAGGCTTGGGCCAACGTAGAGGCACAGGTTACATCAATGCGTGAAGAAATTCGTACAACTCATGAGAAGAAACAAGCAGAAGCAAAAGCAATGTATGAAAAAGAATCAAAACGTATCACTGACATGTTTAACGCAAATAAGGAACGTTGGATTCAAATGATTGCGGATTATACAGTTGGAAAAAGAGAACAGGAGTAGCGAATGAGCAAATCAAGTAATGCGATTACCGCTAAGGCGAGAGCGATGCTTGCAGAACATTTGAAACCTGTTGATTATGCGACGATGTTGCAAAAAAAGACGGTTGGTGATATTGCAGTATTTTTGCAAGGACAACCTCTTTACAAAGAGTCCTTGGAAGGAATTAATCCAAAGGCGATACATCGTGGACAGTTAGAAGTTTTACTTCGTACAGGTGTATTCAATCGGTTTGCAAAGTTGATTCGCTATGCGGATGATAACGCAAAACATTTTGGTCATATTGCGGTCATGGAAACTGAAATTGAATTGATTTTGATGAAGTTACACTCATTATCTGATCAGGATAATGAAATGTTACGACAAAATATGATTTCTAAGTTACCGCTATATATCGGAAGTTATACTTCGTTTCCACTAGAGGAATTGGCCGATAGTGCTTCTTTCCAAGATGTATTGATGTTATTGAAGGATACTTCTTATTATGAGGTATTAAAGAAGTATGAACAAAAATCCTTAGAGGATATGGATTTTATCAACTTGGAACATTCCTTACGAACTAGATATTATGCAACGTGTTTGGAGACGATTGAAAAGTACTCTAATACTACCTCGAAGGAAAAGATGAAAGAAATTATCTTATCTCGTATTGAGTTAGAGAATATCGCGATTATTTATCGTTTGAAGAAGTACTTTACTGTTTCCAAGGAATTCATTAAGCAGATGCTAGCTGACTATTGTTGTTTCTTTAGAATGAAAGATTTATACGACATGGTTGACAATGACACTGCCGAACAAGTAATTCAGCGCTTAGAGAAATCGAGATATAAAGCGTATCTATCGAATCAGAAGTTCCTTTATATTGAACATTACGCACAACGTATTACGTTCAATATGAGTGCACATTTCATTCGTACAGATACAGACCCGAATCTTTCATTATTAGCGTATGTATTACTAGCGGATATTGAGATTCAGAATGTTATTGATATTATCGAAAGTGTTCGATATCAGATTCCACAAGAGCGTGTGAAAGCACTGCTGATTTATTAAGAAAGGATTGCACATGGCTATAGAAAAAATGAAGTTCGTCAGTGCATGCACAGACCCAGAACATCGAGATGAAATGTTACTGGCAGGGATGAACACAGGTCTGTTACAGCCAGTGATAGCAACCAAAATTATCAATGATGATAACAATGGAAGCGTCATTAGTACAGAAAATCCATATCAGGATTACGTACAGACATTTAAGAGTATTGCGCATGCAGTTGGATGTGATTTAAACGTAAAGGAAAAGATTACATCTAGTTATACCAATGCTGAGATTGAAGCATATATTAAAGAATTAAATGAAGAGTTTGGTTTAGATAATGTTGCACAAAACGAAACATTATCACCTGATGATGAAAAGGCTTTAAAGGAATTAAGTGTATTAAACTTTGAAAAGATGCATGCATGTAACTATCTAAACTTTGGTTTTGGTAGATTACCAATGGATAGCTTTAAGAAGTTGTCCTTGTATCGTGAAGAGATGTTTGTATTACATCGTTTACATTCCACCGCACAATATGTGTGGCTTGTATATGTAACAAGTGATACTTACGCTGCTAAAACTTTCAAGATTTTCCAAAGTTTATTCTTTGAACCAATCACAATTCCAAAGTTTGATATTCAGGAAAGAGTAGAACAATGCCGTATCAAGATGGTTGATATGTATTCCTATTGTGTACGTCAAAGTTCTATCTGCAATATGTATCCATATGTTGCAGTGCTAGACCAGAAACAAATTCTTAGTGGATTTGTAAAGGCTTCTGATGTTGAAACATACAAAGCAGCCTTTAGCGGACTACCAGTTGACTTTAGAATTAAAGAGCCAAGTGAAGTAAAAGATATCAAGTGTCCAACGCTATTAAAGAATAGTTGGTTCTTTAGACCATTTGAATTATTCATTGAGATGTATGGACTACCTGCATATGATGATTTTGATCCAACAGTCTTTATTGGAATCACGTACTGTATCTTGTTTGGTATCATGTTTGGTGATTTTGGCCAAGGACTTGTACTGATGATTCTTGGTTTCTTATTCGAAAAGAAGGGTAAGTTATTTGGTATTGTTGGTAGAGTTGGTATTACATCATCAATCTTTGGCTTCCTGTTTGGCTCTGTATTCGGACATGAATCGCTATTAAACCCGGTTCACCAATCCTTATTTGGTGTAAGAGATAAACTATTTGAAGTTATGGCTTCCTCAAGTACGATGGTACTTCTAATTGGTGCGATTGCGATTGGTGCAGTACTTATCTTAGTGACGATGATTATGAATATGTGGAATCGTGCTCGCAAGAAAGAGTGGGCTGAATTCCTGTTCTCACAAAATGGTGTTGCCGGATTTGTATTCTATGGATTTATCATTGTGGCTGCTGTGTTACTAGTTGTGGCTAAGGTGAATGTACTTAAACCATTGTTTGTCATTCCGTTTATTGTTGTTCCAGTCATCTTATTTATGATGAAGGAAGCTTTTGAAAGAAAGTTTGAAGGACACTCATTCAAGCCAGAGGATGGCTGGGGAAATTACTTCCTGATGAGTTTCTTTGAAACATTTGAAATATTATTGAGTTTTGTTACAAACTCCATGTCATATCTGCGTGTTGGTGGCTTCGTATTAAGCCATGCAGGCATGATGCTTGTTGTAATGACGCTTGTAAAGATGACAGGTAATGCAGGTATTATCATTGCAGTACTTGGTAATATCTTTGTTATGGCGTTAGAAGGTTTGATCGTTGGTATTCAGACATTACGTTTGGAATACTACGAAATGTTTAGCCGTTACTATAACGGTGGTGGAATTAAATATCAGGCATATACTGCCGAAGATGCAGAATAAAACACTTAGGAGGAGAAATCATGTTATTATCTACAAAAGAAATTTTATTACCATTAGTTGCTGTTATTTTAGTTGTTGGTCCACTATGGATCCTATTACGTAAAGGTATCAATACTACAAATGCGAAGACAAGAATTCTTGCACAGGTTGCTATCTTTGCTGGTGTATTCTTAGTTGTATTATTATTCCAAGCTCACTCATATACTGCTTTAGCTGAAGAGGCTAGCAAGACTGCTGCTACAGGTGATTTAGCTAAAGGTTTAGGATTTATCGCTGCCGGTCTTTCTGTTGGTGGTGCTTGTTTAGGTGCGGGTTTAGCCGTTGCTTCTGCTGCTCCAGCTGCTATCGGTGCTGTTTCTGAAAATGGAGACAACTTCGGTCGTGCTATTATCTTCGTTGCCCTTGGTGAAGGTGTTGCGATTTACGGTTTGCTAATTTCTATCTTGATCATCAATGCACTCTAAGGAAGCTGCATGAAAGCATATTGTATTAGTGATAATACCGACACGTTGATGGGAATGCGTCTTGCCGGATTTGAAGGTATCGTATTACATGAACGTCAAGAAATATTAGATAAACTTAATCAGTTAATTGCTGATCCAGAGATTGCGATTGTCTTAATGACAACCAAAGCCATGGAACAGGTTGCTGATGTTGTCGCAAGAAAGAAATTAGTATTACAACGTCCATTAATTACTGAGATTTCTGACCGTCATGGTTCCGCTAAGATTGGCGAAACAATTGACCGTTATATCAGTGAGGCAATTGGCGTAAAACTATAGAGGTGAGCAATGGAAGAATTTGAAGAGAAAATAATCAAATCCATTAAATCCGATATGCTGAACCAATCTACTTTAGTTGAAGAAACTGTTATGAAGGAAATTCAAATGATGCATGATGAGCAGTTGAATTACTTCATTGTAGGACTAAAGAAGGAAACAGAAGCCTATCTTGAAAAAGAAACAAACGATTTACGTTTAAGTGCTTCTTCACAGCTATCCCAAGAAACTTTAAAGATCAAGCATGATTTATTAAAGCTCCGTATGGATTTTATTAATCAATTGCTAGAAGGTGCTAGTAAGAAGATTGAAGACTTTGTTAAGTCTAGCCAATATAAAGAATATCTAGTAGAAAATATTAATCTTATCAAGGTTACACCTACAGGTATTTTTACAGTTAGAAAACAAGATGAAGAATTGTTCAATGAATTATTAAAAGAGAAAAATATTACAGCGAATGTTCAAACTGGATATTTCCGCTTTGGTGGATTCACATATTCAGATTTGGAAAATCGTTTAGAATATCGTTGTGATTTGAGCGAAAAGCTTGAAGAAGCACGTCTCTTATTCCGTGAACATTCTGGATTCATCATTACGGAAGGAAGTGACAATCATGAGTGATGTAATTTATTCAATTAATGGTTCAGTTATTTCCGTCATCAACACGAAATCTTTCTCTATGCGTGAGATGGTGTATGTTGGTGAGAAGGAACTTCTAGGTGAAGTAATCCGTGTTGATGAAGATAAAACAATGATTCAGGTATATGAATCTACAACAGGATTAAGACCAAATGAACCAGTTAAAGGAACAGGTCATTTATTAAACGCTACATTAGGACCTGGTATCTTACGTAATATCTATGATGGTATTCAAAGACCACTAGATGAGATTGCAAAAGAACAGGGCGCCTTCATTTCAGAAGGTAAATCTGTTCCTGCACTTGATCTTGAAAAGAAGTGGAACGTGACAATGTTAGTTAAGGAAGGCGATACTGTTAAAGAAGGACAGATTTTCGCTACAACTCCAGAGACATCATTGATTGAACACCGTTCTTTGATTCCAGTTGGGTTAAATGGTACGGTTGTAAAGGCACTTCCAAGTGGAGAGTATACTGTTAATGATGTATTACTTGTTGTAAAGAGTGAATTTGATGAGGCAGAGGTTGAAGTAAAATTGATGCAGCAGTGGGCAATTCGTAACCCACGTCCAATTATCAAGCGTGAGCCTATCTCAATTCCTTTGATTACGGGACAGCGTGTTATTGATACAATGTTCCCAATTGCTAAGGGCGGTTCTTCTGCAATTCCTGGAGGATTTGGTGCAGGTAAGACAATGCTTCAGCACCAGATTGCCAAGTGGTGTGATGCAGATATCATCATCTATGTAGGTTGTGGTGAACGTGGTAACGAAATGACACAGGTTCTAGAAGAATTCGCAGAATTAATTGACCCTAAGTCTGGCAAGCCATTGTTAGACCGTACGGTATTGATTGCGAATACTTCAAACATGCCAGTAGCTGCGCGTGAAGCGTCTATCTATACTGGTGTTACTATGGCTGAGTACTATCGTGATATGGGATATCATGTAGCGCTTATGGCCGACTCTACATCTCGTTGGGCTGAAGCCTTACGTGAAATTTCTGGCCGTTTGGAAGAAATGCCTGCAGAAGAAGGCTTCCCAGCGTACTTACCATCACGTATCGCACAGTTCTATGAACGCGCGGGTATGGTAGATGCGTTATCTGGTAAGAAGGGTTCTGTTACTTTAATCGGTGCAGTATCACCACAGGGTGGTGACTTCTCAGAGCCAGTTACACAGAATACAAAACGTTTCGTACGTAGTTTCTGGGCCTTAGATAAATCACTTGCATATATGCGTCACTATCCAGCTGTAAACTGGACAGACAGTTACTCTGAATATATTGATGATTTAACACGCTGGTATGATAAGAATGTAGCACATGACTTTATTGACTTACGTCAAGAAATGCAGTCTATTTTACATGAAGAAGCACAGTTAATGGAAATCGTTAAGTTGATTGGTTCGGACGTATTACCTGAAGATCAAAAGTTAACACTAGAGATTGGACGTGTCGTACGTGTTGGATACCTCCAGCAAAACTCTTTCCATCCAGAAGATACTTACGTTTCTCTTGAGAAACAATACAAGATGTTAAAGGTAATTCATTACCTAAGACAAGCATGTACACCATATGTTCAAAAGCATATTCCTGTATCTCTTATGACACAGACAGGTGTATTTGATGAAGTTATCAAGATGAAATATGATGTACCAAATAACAATCTAGCATTACTCGATACATACAATGAGAAGATTGATGCTGCATTAGCATCAATTCAATAAGAGAGGAGGATTTCAATGAGTTTACAGTTATTAGGTTTAGATGAAATCCAAGGCTCTCTTGTTGCATTGGATCATGTAAAGAATGTTTCAAACGAAGAAATGGTCTCAATTCTCTTAAACAATGGCTCAAGACGTAAAGGTAGAGTTGTTGAGATCGAAGGGGAACGTGCCATCATTCAGGTGTTTGAAGGAACAGATGGATTAGGTAAAACCAATACAAAGACAAAGTTATTAGGACATCCAATGGTATTAGGTGTATCCAAAGAAATTCTTGGTCGTACATTTAATGGTGTAGGTGATCCAATTGATAACCTTGGACCTGTTTACATCAATAAATATGAAGATGTCAATGGTAAGCCTTTAAACCCTGTTTCTCGTGAATATCCACGTAACTACATCAATACAGGTATCTCTGCGATTGATGGATTAAATACTTTAATTCGTGGACAGAAATTACCTATTTTCTCTGGCTCAGGTTTACCACATGATAAGCTTGCTAGCCAGATTGTTAGACAAGCATCACTAACAGGACAAGATGCGGAAAACTTCTGTATCGTGTTTGGTGCGATGGGTGTTAAGAATGACGTAGCAGATACATTTAGACGCTCTTTTGAAGAGACAGGTGTAATGGATAAGGTATGTATGTTTATTAACTTATCTGATGACCCAATCCTTGAAAGAATTATGACTCCACGTTGTGCATTAACAGCTGCTGAATATCTTGCGTATGAATGTGATATGAACGTTCTTGTTATCTTGACAGATATGACAGCGTATTGTGAAGCTGTACGTGAGTTCTCATCTTCTAAGGGTGAAATTCCTTCACGTAAAGGTTTCCCTGGATACATGTATTCTGATTTGGCTTCTTTATATGAAAGAGCAGGTATCGTCAAAGGTGGAAAAGGTTCTGTTACACAGATTCCTATCTTAACGATGCCTAATGATGATATTACTCACCCAGTACCTGACTTAACTGGTTATATTACAGAGGGTCAGATTGTATTAGATCGTGACCTATATCTTAATAACATCAATCCACCAATCGGAATTTTATCTTCATTATCCCGTTTGATGAAGGATGGTATTGGTGAAGGTTATACAAGAGCAGATCACCAAGATGTTGCAAACCAGTTATTTGCATGTTATGCAAAAGTGCAGGACGCAAGATCTCTAGCAAGTGTTATCGGTGAAGATGAATTATCTCCATTAGATAAACAATATATTGCGTTCGGTAAGAGATTTGAATCTATATTCCTAGGACAGGGATATCGTGTTAATCGTTCTATGAAGGAAACACTTGGACTTGGTTGGGCATTACTATCCTTACTTCCTAAGGAAGCGTTAGATCGTCTTGATCCTAAGATCATTGAAGCGAACTACGACTCTGAACACGCTGAGCATACGATTCAGTTAATTATTAAAGGAGAAGAGTAGTTATGGCAGCGCAGGCAGTTGCGACAAAGGGTAATCTTATCAAAGCCCGCAAATCCCTGGGTCTTGCTCAAAACGGCTTTGAACTAATGGATCGTAAGCGTAATATCCTGATTCGTGAAATGATGTCTCAAGTTGAGAAGGTAAAGATTCTACGTGAACAGATTACTAGTGCCTATCAAACTGGATACTACTTACTACAACAGGCAAATATGTCGAGTGGTATGATTACTGCTATCACAGAACAGATAAAAGTAGATGATTCAATTAAACTTACATATCGTAGTGTTATGGGGGTTGAAGTTCCTAATATTATCTACCACCAACCTGATAGTGTAGAAGTACCATACGGTCTAGAGGGTACTTCATCACGTATCGATGAAGCGTACATTCAATTTCAGAAAGTAAAACAGATTACATTAATACTGGCAGAAGTAGATAACTCTATCTATCGTCTCGCAAATGCAATCTCCAAAACACAGAAACGTGCGAATGCTTTAAAGAATGTTGTGATACCTCGTTATCAATCATCGATTAAAGAAATGACTGAATCTTTGGAAGAAAAAGAACGTGAAGAGTTCTCACGTATGAAAGTTATTAAAGCACAGAAAGAGAATTAGGGAAGGTTATATGACCTTCCTTTTCATATAAAAATCAACTCTATGTTTCCATAGAGTTGAATGTGTATGGTTATCTAGGACCGCCAAATCCACCTTGACCTGGTTGTCCACCTGGGCCTTCGCCACCTTCCATCATGGAGTTGGTAATTGATGTGACTTGTGTTCCATTTACGATAACTGTTCCACCGTTTAATGAAGCAGTTAAATCGAAGTCGAATGCAAACTGTGCTGTGATATTGATATAACCACCGTTGATTGTTAATGTACCGTTTGCATCAAGAGCATCTGTATCACCCTCAGCCATTGTGATGTCTAAGTTACCACCATTGATTTCTAACTGTACATCATAGTTAGTTGACTTTTCAGATGCGTTGATACCATCATCTGTAGCGTAGATTTTGATTGTACCATCGTTAATCTGTACGTAAGTACCTTCAATTCCTTCAACAGCATTGATATCAAATGTACCACCATCAATCTCTGTGATACTTGTTCCTTGGATACCATCATCTTCGGAGTTGATTGTGAAGTTACCACCAGCGATATATACATATCCTGTTGTTAAATCATCTTCATTTTCAGAATGGAAGCCGTCCTTTGTTGCGTTGATATTGAATGTACCATCTGCTACACGGATACTGTTAAGAGCTTTGAATCCATGCTTTGTTGTATTGACATTGTATGTACCACCAGTTACCTTCAAGTCGCTATTGGATTCAACACCATTTGCGGATGAATCGATATTTAGGGTACCTAAACCATTGAGAGTAATATTTGTTTTTGCAAAGATAACTGCATCAATGTCATTTCCATCATCTTCAGTAAACTCACCAGTAACCTTTAGGTTATTTGTGGAGTTTTGTGTTGTTGTCACATATACGTTTTTCGCATTGACCGCATATACAGTTGGCTTATTTGTATTTGTAATAGATACGTTATCAAATACAAGATGTACTTCTGCATCTGCAGAAGCGTTAATAATTACCGTGGAATTCTTTGCTGTACCGGTTATAACATAAGTGCCGGCTGCATCGATAGTAACATCCTTACCATCTTCTAAAGTTATCTTCTTTGCGTTAGTTGTATCGACAGTCTGTGTAAGATCTGTTTGCGTAAACATATTTGATGTATCTAAAGGAGAATTCTTTGAATAGTTAAGAGTAGTATTTTTTTCCGTAGTCGTTGTTGTAGAAGTATTTGCAGATGTAGTAGGTTCTATTGTCCCGTTATCTGCTTGCTTGTTGCAACCGGCTACTGCTAAGCCAAGTGCTACGATTGGTACAATTACTAATTTTTGATATAGTTTTGTGCCGTTCATTTTTGTTAACCTCCTTTGGTTGTTCTTAATATATCGGTGGAATGTGAACATCATATGAACAAGTCGTGATGATTTTCTAAATATAAAATCTTTGTTAAGATTGGAAACTTATCTGTTTCGTTGTGATAGAGTGGTCAAAATAGTATAATTGTTACATATTGAAGAGTACTTTTTTAATAGAAGGAGTGAGTGATGAGAATTGGATTTTTAACAAATGAATATCCATTTGATAAATTAAGTCAGATTTCATCCTTCTATCAATGGTTACGAGCAAAAAAGATAGATGTTATCGTGATTGCTTGTGCTAGAGATAACTTCAAATATGATAAGAAATCTAAAGTTTTGTTCTTACCATTTAAGAATTTAAATGATGTGATGGAATTAGGAGAGTTTCATTTTGATCTTCTTCAAGCAACGTTTGATGATCCACTCATCAATCTCTGTGAGGCACAGTTGAAACTTCCGGTATTTGGAAAAGAAATTCTTCAATGTGACTTTAATGATGTATTTAAAAAATATCAGGATGCTTTGGAATCGTATTACATTCGTAGCGTAGACTTGCATAAGAAATATGTAAAACTAGTGATAGAATTAAATCCAACTTTCTCAAAAGAAATTAAAGTGACGCTAGATGATTATGTTCAGTATGGTTTAAGAAAGGGTATTACAATTTCTAAGGCACAGTTATGTAGCTTTGAAGAGCATATTGATTCTGAGCAGTTATATCAAAGATGCTTACGCAAGCTATCGTTAAAAGATAGAACGATTTATGAGATGCGTAAATGGCTAAAAGAAACAGAACTTGCAGATTATCAAGAAGTGAATGTATTGATTGATAAGCTAATACAAAAAGGGTATCTGGATGATGAAAAGCTATGTAAGGAACAAATACAAGCGTTAGCAACTAGCTTATATGGTCCAAAGCAAATTGTC
Organism: uncultured Solobacterium sp.; assembly: GCA_963525775.1. Taxonomy (GTDB): domain Bacteria; phylum Bacillota_I; class Bacilli_A; order Erysipelotrichales; family Erysipelotrichaceae; genus Bulleidia. The sequence continues at coordinate 52,130 of CAURLC010000013.1, read as the reverse complement.
TCCAAGTTAAAACAACGTGGTGTAAAGGAGGATTGTATCCTTGCATGCATGGAACAATCTAAACTCAAAGAATATGAATTTGCATTAGCATATGCCACAAAGATTTTAAGACAAAGTCAGAAGTCATCAGTCATAAAAACGAAGAATACTATACGTAATAAACTGATGACAAGAGGATATTCTAACAGTACAATCGAGAAAGTTGTATCAGAGTTAGATTATTCTGCAAATCAAGAAAATGAAGATGTACTATTAGAGAAGTTAGTGCGTAAAGCTATGAAACGGTATGAAAGAAAATATCGTGGATATGATTTAAAGACACGTATTTATCGCTATTGTGTAACACAAGGATTTCATAGCGAAGATATTAATGCGGTTATGGATAGAATGGAGTGGTGTTATGACGAAGATAAATGAATTTGAAGTAGGCAAGAGATATGTTTTACCACTATTAATAAAAGATGTAAAGAATGGTACAACAAATAAAGGCGCTCAATATCTATCTCTTGTTGTACAGGATAGTTCAGGTACTATTGATGGGAAGTTTTGGGATGTTAAACAAGAAGATAAAGATATTGTACAAGTTGGTTTAGTTCAAGAAGTTAGTTTTGAAGTATTAGACTATAATCATAACTTACAGATACGTATCAATCGCATTCAACCCTTAGATCAATCTACGTTGAATATGAGTGACTTTGTAATTTCAAGTACACAAAGTGAAGAAGAACGTAGTCATAAGCTTCATGAAATTTTAGATTCTATTCAGAATGAAGTATATCGTAAGTTAGTGAAAGGAATGCTAATCCATTCTGGAAGAAAGTTTATTGAATATCCAGCAGCTTCGCAAATTCATCATAACTATTTAGGAGGTCTCAGCGAGCATTCTATTAGTATGGTTGAAGTGTGCCAGATGTTATGCAAGCACTATCCACAGTTGGATTATGATTTACTAGTTTCTGGGGCATTAATACATGATATTGGTAAGACAGCAGAGATGAGTGGAGCGATTGCGACGGAATATACATTAGAAGGAAAACTAGAAGGACACATTTCCATTGCGAATGGTTGGTTAACAGAAGTGGCTGCTAAGGAACATCTAGAAGATTGTGAAGAGACAATCATGTTACATCATATGATTCTTTCCCATCATGGAAAGATGGAGTTTGGATCGCCAGTATTACCTAAACTACAAGAAGCTGAAGTTTTATATTTGGTAGATAACTTAGATGCACGTTTGAATATGTTAAGTCAGGCTTTCTCATCAATCAAGCCTGGTACATGGACACCAAAACTATTTGCGTTAGAGAATCGTCAATTCTATAAACCGAAAGGAAAGGAATAAACATGGATTTACGTTTAGTAGCAGTTCAAATTGTTCGTAAAGCATTAACTGCAGTAGGTCGTGGCGGTTCCTTACCAGGACGGTTAGCTCTAAAAATGGATTCTCATTTCATTGAGAAATTTCATATGCCTAAACATGTGATTCTTGTGACAGGGACAAACGGTAAGACAACTACATCAAACCTTATCGCAAAATCAATCATGCAAGCAGGTTTAAAGGTGATTAACAATAGTCGAGGTGATAACTTAAATGTTGGTATCGCTACATTACTAGCAGGGAACTCTGATGCAAATTTTAATGTACAAGCTGATGTAGCTGTTATTGAAGTGGATGAGTTAACATTATATCGTCAATTTAAGGCATTAAGACCTACAGCACTTGTAGTAAATAATTTCTTTCGCGATCAGTTAGATCGTGCAGGAGAGATGGAAACAATTATCCGTAAGATTGAAGAAGTAACGGAAAACTTTGAGGGAGATCTCATTATGAATGGAGATGACCCTAATGTAGTACGTATCGCGCAAAATGCAAAGAAAGCAAAAGTACACTACTTCTCTGTTGGACAGAATGCAGTATCACAAAAGACCACAAATGAAGCGAGTGAAGGTAAGTTCTGTCCACATTGTGGTGCACGTCTTGTCTACGATTATTACCAATATTCACATATTGGAAGATTTGCTTGTCCATCCTGCGGATTTGGAAAGATTACACCATATACATATGTCTCTGAAATTGATTATCAAAACCAGACATTCACAGTTGATGGTATAAAATATCACTCTTTCATGAATACAATTTATGCAATCTATAATTGTGCAGTTGTATTAACAGTGATGCGTTTGTTAGGTTTAGATTTACAAGCAGCAAATACTGTATTTAAAACGTTTTCTATGAAAGAAGGACGCAATGAAGTGTTTGCGCTCAGTAAACCATCTGTATTAAATCTAATTAAGAATCCAACTGGTGCAAATGAAGTAATGAAGTATATCGTAAATCAAGAAGGTGATAAAAATATCGCTATCTTCTTGAATGACAATGACCAAGATGGTAGAGATATTAGTTGGATCTGGGATGCACATTTTGAACGTCTGAATAAAGAGAATATTCATACCATAGTATGTTCGGGAACACGCGCGTATGATATGGCTCTACGCTTAAAGTATGAAGGTTTAGAAGACCATATTCAAGTCATTGAAAACTTCGAAGAAGCAATCAAATATTTAGATAAAGCAGATAGAGATAGTTATATTCTTTCTACATATACTGCCTTACATGTTGTGCGTGGTATCTTAAAGAAGGAGGCAAGATAATCATGGAATTAAAGATTTTATGGATGTATCATGACCTCATGGACCTTTATGGAGATAAGGGTAATATTGAAACTTTACGCTATCGCGCAAGTAATCGTGGTATAAATGTTGTTGTTGATACTTGTACATTACAAGAAGAAAGAAATATTGAAGATTATGATATCTTCTTCTTGGGTGGTGGAGCAGATAAAGAACAGACACTTATCTATAAAGATTTGCTAGCACGCAAAGAATCCATCTTAAAGGCAAAAGAAAGTGGTACAGCATTCTTATTAATTTGTGGTGGATATCAATTATTTGGTCAATATTACTTAGACCAGGATGGTCAAAAGATTGATGGTTTGGGTATCTATGATTACTATACAGAAAGTAGTGACCGTGATCATCGCTGCATTGGTAATATTGTTGTAGAAGCGAATATTCATGACAAAGAGGTTACTGTTGTAGGATTTGAAAATCATGGTGGTCAAACAAAAGCCGTATCGAATTCATTTGGTAAGGTATTAGTTGGACATGGAAATACATACAAAGGTAAATATGAAGGCTATATGGATGCACAAACAATCGCAACCTACATGCATGGACCACTATTACCAAAAAACCCAGCAATCGCTGATGAAGTCATTCTACGTGGTTTAAATCGTAGATATGCTGTAGAGCAACTAGAACCACTTCAAGATACACTAGAGAATGCAGCACATGATGCAATGCTAAAGCGTTTGAATGTAAAGTGAAAAGGGGCATTAGGCCCCTTTGATTGTTTTAAGTACTTCATCTAAGTCTTGTGGTTTTGATTTGTTGAAGATGAATTGACATGCATCATGTTCACTATAGCGTGGAATAATATGGAAGTGCAGGTGGTGTACTGTTTGTCCTGCTACTTCACCACAGTTATTTAGAATATTACATCCTTCAGCTTTTGTGGCATGAACGATTTTCTTAGACAAGTTAGAGATAACTTCAGCACAGTGTTTTACGGTCTCTGTATCTGCCTCTAAGATATTCGCTACATGTTTCTTCGGCATCACAATTGTATGACCGTAGGTTACCTGTGAGATATCAAGTATTGCTAAAACATTGTCATCTTCATAGACGACTTTTGATGGGATCTTATGATCAATAATATCGCAGAAAATACACATATTAATTTCCTCTCATTTCTATATATCTATATTGTAAAAAAAGTCGCATGATTTTGCGACTTTTATTTCATATCTTGTACGAGAATATCCGGATACTTATCCTTAACGGAGTCGTAGATAGTCTTATCATAGATGTGGAAGTTGTGCTTCTTGAAGAAGTATGTTGATGCGTCTGCAGAAACCTGATTAATCTTCTGTAGTGCTGTATCCACATCATCCTTGATCTTTGAAGCATCGTTTTCGTCAACCTTGATAACATAGAACTTCGCACCATCACTAGCAGGTGACTCTGTCCAAGGGTCACTTGGTTTATTTGAGGTGATGATAGTACGTACTAATGCATCTAAGTCAGATGATTCGGTTGTGTAAATCTGTGATACAGGAGTACCTGTTCCGTTGTGTGCTGTAGATACTGCAGCAAAATCAGTGTTACCACCTTTTAAGTCAGCTAACGCTGCATCTGCATCTGCTTGGGTAGTGAAGGTTAATACTGTAGCCTTTACTGGCTTGTATGTATCTACTAGAGAGTCGAAGTTCTCATCAATATATTTCTTTGTTAGTTCCTTAGCTTGAAGAGAAGGGATAAGGTATTCCTTCAGGTATGTTTCTTCATCTAAGTTATTGTTCTTCATATATTGAGCAAAAGAGTCACCATACATTGATTTGTAGTTTGCAAGGCTTTGTTCTGCTTCTTTTTGCATCTTATCTGTAACTTCAATTTCTGCTATGGCGATTGCTTTACTTGCTTCATTGACAACAGTAGTAGCACCGGCATTTTGCTTCATTAATGTGAATACATCACCCTTTGTAATATTCTTCTTACCAATGGAGAAGAGTACTTCGTTACTATCTTTTAACTTTGCAACTGCATCGCTGCATCCAGTTAATCCAGATAAGAGGATAGCAGTACAAACAACGGCAGTAAGTTTCTTAAACTTTGTCATTATTTTGTTTCCTCACTTTCTGTCTTAATAATACCCATATCTTTCTTAATTGAGTTTTCAATTTCATCATTACCCTTGAAATCAATACCTAATTCTTCAGCCTTTGACCATAGTGCCTGATTTGAAAGAGTTGTATCGTAGTTTTGAACTAATGTTAAGTAAGGATTATCTCCAGCAACTTCTTCAAGCTTTGCTTGTGTTGTAGCATTCGCAATAATCTTGAAATAACCAAAGTTAGAAGAACGTACCCACTTACTTACTTCACCTTCATTGAGAGCGAGGGAAGCTTCTAAGAATGCAGCATCCAATGTAGATGTATTCTTATCGATAACACCTAATACACCACCGTTAACAGATGTTGATGTATCTTCACTATGCTTGGAAGCGACTGTAGCGAAATCATCACCAGCTGCTAATTCATCATCAACAGCTTTCATTCTAGCTGCTTCATCTTCCGTAGGTTCAGCCGTAGGGTTGTTTCTATCTGTAAACTTAATCAAGATATAAGATACTTGACGAATCTTTAATTCATCGAAATGTTCTTTTGCGTATTCAGCTGTTAACTGGTTTACTTTCTGTTGTTGAATTAAATATTCTTCTAAATCTGTATAACCAGTATTTGCCATATCTGCATGTAACTTAGCTTCATAGTTATTACCATATGAGTTCTTGTAGTTAGCGATAATGGATTCAGCTTGCTTGGCAGCTGCGTCTTTAATTTCATTTGTTGTAGAAATGCTAGCGTCTGCGATTGCACGTTTGAACAATGTTAATTCAGCACTTGAACCATTTGTTCTAAATAGTGTTTCGTAGAATTCAGAAGCAGTTGTATCGTTATCATCGATAGAATAAACGACATCTTCTCCGTTTGTTTGTTTACCTTTTAATTTTCCTTTGTTTGTATCGTAAATGTAATACACACTGATAGCGAGGAAGACTGCTACCACTAACATTACAAACCAGTTCTTTTTCAAGAATTTGCCCATAATACCTCCTAAAGTTTTATACGTAAAAACGCTTTTTAATTATAGTGTAAATGTGGTTTAATTGCAATTTCCGTAAACTGAAGTTTGTGTGAAGAATCACAAAATAAAAAAATTTCACAAATGAGATAGTGTAACCCCAAGAATTTAGAAGATAATGTTACAATAGGTAGCGGAATGAAGGTGATTGTGTGAAAACTTTAGAGATTAGAGATCTTCACGTATCAGTGGAAGATAAAGAAATTTTAAAGGGTGTAAACCTTACAATTGGAGAAAATGAGGTACACGCCTTAATGGGACCAAATGGTAATGGTAAATCAACATTACTTGCGGCGATTATGGGTAATCCTGTATATACCGTAACAAAAGGTTCTATTACATATGATGGAAAAGATGTATTAGCGATGCCTGTAAATGAGAGAAGTGTTGCTGGTTTATTCTTAGCAATGCAATATCCGCAAGAAATTCCAGGTGTTACGAACAGTGATTTCTTACGTGCTGCGATGAACGTTCGTCGTGAGTCTCCGGTTCCATTATTTACATTTATTAAATCTATGGAAAAAACAATCCAGGATTTACAGATGAAAGAAGATCTTGCCCACCGCTTCTTAAATGAAGGCTTCTCTGGTGGTGAAAAGAAGAGAAATGAAATTGTACAAATGGAGATGTTACGTCCATCTCTTGCAATGTTAGATGAAATCGACTCAGGTCTAGACGTTGATGCAATGCATATTGTTGCAAATGCGATTAACAATCTACGTGCTGAAACGGGTATGTCATTAATGATTGTTTCTCACTATGATCGTTTCTTCGAATTAATTGAACCTCAATATACACACGTACTTGTAGATGGAAAAGTTGTACTTGAAGGCGATGGCCAATTAGCTCGTAAGATTGATACAGAGGGTTATGATTGGATATACAGTGAATATGGTATTGAAGCACCTAATGAAAAGAAGGCTGTTCGTCGTCCAGTTAATACAATTGGTAGTTGTGCCGTTCGTAATGCCGCAGAAGCAGAGGCTAAAAAGTAATGGAAATGATTCATGTCGATACAGATATTCAATTACGTGATTCTTTTAGTCAATTTGAAATTGATACTGAGCGCGATATTGAATTAACTTTCAGTGCAGATGCGGGCGAATATGAGGTATTTGTACGTATCAAGAACTGCGGTAAATTACGTATTCGTACATTTGCTTACGCTAATGCACAAGTTAAATATCTGTTCTGGAATGACAATGAGCATATGATTGAGATTGATGAGACACATGAAGTGTTACGCAATGCAAATGTCGAAGTTGCTCATTGTGAAGTGAATCCATATCCAGTAAAACGTAATACATATATGGCCCTAAGAGAACCAGGGGCATATGGTCATCTTGTGTCTTCGTCACTAGTTGCATCTGATAAAAACTACAAGCAGAATATTGTCAATTTTGCCCAACGTACATTAGCGAATATTGATAACTTTGCGGTTGTACTAAATGGCGGTAAGTTATATATCGATGCGATTGGTAAGATTGTTAAGGGTGCTTCTCGCTCAGAAAGCCATCAGAAGTCACGCGTAATGTGTTTTGATGATGGACAAAGTTCTACAGTTATTCCTGAGTTATTGATTGATGAAAATGATGTACAGGCAAGCCACGCTTTAACGATTGGTAGAATCGACCGCGAGCAGTTGTATTATTTACAATCACGTGGTCTAGATCAGCGCCAATGTACGTCTTTGATTAGTTCTGGTTATATGTATCCAATCACTCAATTTTTAAGTGATGAAACACTCCAACAAGAGCTCCGTGCAGAAATGGAGGCGAAGTTAGCAAACTTATGATCGATGTAGAAAAGATTCGTCAAGATTTTCCGATGATTGTAAATCATCCTGAGTTAATTTATTTTGATAATGGTGCAACAACATATAAACCGAAAGCTGTAATCGATGCTATCTGTAATTTCTATTGCAACTTTACTTCAAATGTTGAACGTGGTGATTATGAAACAGCTATTCAAGCTGATCGTGCATATGACAATACTCGTAAGATTATTGCTAGATTTATCAATTGCGAACCTCGTGAAGTAGCGTTTACCGCAAATATTACTGCGACATTGAATCAGATTGCGTATGGATTAGGTAAGGGCTGGCTAAAGAAGGGTGATGTTGTTTTAACAACACTCAATGAACATGCTAGTAATCTTTTACCTTGGTATCGCTTGGAAAAAGAATTGGGTATAGAAATTCAATATATTCCAGTTGATAACCATGGTGTGGTTATCATGGATGACTATAAAAAGTTATTAAATTCTCAGGTAAAGGTTGTTACACTTGCACATGTTACTAATGTCATGGGTGCTTTACAACCGATTCAACAGATGACAACATTAGCACATGAAGTTGGTGCGTTGATGGTTGTGGATGGAGCGCAGAGTGTTCCTCATCATCCAATCGATGTTAAAGCACTGGATATTGATTTCTTAGGTTTTTCATCACATAAGATGTGTGGACCAGATGGAGTAGGTGTTCTTTACGGTAAGTTTGATTTACTGGATCGTATGGAACCGTTATTACTTGGTGGTGGTATGAATGCACGCTTTACTTCAGATGCTGATGTGATTCTGAAGAATGCGCCTATTAAGTTTGAAGCAGGTACACCAAATATTGAAGGTGTTATTGGATTAGGTGCAGCTGCAGAGTATCTTATGTCTATTGGTATGGAAAATATCAGTGCATATGAAAAGGAACTCCGTGCATACTTTGCGGAAAAGTTAAAAGAATTAGATAACATTGAATTTTATAACCCGAATAATACTTCTGGACCGATTACATTTAATGCAAAGGGAGTATTTGCGCAAGATGCGGCTGGCTATCTTGGTGCGAGTCACATTGCGGTACGCTCTGGTAATCATTGTGCCAAAGTTTTACATGAAGTAATTGGTACGGATCAGACAATTCGTGCGTCGTTATATTTTTATAATACAAAAGAAGAAGTAGATCGTTTTATTGAAGTTGCGAAGAACATCAGTTTAGAAAATGCAGTTGGCATCTTCTTCTAAAGGAGTATAAACAATGAGTGAAGTAGAAAATTTTATTAATGATCCGCAGATACTACGTGAATTGATCATGGATCATTATCAATATCCACATAATCATAAATTGGTAAAAGACGATCGTTACTTATCTGTACATATGGCTTCTGATAGTTGTATTGATGATATTACCGTACAGTCTGATATCAAGGATGGTGTAATTCAGGATATTCGCTTTGAAGGTGTGGCTTGTACAATTTCAACAGCGAGTACTTCAATGATGACTGACTTGTTAAAGGGAAAAACACTGGATGAGGCGCGTGTAATTATTCAGAATTATTTTGCGATGATAAATGAACAGCCATATGATCCAGAACTTTTACAAGAGGCGGTTGCGTTGAAGAATGTATATAAACAAGCCAATCGTATTAAATGTGCAACTATTGGTTGGGATGCGATTGAACAGATGATTGATGAAAGTGAGGGTAAGAAATGAGCGAACAGATTAAGCTAACCTCTGAAGATGAAGCAGTTCTTTCTTCCCAAGATGATTATAAATATGGTTTTCATGATGATGTGAAGTCCATCATCGATACAGGTAAGGGTATTTCTGAAGAAGTTGTAAGACAGATCTCAGCATATAAGCATGAACCTGAATGGATGACACAAAAACGTGTAGATGCATATCATATCTTCATGAAGAAGCCTATGCCTAAGTGGGGACCTGATTTAAGTGAAATTGATTTCCAAGATTTTACTTACTATCGCAAAGTTTCTCAAGAAACAGAAAAGAGTTGGGAAGAAGTTCCTGAAGAAGTAAAAAATACATTTGAAAAGTTAGGTATTCCGGAAGCGGAACGTAAGTTTTTAGCAGGTGTCACAACCCAATACGAATCAGAAGCTGTCTATCATAACATGTTAAAGGAAGTCGAAGAAAAAGGTGTTATTTTCTTGGATATTGACTCTGCTTTAAGAGAACAGCCAGAACTTTTTAAACAATATTTTGGCAAGATTGTAAGTGCTGGTGATAATAAACTTTCTGCACTCAATAGTGCAGTATGGTCTGGTGGTAGTTTTATCTACGTTCCTAAGGGTGTTAAATTAGAGAAACCGTTACAGTCTTATTTCCGTATTAACTCTGAATCCATGGGACAATTTGAAAGAACAATCATTATCGTTGATGATGGTGCTGAATGTTCCTATGTAGAAGGCTGTACAGCACCACAGTACTCTAAGGATTCTCTCCATGCGGCAGTTGTTGAAGTATATGTTGGTAAGAATGCGAAGTGTCGTTATTCATCTGTACAGAACTGGTCTGGCAATATCTTAAACTTAGTAACAAAGCGTGCACGAGTTGATGCTGGTGGAACAATGGAATGGATTGATGGTAATATCGGTTCTAGAATTTCCATGAAATATCCATCTTGCATTCTTGCAGGAGAAGGTGCGACAGGTCTTTGTATCTCAATTGGTGTAGGCTCAAAGGGACAGTTCCAAGATACAGGTTCTAAGATGATTCACGCAGCTCCTAATACACGTTCCTCGATTATTTCTAAGTCTGTATCACGTAATGGTGGTGTAACAAACTTCCGTGATGAAGTACACTTTACGCCAGCTGCTAGAAATTCAAAGGCACACATTGAATGTGATACGTTAATTTTAGACAACATTTCTAAGAGTGATACGATTCCTACAAACTCAAATATGAATAACTCTTCCACTATAGAACATGAAGCGAAAGTTTCCAAGATTTCTGAAGACCAATTATTCTATTTGATGTCACGTGGTTTAAGTGAAGAACAAGCAACAGAAATGATTGTCATGGGATTCCTAGAGCCGTTTACAAGAGAATTACCGATGGAATACGCAGTAGAATTGAACCAGTTGATGAAACTGGATATGAGTGGCTCCGTTGGATAAAAAGATTGCACGTGCGAAAGGATTACAAGCACGTGCTTTATTATCTTTGCAAGAACGTAACCAAAAAAGTCATACTGTATGTCGAGAAGTGATTTCAAGGATACATGCAGGCATGTTAATTGGATGTTATGTTTCTATCAAAGATGAATTAAACACATCGGAAATTCTTAAGTATTGTTTCGAACATAATATTGCCATATGTGTTCCCAAGGTGGCGGGGAATACGTTACAGTTCTATAAAATTAAATCCAATCATGACTTAGTACCAGCACCATTTGGCTTATTAGAACCAAATGTGACGGAAATGATTCCAGTTCAAAGGATAGACATGATGATTGTTCCATTAAGTAGCTACGACTCAAAGAATCATCGTACAGGATATGGAAAAGGGTACTATGATTCAGTCCTAGTGAATTGTAGAAATAGAATAGGTGTTGCATTTCAGGAACAAGAAGTTGATCAAATAGATGTTGAATTACATGATATTACATTAGATGAAATCATCTCTGCTTAGAGGTGATTTTATTTCACTTGACAATATCGATACTCGATATTATATTTTAGATAGATGAATATCGATACTCGATATTAGTGGAGGGAATATGATTCATAAGTTTGTCTATTATAATTATTTTGAATCAGATGCATTCGCTAGCTATCTTCATGAAATGTCATTACAGGGATACCATTTTAAAGGATTTGGGTTTGGTCTAAAATTTGAAAAAGGAGAACCAAGAGATATTACATATGATGCGTATGTCTTTAACGAGCAACAAGAGGAAGATCAAGGGTTAAATCCAAATTCTGAGGACTTTTTAGGTTATTGTAAAGAGGCTGGATGGCAATATATTGACGCCTATCAACGCTGGATTATTTTCTATAAAGTGAAAGAAGATGCAATAGATATCGCAACGAAAGAAGAAAAACTTGAAAATGCGTTTGCAGTAAGGAAAGATGATTTAAAATTTGCTCGAATAGTATTACCTTTGTTTGCTATTTATATTATTAATTCGGTTTTACTCAACCCTAATATTTTTGAACTTCTGGAATACAGAAATCTTATAATTGAGCTTGGTTGGTTTCTATTCATACTTTCACCATTTTTTCTGTACTATCATGATAAGAAAATATATCAATTATTGCGTAGTAAATATGAAAGTACAGGTGAATTATATTTAGGGAATCCAAATAAAAAACAAATGTATTTTCAACCAAGATTACTATTTTATTTCGTATTTACGATTGTTATTTCTACTCTATTTTTAAAATCTTATTGTGGCCTTTTGATAAGTCCATTGATTGGTGTTGTTGTTTATTGTGCGTTTTTCTGCTTGCAAAAATTCTTTTGTAGGAAATATGGTTCATCTGGTTATATGGCGATTATGGGAATTACGATGTTTATATTCTATGTAATCATGATGGTGTTGTATGGACAGAAGCAGGCTAATCTTAAGGCAGCATCAACAGATGATTTTCCATTACAACTTGTTGATATTGATGTAGATAATCAAACGATTACACATGGATCTTTTATAAAGCAGAAGGGTCTATTTGTGGAATGGATAGAGTACGTAATCGCACAAGGAGATGCAGCACAAGAAGTACTATCGTATACGATTTATCATTCATCTTCTCCTTGGTTGATTCATAAGCAATATTTATACTTATCTTCAGGAATGAAGGCAACAGATATTAACGAGCTTTGGAAACAGAAATCAGCAATTGTTTATAAGGAATTTGATGACTATGTGTATGTTGTTGAGTGTGAAAATGAGTTACTTGAACTTAGATATTCACAAGAGTTAACGCAACAACAGATAGATACAGTTATCGGAAAGATAGTGAAATGATATGGCACGTGCACAGTTTCAAACATTAACAGAACCGATGTTTTATATTCTCCTATGCTTGCAGAATGAAGTATGTGGCATTGATATCATGGCTATGGTGAGTGTAATCTCGAATGGTAGAGTTTCCATTGGACCAGGTACTTTGTATGCGATGTTGCAAAAGTTTGAGGATAACGAAATTATTGAAAAGACTAGAGAAGAAAATCGCAAGAAGTGGTATCTTATCACAGATGCAGGGAAGCAAATGCTTGAGGACGAATTAAAACGTCTAGAATCAATGCTGAATGACGCAAAGTCTACGATGAAAAATAACTAAATGATTTCATATAAATGCACTCTACGAATATTATTTGGTATGATATAGATGATAAATAAAGGAGAACAGCTAAATGAAAGTTGTACTAGTAGCTGAATCAGGTGCAGATATTCCAAAGGAAATAGCCGAAAAAGAAGGTATCTATATCGTTCCAATGCATGTCACTTTTGATGGTGAGACAAAAGATGATGGTACTTTCCCAGCATCTAATATCATCGACTATTTTGAGAAGAACTTAAAGATTCCAAAGACGAGTGGTTCTACTATTGTGGATTTTGATTATATCTTTGATCGTATTCACGAAGAACATCCTGAAGCACATATTTTGTATCTAGCATATTCTTCTGTCACAACTTGTGCTTATGGTTGTGCACAGATTGCAATGGAAAACCGTGATTATATTACGGCAATTGATACAAAGCTTTATTCAATTGGACAGGGTCAAGTATTAGTGCGCATGGCCGAACTATTACGCGAACATCCTGAATGGGGTATTGAGGAAGCGGTAAGTGCTGCCAATGACTTGATTGCTAGAGGTCATATGTCTTTTATTCCTAAGACGTTAGCGTTCTTGGTTGCTGGTGGAAGAGTCAGTAATGCAAAGGCTTTATTAGCAGGTGTATTACTTTTACATCCATGCATTGAAGCGAAAGATGGACGTCTAGTCGCTGGTAAGAACTATCGTGGAAAGATGAATCGTGTCATTTTTAAAATGATGGATGACTTCCTTGTAAATAATGCAATTGCGAAGGATGAAGTGTGGTGCTGTACTACGGTTGGCTTTGATGAAGCACTGAAACCGGAAGTAGAAGAATATCTTCATACCAAAGGAATTGAAAAGGTACGCTGGTCACAATGTGGTGGTGTTATTACTACTCATGGTGGACCTGGTGCATTTGGTATTGCAGGATTTCGTACGAAGTAAGTAAGGTGCAGAGGAATCTGTACTTTTTTTATGAGATAGTATTATTTTAAATTTATTTGTAATAGTTATATACTAATGGACGGGGAGAGTAAAATTATGTATAACGTTAGAAAGATTCAAGATGATATTTATTGGTTAGGTGCCTCAGATCGACGCCTTGAAAAGTTTGAGAATACATATAGTGTTCCAGCAGGAATGTCTTATAACAACTATTTGATTTTAGATGAGAAGACATGTCTTGTGGATGGCATCGATTATAATGTTGCCCAACAGTTCTTTGAAAACTTGGAGTTTGCTTTGCAAGGAAGAACATTAGACTATATGATCGTTAACCATATGGAACCTGATCACTGTGCAATCATTCCACAGCTTGTACAGATGTATCCAAATATGAAACTGATTGGTTCCATGCAGGCATTCAAAATGATGAACCAGTTCTATCGTTTTGAAACAGATAGTCGTTCCATCGTTGTAAAGGAAAATGACACATTAAATCTTGGTAAGCATAATTTGAAGTTTATAACTGCACCAATGGTACATTGGCCTGAAGTCATTGTGACATACGATGAAACTGCAAAGATATTATTTAGCGCAGATGTGTTTGGTAGCTTTGGAGCGATGAGTGGTAATGTATTTGCGGATGAAGTTGATTGGGAACACGACTGGAAGGATGAAAGTAGACGTTATTATACCTCTATCGTTGGTAAGTATGGCATGCAGGCATCTGCAGTATTAAAGAAAGTTAGCAATCTCGAGATTAAAATGATCTGTCCTTTACATGCGCATATTTGGCGTAAGGATTTTGATAAGATTATCAGTCTTTATGAGAAGTGGACTTCTTATAGTTTTGAAGTAAACTCGGTTGCGATATTCTATGGTTCTGTCTATAACAATACAGCTAACGCAGCGGATATCCTCGCAATGAAGTTGGCGGATAAGGGTGTTAAGAATGTGAAAGTATTTGATACATCCAAGACGGATTTATCAATCATGTTATCGACAGCGTTCCAATACTCTACACTTGTATTTGCGGCAGCTTCTTATAACGCAGAAGTATTTGATACAGTACAGCACTTATTATCAGAGATTAAGAATCATAGTCTTGCGAACCGTACGGTTGGTTTAATTGAAAATGGTTCTTGGGTTCCAACCGCGAAACTTCTTATGGAAAAACAAATTTCTACTTGGAAGAATACGGTGATTCTTGAACCAAAAGTTACTGTAAAGTCTGCAGTAAAGGAAGATAGTTTAGCTGAAATCGAGAAATTAGCTGATGCGATTGTTGCATCATTAAATAAATAAATGTAAAAGAGAAGTTTCTGGGTATAACTTCTCTTTTTTTGACTATATAGTTTTTTGTAATAGTTCAATGACTTCTTGTTTTGGTTTAGATGAGCGTGCTGTGACAATTTTAGGTGAGCCACCGCCACTAGCTTCTAATGGCTTTTGAATCAGTGCGTAGATATCTCTTGCTTTTCCTTCAGGGGAGATGATAGCGAAATCATTGTTATCATTAGAAGTAGTCAGCAGGATTTTTGTGGAAGATACTTCATTTAGTAGAGCTTGCGATACGGTACGTAATTGACTTGCGTCCACAACATCTACTAGTACGGTATCTTCCATTTGAAGAATCTCTTTTACTTTATAGGCTGTTAGTTCTTTCTGGAGTTCTTCAACTTGTTTTTTATAGGTTTTATTTGCATTGCGTAAAGTCTGGACATTTTCTAGAATATCATCTTCTTTTCCGTTTAGCGTTTTACGCAATTCTTGTATTAGATTATAGTATTTCTTTAATTTAATGTTTGTAGCCCAACTAACGGTTGTGTAGATGCGTGTACCACGTGATGTTTTTTCGCTACCTAGGATAATAAAACTACCAATTTGATTTACATTATTTACGTGGGGTGTACCACATGGTTGAGAGTCGATATCACCAAATGTAACAACGCGTACTTCATCATGATTTGCATATTTAGGATTTGGATATTCACTTCCTTTGTAGTATGTAAATTCTGCTGGAATATCTTGTAAGAGTGTATCATTCATGAAGTCTTGTACTTCTTGTAGGTGTTGTTCATCTAGGTCTTTACTGTTAACTTCATACCATTGATTCTCTGGTGAAGTAACACCAATCGCAACAATATAAAGACCCATCTTTCCATAATATCCATCTAGTAGATGATATGCACTTTGTACAGTTGTATTGATGATACGTGTTTCTTTATCGACTTCCATGTGGATGGGGTTTTGTAACGTACCGCTAACTTTGTGGTAGAGGATGTCATCTTCCCATTTTAGGTCGATAACTTCTTGACCATTGATGGTTCCTTTATCACTAGGCATACCACCTTTTTCGCCATAGAATACTGTTTCTTTGAATGTATAATAGCCGTCTTTTTCAGTTGCGATTGTGGTATCGCAACTGAGGTTTAATAGATTATCATAGTGGTTCATAAGGTACCTCCATTTTTTATCATTATACTTGAAAAAGTGAATTCCTGCAGATTAGGTTTTCTATGCGTATTTCAAACTGGTATAATACATACATGAGTCAAACAAAACGAACAGTAATTGGTATCTTAGCGCATGTCGATGCGGGGAAGACGACATTAATAGAGAGTATTTTATATCAAACGGGTGCGATTGGATCATTAGGAAGAGTGGACCATCGTGATTCTTTTTTTGATTTTGATGAACAAGAGAGAGATCATGGGATTACGATCTATTCTAAAGAGGCGCATTTTGTTTATAAAGATATTGAAGTATATATCATTGATACACCAGGACATGCGGATTTTTCTTCAGAGATGGAGAGAACCTTGTCAGTTTTAGATATGGCAATTGTATTGATTAATGGACAAGATGGTGTACAGGCACATAGTGAAACGATATGGAAATGTTTAGAGTATTATCATGTACCTACAATGGTGTTCGTGAATAAGATGGATATTAGTTATCTTAGTAAAGAAAAGTTACTTGAGGATATACATGTAAAATTATCTGGGAATTGCATTGATTGGTTAAATGAAAACAAATTAGAAGAGATTTGTTTTTCTAGTGATGTACTCTTAGAACAATTTGAAAATAAGGGTTCTTTAACCTTTGAAGAAATTGTAGAAGGGTTCTATCATCGAAGCTTCTTTCCAGTATTCTTTGGCTCTGCACTAAAGCTGCAAGGTGTTGATTTACTGTTAGAAGCAATTGCAGAGTTTTCAGTTGATAAAAGTTATCCTGAGGAATTTGGTGCTAGAGTTTATAAGATTACGATGGCAGAAAATCATACACGTTTAACACATGTAAAAATTACAGGTGGTATTCTACATGCCAAGCAGAAACTTGAAGAGGATGAGAAAGTGGATCAAATTCGTCTTTATCATGGCTCAAAGTTTAGTATGCTTGATGAAGCGTATCCTGGGATGGTTGTGGCGTTAAAAGGGCTAGAACACTTTGAAGCAGGAGATGGTCTAGGTTTTGAAGAAAAACAGATACAACCTATCCTAAGTGCGTATATGGATTATCGTTTGGTGTATCCCAAGGGTACAGATTTACTTGCGTTAACGATGGCCTGTCGTGAAATCAGTGAAGAAGATCCAGCCCTTGAAATGGATATTCAAAGTGAGACAGGACAGATTGATGTTCACATCATGGGCGAGATGCAGATGGAAGTTTTACAGAAGAGAATCTTTGATCGTTGTGGGATTTCGGTAGGCTTTAGTACTGGAAGAATTCTTTATCGTGAAACGATTAAAGAAACAGTAAAGGGTGCTGGTCACTTTGAACCATTACGCCATTATGCAGAAGTACAGGTTCGATTGGATCCTCTTGAAAGAGGCAAAGGAATTGTAATTGCGAATGAAACAGGTTCAGATCAACTATCTTTCAACTGGCAAAATACGATTCTGAGTGCGTTACGTACCAAGAAACATCGCGGTGTTTTGACTGGGAGTGAACTAACGGATGTCAAGATTACGTTAATTGCAGGAAAGGGTCATTTAAAACATACCGAAGGTGGAGATTTTCGACAGGCTGCTTCGCGTGCAGTACGTCAAGCGCTGATGAAGACACCCTCAATACTACTGGAACCATATGTGCGTTTTGAATTAACTGTGCCTAGTGAATCTTTATCAAGGGCATTATTTGATTTAGAAAGCAAGAAGGCACAGTTTGAGATACAAGATAGTGGAGATAGCCGTAGTGTGATTGTTGGTAGAGGTTGTATTCGATTACTTGCACACTATCAAAATGAAGTAAGTGCCTATAGTAAAGGTCAGGGAAGATTTACATTTCAGCCAGATGGTTATGATGTATGCCAAGATACAGATGAGATTGTGGCACAAATTGGCTATGATCCAGAGATGGATATGCGCAATCCCTCATCATCGGTATTCTGTGCAAATGGTAGTGGCTTTACGGTGACTTGGGATAAAGCGGATGAATACATGGATATCGCGCAAGAAAAGGTTGAATCAGTTTCAACACAACATCGTACGTATCGAATTGAAGAGGATGAATTAAAGCGTATTTTTGATCGATCTACATCGAATAATCGAAATTTCAATAAACAACATAATCCTATCAAAAAGAAGCCAAAGGAAGAAAAACCAAAAGTAATGAAACACTTACCACCTTGTTTAATCGTAGATGGATATAACATGATATTTAGTTGGGATATTTTTAAAGAATATAAGGACGATGAACTAGAAATATCACGAGAAAAGTTATTGGATATTTTATTCAACTATCAAGCATTTACGGGTGAAAAGATGATTGTTGTATTTGATGGCTATAAAGTCAAAGATAATCTTGGTACAATATATTCACGAAAGGATATGGAAGTAGTATACACATCTAGTAATTTGACAGCAGATGCGTATATTGAACGCTTTGTGGCAGATCATCAGAAAGAGTATGATTTAACAGTCGTAAGTTCTGATAGTTTGATTCAAAATGCAATCTTTGCGCATGGTGCAAAGCGCATGTCCGCAAGAGAATTATTTGGACGTATCACATTTATCAATCAAGAAATAGAAGAACAATTAGCACATTCTTAGGAGAGGGTATGGCAAAACTATATTTTTATTACGGAGCGATGGGAAGCTCTAAGACAGCGAATGCTTTAATGGCAGATTATAACTATCGTGAACGTGGTCAGAAGACTATTCTTGCGAAAACAAATATCGATACACGTGATGGCAAAAATGTCATTTGGTCTCGAATCGGTTTGGAAAGAAAATGTGTTCTATTATCGGATGTTTGCGCTATGAGCGAAGAAGAGCTTCGTACTTATGATGCAATTATCGTAGATGAGATTCAATTCGCAAAGCGTGAACAAATCGACTTCTTAGCACATATCGTAGATTATTTGAAAGTCCCAGTATTATGTTACGGTTTGCGTTCAGACTTCCAGTTAAATTTATTTGAAGGAAGTGAGCGTTTACTTGCGATTGCGGACGAACTACATGAAGTAAAGACGGTATGTTGGTGTGGTAAAAAAGCAACTTGTAATGCACGCTATAATGAACATGGTATTGTGCGTGTTGGTACACAGGTATTACTAGGTGCAAATGATGAGTATATTGCCCTATGTCGTAAGCATTTCTTAGAAGGAAAACTACATGGTGAAGAGCCAGTAGGTTTGAAATAATTCATTGTTTCTGGAAATTACGTTACAAATTTTAATATTTTGTGATGAATGAGATATTTGTTCATCACTTTTTCTATATTTTCTGATATACTTTTCTACATTGCGAAAGGAGAACTGAGGATGTTTAAACAAAGACAAACTGACATGTTGAATGGTGTTATTTGGAAAGAAATCTTATTGTTTTTTATTCCGATTATGTTCGGTTCTATCTTTCAACAACTTTACAATACTGCAGATGCGATGGTCGTTGGTAATTATGTTGGTAAAGAAGCACTAGCGGCAGTAGGTGGATCAACTGGTGTTGTAATTGGATTGCTTGTAAATTTAATTGTAGGTTTATCGAGTGGTGCGACAGTGGTAATTGCGCAAGCATATGGTAGTAATGATTATTCTTCTGTAAAGAAGGCAGTACAAACTGCGATGAGTTCTAGTGTATATATCGGTACTATTTTTACGGTTATTGGCATTATCTTTACACCATGGGCGATGAACATGTTGAATGTTCCTACAGATATTATCGATTACTCGGTGTTATATATGCGTATCTATATGCTAGGTATGATTCCTACGATGATTTATAACACGGGTGCTGGTATCTTACGTGCAGTTGGTGATTCAAAACGACCACTATATTTTTTGGTGGCCGCATGTATTACAAATATTGTTTTAGACATATTATTTGTTGTGTTCTTCCATTGGGATGTTGCGGGTGTTGCGATTGCGACAGTTGTATCGCAGGTTGTTAGTGGTGTGTTAACACTGTATATCTTATCTGCGGAAGACAGCGCATATTACTTTGATATTCGTAATTTACACTGTGATATGCATATCTTAAAGCAGATTTTGGTGATTGGTTTACCAAATGGAATTCAAGGCGCATTATATAGTTTCGCGAATCTATTTATTCAGGCAACCGTAAATGGTTATGGAACAAATACGGTAGCTGCCTATACTGCTTTTGGTAAAATTGATGCGTTATTCTGGAATTACTCTGGTGCACTTGGTACGGCAACATTAACGTTTATTGGGCAAAACTTTGGTGCTGGTAAAATCAAACGCATGAAGCAAGGCGTATGGAATGCGATTGGTATCTATACGGTTGGCTCACTACTGATTACTGCATTGTTATATTTCCATGGGGATTATATTTGTGGCTTGTTTACACAAGATGCAGAGGTTATTGATATCTGTGTGCAGATGATACGTCAGTTATGTGTATTCTGGCCAGTATTTGTGTTCTTGGAGATTTATGTAGCAGCTACACGTGCTTGTGGTGATGTTATTTATCCAATGATTATTACAATGATGGGCATTGGGGTACTCCGTATTGTATATATCTTATTTGTGCCATCATCTACGGTCTTTGAATCTTTACGCATTTTCCCAATTACATGGGTAGTTACAAGTTCTATCTTTGTGATTTATTACTTCCAAGGTAGTTGGCTCAAACGCAGTATTCAAAGAAGAAATATTACTGTCATTGATTAGGAACTTTGCGTAAAGTTCCTTTTTGTATGAAAAAAGTAGTCATATCGACTACTTGCGTTTTGTTCGTGAAGTAATGATTCGTTTGATGTCTTCCAAAGTATCATGATAGGAATGAGAATCAAGACGAGGGAAAGCATCAATCAAACGTTTTGTTAGGTTAAATTTATCTGAAGTGAGGGTTTCTTTCAGGCTATTGATCTTTTGTTGTAATTCTGCGACTTGATTATCCTTAAACTGTACTGCAGTATCTTTTACATTAACGATATTCTCTTTCAGTTCTGAACCTGCAATTCTAGCTTGAACACCAGCCTCGCTAACTTTTTGGGCAGTTTCCATAGCACCGCCACCAATACGCTCTGTCAGTTCATCACTGACAATACGTAGTGATTTTTGTAGTTTATCAATCTGTGCAAGTTTTTCATTTAATCCAATCATGACGGATACGGAGATTATCATATCCATTGTAAGACCAAAATAGGTAATACCTAAGATCCACCAACCAATTTGCTTTGGAATCCAATTGACAAAGTCGATAATCATAGGATGAATAAAGCCGATCGCGACAACGCAACCAATACCCCATGCAAGAGAGAAAATCAAACAAACATAGCCATTGATGTTAAATGGCATATCACGATAATCCCACCAACGTGCATGGAAGATTTGGTCTAAAATCCATCCGCCAAAGTATTCAATTAGAGTACAGACAATACTACCGATATTAAAAATAATGAGGAAGTGAATGTGTTGAATCTCTGTATGTGTTACGGTGGTCAGTAAATAGATCATCGCAATCATACCGACACCGTAGATTGGACAAAATGGTCCATTTAAGAATCCACGGTTAATGACTTTTCCGACGATTGCGCCATGGAAGGCGACCTCTAATACCCAACCTAGAAAGGCGTATATCGCAAAATAATATAAAAGTTGATAAACTGTCATAAAAAACTCCGTTCTTCAAAAATCATAACATTTTAGTAAATGAAAACAAGAGTCGAAACTCTTGTTTTGTCTGGTTTATTATTTCTTGTGGTATAGCTTTTTATGTTGATGAACTGGATCAAATGTGACATTGATACCTAGTTTACGTAATACGTTCTTATCTTCTTCAGGTAAGATAACAGTGGAATGAGCTTCACTTCCTTTTAGGCTACCAAGTTGTTTCATCGCAAGATCGGCATCTTTGTTTGTCATTGCGGTAATCGCAAGAGCAATCAATAATTCATCTGAATGCAAGCGTGGATTGTGGTTACCTAAGTGATTGATTTTGAGGTTTTGAATTGGTTTAACGTATTCAGGCTCAATCAAGTGCGTAGGTTTTGAAATACCACTTAGTTTCTTAATCGCATTGATAATGACTGCTGCTGATGGACCAAATAGAGATGATGTCTTACCAGTTACGATTTCACCGTTTGGTAATTCTAACGCAAGTGCAGGAGCACCTGTCTTTTCAGCTTTTTCTCTTGCGATGATGGCCACCTTACGGTCAGATGGGGAAATGGCACAATCATTCATCAATAATTCTATCTTTTTAACTGCGGAAGCAGGAATCTTTTCTTCCTTAAAATCAACGAGAGCTTGATAGTATCGACGGATAATTTCTTCTTTCGCTGCTTCGTTAGCCGCATCCATATCAGTGATACAGAAACCAACCATATTTACGCCCATGTCTGTAGGGGAGGCGTATGGAGATTTCGTAAGAATACGTTCAATCGTACGATTTAACACTGGAAATACTTCAATATCACGGTTATAGTTTACTGCTGTTTGGTTATATGCCTCGAGATGGAATGGGTCAATCATATTGACGTCATTGAGGTCGGCTGTCGCAGCTTCATAGGCAAGGTTAACAGGATGATGTAGAGGAAGATTCCATACTGGGAAAGTTTCGAACTTTGCATAACCGGATTTTACGCCATGAAGTTGGTCGTGATAAAGCTGGGAGATACATGTTGCGAGTTTTCCAGAACCTGGTCCTGGTGCAGTAACGACAATTAAGTTACGAGATGTCTTAACATACTCGTTTTTTCCAAGACCTTCTGGAGAAACGATATAATCAATATCTGTTGGATATCCCTTGATTGGATAATGGATATAAGAAGTGATTCCATTCTTGCTAAGTTGATGACGGAAGTTATCAGCTGCAGGTTGGTGTTCATATTGTGTGATAACAACAGAACCAACAAAAATTTCTAAATCGCGGAAAGCGTCTAAGAGACGGAAAACCTCTTGGTCATAAGATACACCAGAGTCACCGCGTGCTTTGGAGTGCTCAATGTTATTGGCGTTGATACAGATCAAGATTTCTACTTGGTCACGTAATTCTGTAAGAAGTTTTACCTTGTTATTAGGATTATAACCTGGTAAGACACGTGCAGCGTGATAATCTTCAAACATCTTACCACCGAATTCCATGTATAATTTACCGCTGAATTGACTGATACGGTTTAAGATTTTATCGCGTTGTAGATTTAAATATAATTCTGAATCAAAAGCTTGTTTTTTCATAACTGATTTTCCTCCAACGAAGAGTATACCAAATTTGTGTCCTCTTTTGCGGATAAATTTTGAAATTGTTATACTATTTATGGAGAAAAAAATAATGCGTTTAGAAGATGAATTATTTCGTCGATTACGACCGAATGAACAGTACTTAATACAATATGGATTTCAGAAACAAGATGATATATATCGCTATCAAACGAAGTTAGAAGATACTGGGATGTATGTAATTATCATAGTGGATGGAAACAGTGTCAGTGGTAGAGTATTGGATGATCTAACAAATGAAGAATATGTAGCAGTGCATACCGTAGGTAAAAAGGGTAACTTTGCGACAAAGGTTAAAACTGCATATCTTTCTTGCTTGGAAGATATTGCAAAAAATTGTTTTGATAAAGTGATGTATTCTAGCATTCAAGCAAATACCATGCATGAATGGATGATAACTGAATTGCATGATATTGCAAATCATCCATTTACAAAATCACATAATGGGAAACGAACAACAAATAATGAATTTACGGCATACAAACCTAGTGATAGTGAAAAGATGTATGTGCTGATGTTTTCAATTGATAAGCATAAACTAGATAATGGTTGCGATGAAAGTTATATAGATGCGATGAATATCAAAGTTGAACCATCGAAAGTAGGTGATTTACTACAGTTACCAGGTTTCTATCCTGCATATCATATGAATAAGAAACACTGGGTAACTGCAATATTGGATGGTACGATTGATGATGAAACATTGAAAGAACTTTTGTTAAAGAGTAGAAGTTTGGTGAGTAAGAAATTATCACTCAATCATCATTGGGTGATACCAGCAAATCCTTCGGTTTATGATATTGATAATACCTTTGCACAAAGTGAATTGATGTATTGGAAACAGAAGTTAAATTATCAGATTAATGATTATGTGTTTATCTACTATGGTATGCCATATGGAGAGCTTAGGTATCTTTGTAGAGTCGTTGAAAAGGATGTTATATTCCGCGATGAAGCAGGGAAACGAGAGGATGAAGAAACATATATCTGTCTTCAAAAGATTCATTTCTTCGATGATCATCAGTTAAAAAAGAAGTTTATTTCTAAATATGGTCTTACTAATATTCGTGGTGCAAGGTCGATGCCTAAAGAACTAATCAATCAAATATGCAAAATGTATCCAACATTAATGATATAATACAGAAACTGAGGTGATATTATGACAGAATTAAAAGAACGTGATCAAATTGAACGACAATACAAATGGGACCTTTCAACATTATTCGAAAATGATGAGGCTTGGAATAAAGCACTCACTAAACTGGATGCTTTGATTTCGGAAGCTGCATCTTTCCAAGGGAAGTTAAACAATGCGGATAGTTTACTTGCGTATTTTAAGGTATCAGATGAATTAGATAAAGCATTGAACAATATCTTTACATATGCCATGTTGCGCCATAGCGAAGATACAAGAGCGACTGATGCTCAGGGTATGTATTCCAAGGCATATGGTAAGTATGTGGAAGCGGTGAGTGCTACTTCTTTTGCACAACCGGAGATTCTTGGAAATGATGAAGATGTCTTAAAGGGATTTATTACTGATCCATCTTTAAAGGATTTTGCATTCTTATTAGAAAATCTTGTACGTAATAAGGCACATACTTTAAGTGCTGCAGAAGAGAAACTACTATCTGCCTTTGGTGAGGTATTCTCTGCACCTGGTAGAACAAGTGAAGCCTTGATGGATGCGGATATGGTATTTGATGCAGTCAAGGATTCAGAAGGTAATGATCATGCAGTAAATGGATCTAGTTATATTCTTTTACAAGGTAGCGATGATCGTGAACTTCGTAAGAATTCTTTTCAATCTTTATACAAGGGTTATAAACAACATATCAATACATTTGCATCTACTTATAGCACAACTGTAAAAGCTGCTTCTATTGATGCAAAGGTAAGACATTATGAATCTTCACGCCAAGCGGCGATGTTCTCAGATAACATTCCGGTTAGTGTATACGATAATTTAGTTGAAACTGTACATAAACACTTACCAACGATGTATCGTTACGTAAAACTACGTAAGAAGATGTTAGGTCTAGATGAATTGCATTATTATGATGTTTACGCTCCTCTTCTAAAGGGTAGTGCAAAGGATTACTCTTATGAGGAAGCTAAGAAGATGGTACTAGAAGCTGTTAAACCACTTGGTACAGAATATACAGATGTAGTAAAAGCAGGCTTAGAAAACCGTTGGGTAGATGTCTATCCAAATAAGGGTAAACGTGGTGGGGCGTACTCTTCAGGTACATATACATCCAATCCATATATCTTATGTAACTATACAGGAACATTAGATAGTGTATCTACATTAGCGCATGAGATGGGACATTCCATGCATAGCTATCGTACAAACCATACACAGCCAGTACACTATGCGAACTACACAATGTTCGTAGCGGAAGTTGCCTCTACAGTAAATGAGAACTTACTAATTGAACAGTTGTTACAGAAGGAAACAGATCCTGCACAACGTATGGCTTTACTAAACCAATACATGGAAGGCTTCAAGGGTACAATCTACCGTCAGACAATGTTTGCGGAATTTGAAAAGGAAGCACACGCCGCTTCAGAACGTGGTGAATCCTTAACGCCAGAATTCTTAAATCAGTTATATTTAAATCTTGTAAAGAAATATTTTGGTGAAGATTTAGTAATTGATGATGAAGTGCAGTATGAATGGGCGAGAATTCCACATTTCTATAGACCGTTCTATGTATATGTATATGCAACAGGATACAGTACAGCAGTTGCGTTATCGGAAGGTATCTTACATGGTGGTCAAGATAGAGTTCAAAAGTATCTTGAATTCTTATCCATGGGTAGCTCAGCATATCCAATCGATGAATTGAAGCATGCAGGAGTAGACTTAACAACTCCAGAACCAATTGATATTGCACTTGAGAAGTTTGCTAAGATTCTCGATGATGCAGAAGAAACATTCGCTAAATTACAACAGAAGTAATCAACTTGGAGATATGAAAATATCTCCAATTGACAAACTGTAAATATTGTATAAAATATAATTGTAATAAATATAGGAGATTAAACATATGACATTTTACGATTATTCTTTAACAGATAGAACTGGTAGTGAAATATCAATGCGTAACTATGAAGGTAAGGTAGTGATTGTAGTAAATACTGCTACTGGCTGTGGATTTACACCACAGTACAAAGACCTAGAAGATATGTATGAAAAATACCATGAACAGGGATTAGAGATTATTGATGTACCATGTAATCAATTTGCGGGCCAAACACCAGGTACTGATGAAGAGGTACGTGAGTTCTGTACATTAAAGTACAATACACATTTTGATCAATTTAGAAAGAGTGATGTCAATGGCGAACATGCATTACCGCTATTTACATTTTTAAAGAATGAACAGGGCTTTAAAGGCTTTGGAAATAGTGTAAAGGGACTTGCCATGCGTGCAATGTGCAAACTGAAGGATGCTAACTATAAGAATACCCCTGATATTAAGTGGAACTTTACAAAGTTTGTGATTAATCGTAGTGGCAATGTAGTGAAACGTTTTGAACCTACAGATGACATGCATTCTCTAGAAACATGCATTCAATCTTTACTATAAGAAAAAAATGTAAGCGTTTGTAGAGAATTGTTTCACAAATGGTAAAAAAACATATATACTATCTTTTGCGGAGGTAGTGTATGAAAAAGGAAAAATCATGCGGTGCGATCGTATACCGTAAACAAGAAGGTACCATTCAGTTTTTACTAATACATCAAACATTAGGTCACTGGACATTTCCAAAAGGACATGTAGAAGATGGTGAGACTGAGCAACAAACAGCTTATCGTGAAATCTTAGAAGAGACTGGAGTTGAGGTTTCTTTTGAAGATGGTTTTAGAGTTATCAACACATATTCCCCGAAAGAGGATACTCTGAAAGATGTTATTTTCTTTTTAGCACAACCGATTGGTGGACATGAAAAACCACAGCCATCAGAAGTATCCGATGTACGTTGGTTAACATGCATTGAGGCACATGCAATCATTACATATCCTTCTGATCGTGCATTATTGAAGAAGGCAATCGATCATATTAAACTCAGAGGGGATTGGAAAGAGTATTAAGAATGATTTCATTACAAGTCTGTATCGCTAATACAGATAGCGATGCATATTTTACAAAATATCAGGAGCGATTAGTTGACCTTGATGAACAGTCTTCAGTTCGTCATCTAATCCGTTATGATGAAAACATTGTTGGTATTGAAGAACATTTTCATCATGATGGTGTTGTGGATTCTTCTTTTGCATTAACAGAAAAGATAACTTCACAAGATACGGTTAATTTGATTGCAGTATTGCTTGAGATTTATATTCGCCGTTATCATTGTGTACGAGTTATTTTTCATGCAAATGATGAACAACTCGTTCATGCGTATCGGGCAAATGCAGTTAGATGCGAGAATCATCAGTTTGTCTATGATGTAGAACCCTATCGTCTGCAATTGGAAAATGATGTATTTGATGAACGTGGGTATATCATTAACCAAGGCAAGATGGAGAGTATACCATTTGGCTGGTTTAACACAAGAGATAAGGGGTGTGGTTGGATAGCTGCATATAACCTTTTAAAGCTCAATGGTAAAGCAATGTTGATGAAGGATGTGTTGGCTGGCTTAAAACGTTTTGCGTTTATTGGTAATTTGCTTGGACAAGAGAAGATTTCTCTTTATTTCTGGCTGAAAAAACAGGGTTTAAATGTAAATATAAGCGCTGGAACCAACGCAAAGATTATCAAGAAGATGTGCGCTAGTAAGTCAGGAATCTTGTTGTATATCCATCGTACAAACGCACATTATGTAGCGTATGAAGTATGCAAGGATGGTAGAATCCATTTCTATAACGCTGTCTATGGAAAGAAGAATCACATCATAACAGCTAGTGAGTTCTTATCAGAGAATTCCTTTATTCCATTATCTTCATTGATTTATATTAACTAGTCCCTAACGATGTTAGGGCTTTTTGTTCGTATGGCTATTGTGTATTTTCATCTTGCAGTATGGTAGAATAAAGGACGATTAGAGGGATTTATGATAAACAAGAAAGTTCATATTTCAAAGATTCATTTCAAGCATATTGAATCTGAAACTTTGATTGTTTCCATCGCAAAACGTGGTGTTGCGATTGCGGTACAAGTTAACGCTCACGATGACTATTATGAGTGTGTGGATGGAAATAAACGATTAACAGCCTGTGAGATTTTATCTTTAAAAGATAAGAAATTTGAAATGGTACCTGTGATGATTATGAATGATTATTCGAAGGCAGGTAGTACTTTTTGGGGTAATACACAGAATAAGCATTGATAAAGGAGAGAAAATGGAACGATTACAGAAAACAATTGCAAAGGCGGGCATTGCTAGTCGTCGCAAAGCAGAAGAACTCATTGTTAATGGCAAAGTCAAAGTGAATGGCGTTGTTGTAACAGAGCTTGGAACACAAGTATCTCCTGAAGATGATATTAGTGTAAATGGCGTTGTATTAAAGAAGGAAGAAAAGGTATATTACCTATTAAATAAACCACGTAGAGTTATTTCTAGTGTTAGTGATGAAAAGGGCAGAGAAACAGTTCTTACATATTTAAGTGATGTGAGAGAACGTATCTATCCAGTAGGTAGATTGGATTATGATACTTCGGGTATTTTATTACTGACAAATGATGGTGATTTTGCCAATGCGATGATGCATCCATCTTCACATTTACCTAAGACTTATGAAGTTGCGGTAACAGGTGTACTTACGGATGATATGTTAAATCGCTTAGCAAAGGGTATTATGTTATCGGATGGTAAGACATTACCGGCTGAGGTTGTCTTACTAGAACGTTCTATGAAGAAGAATAAAACCGTACTCCATATTACAATTCAAGAAGGACGTAATCGTGAAGTACGGCGTATGATGGAATATTTCCATTGTGAAGTTACAAGACTGAATCGTATTGGCTATGGTTTCTTGGATTTAGGAAATCTAAGACAAGGCCAATATCGTAAATTACGTAGCTTCGAAGTACGTAAATTGCTTGCGATGGTGAAGCGTAGTAGTGAAGACTAAAGTTTGATGTATTGATTGATTTGCTCTTCATCAGGATTAATATAAATCATCTTATATTTACCTAGTTCAACCATTCCGGGTTTCGCACCCGGAATTTTTTTGAGGTTTTTAATAGGGCAATACGCAACTGGAACACTTGAGGACATACGACCAGCAGAGAAGTAAGCTGCAATATTAGCCGCAAGACGCATTGTATACTCATCTGGGTTATCATCATGCACGACAACATGCGATCCATGATAATCTTTGGTATGGAACCAAATGTTACTCTTTTTTGTATGCCAAGTAAGCGCATCATTTTGTAAGTTATTTTTACCGAAGGAAATAGAGATACCTTTTTCTGTCGTAATCGTAGTATATGAAGGTGATACATCTTTTTTCTTTTTCTTCTTTTTGCCTTTTTCCTTCTCGAAAAGATATCCTTGTTTAATGAGTTCTTCACGAATTTCCATAGCAGTTTCAAAATCAGCATACTTAAGTTGTTCGGAGAGACCGCTGAAGTAATCGATTTCCATCTGGCAGAGCTGAATTTGTTCCTGTAAGTACACTTGACCTTTCTTTAGCTTATTGTATTTTTGGAATGCTTTGCGAGCATTGCCTTTGCCATCTAATTTAGGATCTAGTGGAATATGAATAGGAGAGTCATCCACAAAACGATTTAAGGTAATTTCTTTGAGACCCTTTGTGTCTCTTATTTGATATGCGTAGAGTAAATCTCCATATTCACGCCATTTATCACAATCCTTTGCGGCTTCATATTCTTCAATCAAACGTGGTAGTTTTGTGGACTGGTGTTTGAGTTGACGAGTAATAAAGTGTTGAATATCACCGGAAAGTTGTTTGATTCTTTCTTTTTCTTCACGATGGAAGTAGAGAATATCGATTCCTTCAAAAAGAGGATATTCCTTACCTGGCCCAACACTGGTTAAATCAATACAGTGGAACACTGGTTCATTATCACTATTAGCGATAAAGATTGATTTACTGTTGGAGATTTCTTCCATAATACTATGGAAGGATTGTCCTTTTGACATACGGTATTCAACTTCTTTCGCAAGAAATGGAGAAAAACCAGAGAACTGTTTTGTAAGGGATATATTCATATCAACATTTTGTTCGATAAATGGATTTTTCTTCTCTTGTGGAGGTGTTTGGCTAAACTCAGCACCTGCTTGGATGGTACGTCTGCTATTTTCAAAAGGTGGAATACGCTTCATCGCATCAATGATACGATTCTGTGCATTGACTAAAATAACATTGGCATATTTACCCATAAGCTCTACATAAAGTTTGAGATATTCTAAATCACCAATTTCATTATGATGACGAATATCAAATACCATCCAACGGTCTAGTTCTGCTTGTTGGATTTTTTCTACAATGGAACCTTCTAAATATTTACGTAATACCATCACAAAGTTTGATGGTTCATTTGGAGTTGGGTAACTACGGTTCGTAAATAGGATACGATTATATACGGAATGTGTAGAAATCAATAATTGTTTCTTACCTGCAGTACCGTGTGTTTGTAGTAAAAGTTCTGTTTGGGAAGTCATATATATTTTTTGAATTCTGAAAGGAAGTGTTGCTTGCATTTCAGGAATCAGTTTGGATAATAAAATACCATCTAGTGCCATTTGGAAACCTCTTTATTTTTCTTATTATATCATGATTGACTATGTTAAAAATAATGAGTAATCTAATAGGTAAGGATGGAGGATACAATTATGGCTAAGGGATTGTTAATTGTATTAAGCGGACCTTCTGGTGTTGGTAAAGGAACGGTTCTTAAAGAGTTTATTCATGATAAGGATTTGAAACTTGCATACTCGGTTTCTATGACTACGCGTAAACAGAGACCAGGAGAAGTTGATGGTATAAATTATCACTTTGTCACGAAGGAAGAATTTGAACAGGCAAAGAAGAATGGTGAATTATTAGAGTCTGCAGAATTTGTTGGAAACTACTATGGAACACCAATCTCTGAAGTAGAAAGATTGCGTAATGAAGGCAAGAATGTCATCTTAGAAATTGAAGTGCAAGGATGTACGCAGGTTCGTGAAAAGGTGAAGGATGCCTTAACAATCTTTATTGTTCCACCAAGCATGGCGGAATTAGAAAAGAGAATTCGTGGACGTAATACAGAACCAGAAGAAATCGTTCAGGAACGTTTGGCGAAGGCTGCACGTGAAATGGAACTCATTGGTATGTACAAATATGTTGTATGTAATGATGATGCGAAATTAGCAGCTGATATTATTCGCGTAATTATCAAACGTCATATGAAATCAAATATTTAATTTGTCTGCCAGTATGAACTGGCAGTTTTTTTCTGTACTTGCGTAAGCGTTTTCAATCCTTTATAATGGAAACCGATAAATGGAGGATAGTTTCCAATGGAAAATATACAACAAGATATTTTAGAGGCAACTTTGATATTATTTAACGATAGAGGTCTAGACTTTACGATGAATGATATTGCTAGGTCAATGCATATCGCAAAGAAAACAATTTATCGTTTCTTCTCATCGAAAGAAGAGTTGTTGATTGCTTTATTGGATTATGGTTTTGAGAATATTCAAAAGGAAAAACAGAAAATCTTATCTAGTAACGATAGTATCGCAAAACGTTTAGAACAAGCTATGATTGCGATGCCAAAACAATATGCAAAGATTGATTTTCGCATGTTAGTAAGCTTACGGGATGTTTATCCTGAAGCGTATGTTCGCTTGAATGAACATCTTGAAAATGATTGGGAACCTATTATCAAATTAATTAATGAAGGTATTCGTAAAAAAGAAATTCGTAAAATTAATACGTTTATACTTCGTCAGATTGTGACTGCTACGTTTGAGCAACTCTTATCTACAGATCAGTTGACAGAAAGAAACTTAACTTATGCCAAAGCGTTAAAAGAAATGATGAATATCATCATGAAAGGAATTGTGGTAGATAATGATTAGAATCAATAATGATTGGGAATATATTGATCAATGGAATGATTCGTTTATCGTTGAAGGTACAGCGGATAAGGTTGTTAGATTACCGCACACTGTACAAGAGCTACCACTACATTACGCTAATTCAGATAGTTATCAAAAGATTGTCGGATATCGTAAAAAATTAACATTTGATTCATCATTAAAAGGAAGAAGACACTTTATATGTTTTGATGGATCAGCTCATGAATCAACAGTGTATTTTAATGGCGAAGAACTGTATATTCATGCATGTGGATACACTGCATTTACAGTTGAAATAACAGATCAAATCCGCTTTGATGAAGAGAATTATTTAACAGTTAAAGTAGATAGTCGTGAGAGTTTAAATACACCTCCATTTGGCTTTGTGATTGATTATCTTACCTATGGTGGTATCTATCGTGATGTATGGCTTTATGATAAGCCTAGATACTTTATCAAAGATATATTTGTGATGACAAAGTCTTTAGATACAGTAACCGTATCTATACAAACAGAAGGGTCAATTCCAGTTGATACGTATCAAGTAAAGATATTCAACTTTGAAGATGAAATTATTGCGCAAGAAATCGTAGCTATTAATAAAAAGCAAGTACAAATACCTGTAAAGAATATTCATGCATGGTCTGCAGAATCACCAACTTTATATCGTTGTGTTGTGGAACTAGGTGAAGATAGTTATAAAACAACTTTTGGATTTCGTACGATACGATTTGATGAAAATGATTTATACATCAATGGTCAAAAAGTATTCTTGAGGGGTCTGAATCGTCACCAGTGCTATCCGTATATCGGGTATGCGGCTGTTGATTCTTTGCAAGAGGAAGATGTACGTATCTTAAAGGAAGAGTTACATGTAAATGCGGTACGTACTTCGCATTATCCACAAAGTCAATCATTTATCGATGCATGTGACCGCTATGGTTTGTATGTATTCACGGAGATTCCTGGTTGGCAACATATTGGGGATGAAACTTGGAAACAACAAGCAATACAGAATACAAAAGATATGGTATTACAATATCGAAATCATCCTTCTATTATTCTATGGGGTGTAAGAATCAATGAATCATTAGATGATGATGAACTTTATACAAAGACAAATGAGATTGCTAGAAAATTAGATCCTTCTAGACCAACAGCAGGTGTACGATATCTTACTAAGAGTCATCTATTAGAAGATATTTATACATTCAATGATTTCTCGCACCATGGTGATAATAAAGGTGCGCTAAGTAAAGGTGAAGTTATGGTTGATACACATCATCCACTCATCATATCTGAAGCTAATGGACATATGTTTCCAACGAAGAGTTTTGATACACAAGCAAGAAGGCAAGAACATGCATTACGTCATGCACGTGTGTTTAGTGATGCGATGGCTGACCATCAACATACTGGAGTTTTCCAATGGTGTATGTTTGATTATGCGACACATAAAGACTTTGGCTCTGGTGATAGGATTTGTTATCATGGGGTGATGGATAGTTTCCGTAATCCAAAACTTGCGGCTAGCGTATATGCTTCACAACAGGATGAAGAACCAATCTTAGAGATTAGTACTTCGATGGATATTGGCGATTACAATGCAGGTAATTTACCAGATTTTTACGCATTTACCAATGCGGATGAAGTGCGTTTATACAAAAATGATCAGTTTGTTTCTGCGTTTTCTACATCTGAGTATTCTGGTTTAAAGCATGGTCCTATTCGTATCGATGATACGATTGGAAAACTACTTTTAGAAAATGAACA
Organism: uncultured Solobacterium sp.; assembly: GCA_963525775.1. Lineage (GTDB taxonomy): Bacteria > Bacillota_I > Bacilli_A > Erysipelotrichales > Erysipelotrichaceae > Bulleidia. The sequence goes on along the minus strand of CAURLC010000013.1, from coordinate 17,865 downwards.
CTATACTTCAAAACAGGCGGATGATATACGTAAATGCTTATTAGCAAGTAAAAAGTATGGTAGTAACTTACCGCTACGTTATCGTTTGTTATATGCGAAGATGATGTTTCAATACAAGATGAAGTACAGTGATGGTGTCGCTCTTTATGGAAAATATGTATCAGGTTGGGGTTCAGATTCGATTACTTGGAGATTTGATGCAATCAAAAATGGAGAGGTTGTAAAGTCTATTATCAAACGACCATCTGCTAAATTACATCTATCGTATCAAGTTTCACGTACAGTACTCATTGAAGGTGATTGTTACGATATGTCTGCGATTCGTATTCAAGTAAAGGATGAATATCATAATCTAGCTTCCTATGCACAACTACCACTAAATCTTATTACAACTGGTCCAATCGAAATTGTGGGTCCTAAAATGGTTGTTACTGAAGGTGGTATGACAGGTACATATATTAAAACAACTGGTGAAGAGGGAGAGGCGATTTTAACAATCTCTACATCAGATTGCAGCGCAATTACAATTCATTTTACAATTACAAAGGGAAATCATACATTATGAAAGAATTTGGTAAAAAACAATTCGCTGCCTATGGTTTAGGTGCGGTTGGAAAGGATATGGTATATGCCTTATCTGCTTCCTATATCATGTATTACTATCAAGATATTCTAGGCTTATCTGCGACTTTTGTTGGATTTATCTTGATGATTGCTCGTGTGTTTGATGCGGCTAACGATCCATTTATGGGTGTTGTTGTGGCAAAGACAAATTCGAGATGGGGTAAGTTTCGTCCATGGTTATTTACGGGTACAATTTTAAATGCATTTGTTTTATATGCATTGTTTGCGGCACCTGCAGTATCAGGTAAAGCATTGATGATTTATTTTGCGGTGATGTATATTCTTTGGGGTGTGACATATACCATGATGGATATTCCATTTTGGTCAATGATACCTGCAGTTACTTCTACGACAAAAGACCGTGAGAATTTATCTGTTGTTGGACGTACTTGTGCGGGTGTTGGATATGCATTAATTAATGTGTTTACTGTTATGGCTGTATCCAAACTAGGTGGTGGAATTGAGCGTACTGGATTTCGCTTGTTTGCGCTTATTATTGCGATTTTGTTTGTCGTATTTATTTTATTTACATGTTTTACAATACATGAACAAAAAGTTGAAAACATGCAGACAACGTCGGTTAAAGAAATGTTTAAAGCATTATTCAATAATGATCAAGCAATCGTGACAGTTGTTACAATTGTACTGATTAATTCTGCGTTATATATTACATCGAATCTTTTGATATACTTCTTTAAATACGATATTGGGGGAACAGCTTGGAAGGATGCGTATACTTTATTTACTTCAGTTGGTGGTATTTCTCAGATCTTGGGTATGATGTTTGTATATCCAATTCTTAGAAGTAAATTATCGAATACAACAATCTTTAAGCTAAGTTTGTGTCTAGCAATCTTTGGATATGCATTCTTACTAGCATTATGTTTACTAGGATATTCATCTGTTCTAATAATGTTAATGGTACCTGGTGTAATGATTTTTGTATCGAATGGTATATTGACCGTATTAACAACAGTCTTTCTTGCGAATACTGTTGATTATGGAGAAGTGAAGACTGGTCATCGTGAAGAGTCGGTAATCTTTAGTATGCAGACATTTGTTGTAAAGGCTGCTAGTGGCTTAGCAGTATTCATCACTGGTGTTAGTTTGGATATGATTGGTTTAACAAGTAAAGATGGACTAGGAGAAGGAATGCCAACATTTGGTTCGCCATTACTAGGATTGCGTTTACTGATGACGATTTTACCAATCATTGGATTAGTCCTTGCTTTAGTTTTATTTACAAGAAAGTTTATCCTAACAGATATAAAAGCGGAACAAATTCGGAAGCAACTAGAAGAAAAGAAGGTGTGATTATGCAGGTTAAGTGGTTGATAGAAAGTGTCGATCAGAAAATTAAATTACAAGGCAATGAAAATTGGCAGGATGATGCACTACATATTCATGTCACAACTGCTCAAATGATACTGGGTAAAGTAGAGGCGAAACTTTCTGTTTCTATCGCAAAGGATGAGAAGATTTTCATGAATGGGTATCAAACATGGACATATTCTCCAGAACTTACAAGATATGATCATACACATGGTCTAAAGAGAGTGCCAAAGAGTTTATTACGGAAATATGGGTTTGATCGTTACGGGGATTATCATTTTGTAGACTACCCACAAAAGAAGGGTATTACTCATGGTGAATCATGGTGCTATTTCCGTGATGGAAAGAAATTTCGCTTATTTGCGTCATTAGATGAAGATCCAGGATATACGTTATTTTGGTATGACGCAAACAAAGCTGAATTAACAATTCAAAGAGATTGTAAGGATGTACAGACTAATGGTATCTTCCATGCATTTGATTTATTCTATGCGGAAGGTAGTGAAGAAGAGGTGTTCCAAGCATGGTTTGATGCAATGAAGCTAACCCCCCTTACAACCAAGAAATTATTTGGATATTCTAGCTGGTATAATCACTATCAAGATATTAATGAAGATAAGATACGTTATGATTTATCTGGTTGCAATAAAGTATTTCAAGCAGGTGACTTATTTCAGATTGATGATGGTTGGGAACCGTTTGTAGGTGATTGGTTAGAAACTGATTCAGTGAAATTTCCGAACGGATTAAGAGTGCTTGTGGACCAAATACATGCAAAGGGATATAAAGCTGGTTTGTGGCTTGCGCCATTTGTGGCAGAAAAAAATTCTTCGCTCTATCAAAATCATCCAGATTGGTTTTTGCACCATCATGGAAAGCCATGGTGTTTAGGCGCAAATTGGTCGGGATTTTATTCGCTAGACATTGATCATCCAGATGTAATTGACTATATCAAGAAAGTGTTTCATCAAGTATACGATGTATGGGGTTTTGATTTAGTTAAACTAGACTTCTTATATGGTGCAGCTCCATTTGGAAATGCATCTGAGAGTCGTGCTAAGAGAATGAAACGTGCATTGCAGTTGTTGCGTAATATCTCAAAGGATAAAGAAATTCTTGCCTGTGGGGTTCCATTAATGCCATCATTTGGACTAGTTGAATATAGTCGCATAGGTTGTGATGTAGGCTTAGATTGGGATGATGTCTTCTATATGCGTTTATTACATCGTGAAAGAATCTCTACCAAAAATGCGATAGTGAATACCGTCAATCGTAGACAATTAAATAAACATGCGTTTATGAATGATCCAGATGTATTCTTTATCCGTACTGAAAATATTCATCTATCAGATAAACAAAAGGATGATTTAGCACGGATACAAGCTTTGCTTGGAGGGGTATTTTTAACGAGTGATAGTCCTGCAAATTATACTGATGATATGGTTAGAAAGTATCAGGAATACCGAAAACTAGCATCTGCATTAGTTACGGATGTAAATACCGATGAAGGAATTACAATTGAATATGTTATAGATGGTCAAACAAAAGTAGTTCGTTTTGACTGTACAAATCGTTAATGAAAACCCACTAAAGTAGTGAATACTCTGGTGGGTATTTTTTATTTTGAGATTTGTTGTTTGGTGATTGCAGTTTTGCGATATTGAAAAGGGGATAATCCAACAGTTGTGCGGAAGCAATTGCTAAAGGCTGCATCATCTGTAAAACCGAGGGTACATGCAATCTCGTGAATCGTCATATCTGTGATTTCAAGATATTCTTTTGCTTTTGTTATACGAAGTGAAAGTAGATAATTATGGGGTGTTGTACCTATATACTGACGAAATAATCTTAAATAGTATGATTTAGACATATTTGCAATCTCTAATAGATTTGAAAGTGGAATACTATCTTGATAATGTTGGGCAATATAGTCTGCTGTTTTCATGATAATCATTTGGTTCTGTGAGTAATTCATGGTGTTTTGAATCACTAATTCGGTTAATACAGAATGGATAGTTTGACTAATTCGTAAGATTGTTGAAGTGGAATGACTTTCCAAATTTTTAAGTATTGTATCAAAATAAAGACTTAGTTGAGATGCGTTCATCGCAATCAGTTTGTTGTTATCAGATAGAAGGGCTTTAAATCCATCAATACCATTACCATCAATATGCATCCAATAATGTACCCATTTTCCTACAGTTGGATCAGTCCTATAGGATTGAGGAGTACGGCAATCCATAAATAAAGCTTGTCTAGGAAGAAGATGAATCGTAGTATCGTTTTGACGTATGATTCCAGCCCCTTCAATCGTATAAAATAAAATATAACTATTTTTAAAGTCGCGACTTGTATGGAAGTTTTCCTTCGCGTAGAAGATACCTGCTTCAGTGCAATAGAAAGACTGTTTTAATGCGAGTTCTGTTGGTGTATTTCTTAACCATAAACTTCCTTTTTCAATATCTAGTTCATATGTTAACATCATTACCTCAGTATACTTTTTTACAAATATTAAGTACTTATCTAAATGGTATTGTATATCATTTCGAATTATACTGCACTTGTAAAAAGAAAATGAAAGGGAATTTTATAAAAATGAAACAAGATAATAGATATCATCTTGCGGTTGATATCGGTGCATCTTCGGGAAGGCATATACTCGGTCACATCGAAGATGGAAAACTAATTCTTAAAGAAATCTATCGGTTTGAAAATCATTTGGTACAAAGACATAACCATTTGTGTTGGGATGTGGATGAACTGTTTGAACAGATTAAAAAAGGCATGCACGAATGTGCCAAGCAAGGTTATTCACCAAAGACAATGGGAATTGATACCTGGGGTGTTGATTTTGTGTTATTAGATGAACATGGTAAGCGTATATCGGATGCAGTTAGCTATAGGGATTTACGTACAACTGGAATAATTGATCGAGTAGAAAAAATTGTTCCATTTGCAGAACATTATTTGCATACAGGGATACAATATCAGCCATTCAATACTGTGTATCAATTGCTTGCAATACAGAAGGAGCAACCTTCATTATTAGAGCAAGCACAAACATTATTAATGATACCAGACTATTTTCAATATCGTCTTACTGGCAATATTGCGCAAGAGTATACAAATGCGACGACCACTGCACTTGTTGATGCAAGTACCAAGAATTGGAATTTTGATTTGATTGAAAGATTGCATTTACCAAAACAGATATTTCAGAAGATTACTTCATCGGGAACTGTTCTTGGAAAATTAACGGATGAAATAAAGGAAGAGACTGGATTAGATGTAGAAGTAATTTTGCCTGCTTCTCACGATACAGGAAGTGCATTTATTGCAGTACCTACAAAGGATGAACACTCTGTATTCATTTCTTCAGGGACTTGGTCACTATTAGGTGTTGAAAATTCAGTTCCTATTACAACAGATGAAAGTATGCGTTTGAACTTTACAAATGAAGGTGGATATCAATATCGTTTCCGCTTTTTGAAGAATATCATGGGATTGTGGATGTTACAGCAAATTCGCCGTGAATTAAAGGATGCAGGAAATACGTACCAGTTTACGGAACTAATTGAACTTGCAAAGAAAGCTAAAGACTTTAGAGCAATTGTTGATGTAAATGATACAAGGTTTTTAGCGCCAAAATCAATGTTAGATGAAGTTGTAAGTGCATGTAAGGATGCAGGACAAGCAATTCCATCTACGGTAGGTGAAGTTTTACAAGTTGTATATCAATCACTTGCGTATTGTTACAAACAAGCTATCCATCAACTTGAAAAAATTACTGAGAGAAAATTTACATGCATCAATATTGTTGGTGGTGGTTGTCAAGATATGTATTTAAATCAATTAACTGCAGATGTTACAGGCTTAACTGTGTATGCAGGACCGATTGAAGGTACAGCTTTAGGAAATATCTTAGTACAAATGATTACATCAAAAGAAATCAAAGATATTACTGAAGCAAGAAAATTCATTAGAAATAGTTTTGAGATAAAGGAGATTAAACCAAGATGAGCTATACAGAAGCAAAAGAAATATATAAAAGCTATGGTATTGATACTGAAGCAGTATTAAATACACTTGCAAAAAAAGCAATTTCAATTAATTGCTGGCAAGGGGATGATGTTGTAGGTTTTGATAATCCCGATGGTGGCGCAGGAAATGGGATTGCGACTACGGGTAATTATCCTGGAAGAGCTAGGAATTTTGAGGAACTAAAGAGTGATTTCTTAAAAGCAATCTCATTAATCCCAGGTAAGAAACGCATTAATCTGCATGCATGTTATGCGGTCTTTACAGATGAAAATCCATGGGTAGACCGTGATCAACTTGAATATAATCACTTTGCACCATGGGTACAGTTTGCAAAAGAAAATAACTTGGGTATTGATTTTAACCCAACGATCTTTTCACATAAAAAAGTGGTAAATGGAATGACATTATCCTCACCACATGCAGATATTAGACAATTCTGGATTGATCACTGTATCGCAAGTCGTAGAATTGCGGAAGAAATTGGTAAACAACTGAATGATAAAGTATTAAATAATATTTGGATTCCTGATGGATTCAAAGATACACCAGCTGATCGTTTAGCACCACGACTTCGTTTAAAAGATGCTTTAGATGAAATCTTCAAAGAACCATGTCCACATGTGATCGATTCTGTGGAGTCAAAGTTCTTTGCAATTGGTGTGGAAAGTTATACGACGGGCTCTAATGAATTCTATACTGCATACGCAGCATCGCATAAAGGTGTTTACAATCTGATTGATGCAGGCCACTATCATCCATCAGAGTTTATCTCGGATAAGATTAGTGCTATGTTATGTTACTTTGATTATCTTCCACTCCACGTGACAAGACCTGTAAACTGGGATTCTGACCATGTTGTCTCATTTGATGATGAAACAAAAGAAATCTGTAAAGAAATCGTAAGAAATCATGCACTAGATAAAGTGCTAATCGGTTTAGATTTCTTTGATGCATCAATTAATCGTGTAGCGGCATGGGTTATTGGTACACGTAATATTGAGAAGTGTTTATTATTTGCTTTACTACAACCAAATCAAGAATTACAACAAGCTGAATATGATGAAGATTTTACAAAACGTTTGATGTTGATGGAAGAAGCAAAGACACTACCGTTTACAGATGTTTGGACGGAATATTGTAAACGTCAAAATGTACCTGTAGGTCGTGAATGGTATGAAGTTGTAAAGCAATATGAAGAAGATGTAACTTTTAGGAGAAACTAGGATGATTACGGATAACAAATGTATACAAGGATTTATTCGTTTATGCACAGATGGATATGCACAAGGTTGGCATGAACGTAATGGTGGTAATCTTACATATCGCATGAGCGAAGATGAAGTTTTAGAATGCAAAGCCTATTTTAAATATGATAGACCTTGGATAGAAATGGGCGTAGAAGCAGACAATTTGAAAGGTGAATATTTTATTTCTACTGGTTCTGGTAAATTTATGCGGAATGTCTCTTTAGAGCCTTCGGCAAATATCGGTATCGTAGAAATTAATGAAAAAGGAAATGCATACCGCATTGTGTGGGGATTAGAGAATGGAGCGAAGCCAACGAGTGAGTTTCCTTCCCATTTCTTAAATCATAGTGTACGTAAAAAAGTAACAGGTGGTTTAAATCGAGTTATCTATCATTGTCATGCGACAAATTTGATTGCCTTAACATTCATTCTTCCTTTAACAGATCGAGACTTTTCAAGAGTATTATGGAAATCTATGACAGAATGTCCGGTTATTTTCCCTGAAGGAGTAGGAGTTGTGAAATGGATGGTTCCAGGTGGTAGTGAGATTGCCTTAGCCACTAGCAAACTAATGGAGAAATACCAAGCAGCTATATGGGCCCATCATGGTTTATTTGTATCAGGTCCGGATTTTGATACAACGTTTGGACTGGCACACACGATTGAAAAGAGTGCAGAAATCTATCTTAAGATTTTATCTACTGGCAAAGATATCCTCCAAACTATTACCGATGATGATTTGTTGGCGATTGAACCGGATTTTCATATCACTTTAAACCGTGAGTTTTTTAAATAGAAATCTCAATGAAATCTATATTAATAAAAAGCGCATCATAGATGCGTTTTTTAATGCATATAAAAAAGTCAACTTGCGTTGACTTTTTACACTTGTTATCTATTGTAGAATTCGACAACGAGTGATTCGTTGATTTCTTGGTTTAATTCGCTTCTTTCTGGAAGACGTACGAATGTACCTTTCTTGTTTTCCTTATCAACTTCAACGAAAGCTGGGATAGTGATAGCTGATTCTAATGACTCAGCGATTGCCTTGATGTTACGTGCATTTTCACGAACAGCAATTGTTGATCCTGGCTTGATTAAAGCTGAAGGGATGTCTAACTTCTTGCCATTTACTTCGATATGACCGTGGTTTACTAACTGACGAGCAGCCTTACGTGTTCTAGCTAAGCCCATACGGTAAACGATGTTATCTAATCTACTTTCAAGTAAGATTAAGAAGTTAACACCTGCCATACCTTCCATCTTGGAAGCCTTGTTGAATAAGTTAGAGAACTGACGTTCATTTAAACCGTACATGTGACGGATTCTTTGCTTTTCGCGTAACTGTGTACCGTAGCCACCTAACTTAATACGCTTTGTAGGTCCATGTTGACCTGGAGCATAAGTTCTTTTCTTAAGCTCTTCGCCTGTTTCTAAAATGGAGAAGCTTAAGCGTCTAGCTTTCTTCCAAACAGGTCCTGTGTAACGTGCCATGTTTTGTTTCCTCCTATATATGGCTGAGAAACAATAACAGGTGCAGATCATCAATGCGGGGTGTTATCATGAGCCTTTTCACCTTTTGCAGCAGGATACTTAGGAACAAGTTTAACTGTTGATAACGCCTTGTGCATGACTCTACATGCTGCCATTATTTAACGCACTCGATATAATACCATTAGTGTGTATAAACGTCAATTGTTTTCACAAGTTCTATCAGAAACAATCATTTGTGAAACACAAAAAGAATTATGGAAAGATATGTGAAAGTGATAAGGCATATGCCCAAATATATAGATGCTGTGGTAAAATAAAAAAAGATATGACAAGAAAGGTGGAAACATATGAATCAGATATTAACATTGTTATCAGATATCAGATTTATCATTGCCGTAGGTGCAATCTTTGTTTTACTGTTAATCATTTTAATTGTTACTACAGTACGTGCACGTCGTTATAAATCTGAGTATATAGAATTAGAGAATCGCTATCAGTCACTTAAGCAAATTCCTTTATCATTAAAGATGAATAAAGCAATTGCGGTAAGTAGAGTGAATCAGGATACAGTTGATCGTGTTAATTCAGCACAGAATAAGTTTGATGAAGTGCAGTCATGTATTTCTGCTTTAACAAGTAAGCTAGCAGACTTAGAGCGTTATATTTCGGCTGGTACTTTATCAAAAGCTGGTAATGCCATCAAGGATATTGAAACATCCATGACGACTACTGAAACGGATGCAAAGGCACTTGAAAACATGTTGGATGCGATTCTTGCGAAAGAAACAGCGCAACGTGAAGAAGTAACTGCTTTGAAGAATCGTTTCCGTGCCCTAAAGGCACAAGCTGCGGAGAATGCGCCAAAGTTATACTTTGCTTGGCCTTTAGTTGAACAAAAGGTTGTCGATACAGAGAAGATGTTTGCAACTTTTGAAGAATGGATGTTCTCCAGTGATTTTGATAAGGCAAACCGTGAACTTGTAAGTATTAAGGCGGTTATGGCTGAACTTGAAGAAATGATAGAAAATATGCCTTCATTATTAGAAGATGCCAAGGGTGTCATTCCTAACATGGCTGAAGTTCTTCACAAGGATTATATTCATAACCGTAATCGTGGTGTTTATCTAAAGCACTTAAATGTAGAAGAAAACCTAAATCAGATGACGGAGTCTTTACGTGAATCCTTAAAGCAATTAAAGACAGGATCTACATTAGGTGTTCGTGAAACACTGGATACAATGAAGGCAAAACTTCGTGAGATGGACCAAGCTGTAAAACAAGAAGGTGAAAGCTTTGATGCAATTCAAGAATTATCAAAGGAATCTACAGCACTTGCGGATGAAGCAGATAAGAATGCGGCTTACGTAAAAGAAGCATTTGCGAAATCATCATCACGTTTTGGCTTTGCGGATTTAGAAGAAAAGCTTGCAGAGCAGACGGCTCGCTTACAAGAACTTGAAACGAAGATGCCTGTAGTAATGGATAGTGTACGTAACTATCAAGTTCCTGCTAGTACAGTTGTTGGCTCCTTGAAGGAATTGAATGAAGAAATTGTTGCTTGCAATACAGAGTTTAAGAATATTCGTACACGAATTGAAGCCGCTTCTGGTGATGAGGAACGTTGCAAGAAGCAACTAGTGAAGTTGCAGATTGTTATGAATCAGATGCAAGTCAAGATTCGTAAGTACAAACTTCCAAATATTTCAGAAGCCTATGAAGATGATATGCGCCGTGCAAATGACTATATCCATCGTTTAGATAACTTGATGGTAGAAGTTCCGTTAAATATGCAGTTATTAAATGGAACATTACAAGAGGCGTTAGACTTTATCTATAAGCTTTATAACAATGTGAATAACGTTGTTGGTACAGTAATGATGGTTGAAAATACGATTGTATTTGGTAACCGTTATCGTTCTACTTACGCAGATATTGACTCTGAGTTAACGCGTAGTGAATTGAGTTTCCGTAATGGTGAATATACACAAGCATTAACAACAGCAATCGCAACGATTGAGAAGATTCATCCAGGTAACTACGAATCCATGATCAAGGAGAATGCGAAGAGTGCAGCGTAGAGTGTATTTTGATGGCGCTTCTACTACAGCGGTTCACCCAGATGTATTACAAACCTATAAATCTTTATTAGATAAGTATTACGTCAATAGTGAGTCTCTGTATGATGAAGGCAGCGAAATCAGTCGAATGATGGAAAAGGCCCGGAGTGCAATAGCCGGGCTTTTGGGTGTAAACAGCGAAGACATTATCTTTACTTCAGGATCTTCGGAAGCAAACTCTTCCGCAATCAAAGGTGTTTGTTTTGCTCAACCTGGCAAGAAACATATTGTCACAACGAATGTAGAACATTCATCTATCTTGAATGCATGTTTACAAATGGAACAGGTATTTGGATATCGTGTTACATATTTACCGGTCGATGCTAGTGGAAAGGTTTCCTTACAACAAGTGAAAGATGCAGTATCTGATGATACGGCAATCGTTAGTATCATGGCAGTCAATAATGAAGTGGGTTCCATTAATCCAATTGATGAGATTGCAAATTATGTTAAAAAACATACACATGCTTATATGCATGTTGATATGACACAGGCAATTGGTAAAGTTGATGTAGATTTTAAAAACATTGATCTAGCATCTATCTCTGCACATAAACTGGAAGGTTTAAAGGGTAGCGGTATTCTGGTTAAGAAGGTTCATGTGCCATTTGTGCCATTAATCAATGGTGGTGAACAAGAATATGGTATTCGTGGTGGTACTTCGAATGCTTGTGTAAACATGGTGTTTGCTAAGACACTCCGCTTCGCACTAGAAAATGGTAAGAAGTATCATGATTACATCACTTCTTTACAACAAGCATTACTAAAGGGATTATCTGCAATACCTGGTGTTTTAATGAATCAACCGAGTGATGCAGTCAATAGTGTAGTTAACTTCTCATACGAAAAGATTCCAAGTGAAGTGATGCAGAATGCATTAAATAAAAAAGGGTTTATGGTGAGCGCAAGAAGTACGTGTGCATCTAAATCCGATGATCCAAGTTATGTATTAAGTGCTATGGGCTATTCTTCCAGACGTGCAAGCTCTTGTATTCGTATTAGTTTAACGTATCATAATACAGAGGAAGAGATTGCTTTATTTATAGATTCATTAAAGGAGATTATTTCGCAATATGGTTAAGTATGATACAGTCTTGATTCGCTATGGTGAATTAAGTACAAAGGGTAAGAATCGAAGAGATTTTATTACCAGACTCTTCACAAATATTAAATATATGTTGCGGGATTATCCTGCACTAACGTATCGAAAAACATACGATCGTATTTACATTAAATTAACGGATGAAGATCCAGCAGAAATTGAAACTAAATTAAAGAAGGTATTTGGTATTAGTTCATTCTCCTTTACAGAAAAGGTGAATAGTAATTTAGAAGATATCAAGCAAGCCTGTGTTCGTATTGCTAAGGAAAGTGATAAGAAGACATTTAAGATGATTACAAAACGTCATGACAAGAGTTTTCCGCTCAAGAGTGATGGTGTAAATCGTGAAGTTGCTGGAGAGATTCTACGAAATACAGAACTAAAAGTTGATGTACATGAACCTGAATTAGCAATTCGTGTTGAAATTCATAGTAACGAAACCTACATCACATCTAGTAAGATTCCTGGTGCTGGAGGATATCCAGCGGGTATCAATGGTAAGGTCTTGTTAATGTTATCTGGTGGTATCGATTCACCAGTAGCAGCGTACCAGTTAATGAAGCGTGGATTACATGTGGAAGCTATACACTTTGCATCTCCTCCATATACAAGTGAAAACGCAAAGAATAAAGTGTTAGAGCTTGCTTCACAAGTGAGTGAATACCAAGGCCACATGAAAGTACATATTGTTAACTTTACACAACTTCAGCTTGAAATCTATAAACATGCAGGAGACCCATATGCAGTTACGCTAATGCGTCGTATGATGTTCCGCTTAGCAGATATGATTTCTAAGAAGTATGGATGTCTAGCCATTGGCACTGGAGAAAGCGTAGGACAGGTGGCTAGCCAGACGCTAGAAAGTATCAACTGCATTAATACAGTTACGAATATGCCAATCCTAAGACCACTTGTATGCTATGACAAGATTGAAATTATTGAATTGGCACGTAAGATTGGCACATATGAAACATCTATCTTACCGTTTGAGGATTGCTGTACAATCTTTGATCCAAAGAACCCAGTCACAAAACCATCTGTTGATAAGAGTGTTTACTATGAATCAAAATTTGATTATGAAACACTACTACAACAGGCGGTAGATACACTAGAAACTGTTAATGTACAAGCAGTGAAAAAAGAAGAAGATTTCTTATAGAGAGGTGAAACTATGGCAAAGCATAATCAAGATATTCGCAATGAATTCAATGAAAAGATGCAACATTGTGCGACAATGGATGAACAAGAACTATTGGATATCGCAAACGTAACAATCGTCAAAGTTGAAAAAGATGATACATATAACACAAAAGCGAAGTTAAAGATTTTTGCATTATTTACATCACTCTTTAACTGTGCAGAAAATGAGCGTATGAAATACGTGAAGCGTATTTACGCAGCTTTAAAATAAATGAAGATCGATAGGTATTTCTGTAATGAAGTACCTATTTTCTTTTAGTATAATTAACTTGCAAATGATTTTATCTATATTTTATCTACAATGAGGGAAAGATATGAGAGATATTGATATTACTAATTTTAGCAATACGATCCTAATTATCTTATGGGTAATTTTGCCTAAACTGTATCGTATTTGGAAAAAGAAGTATATATTTTACGTTTATGATATCCCATTTGATGTATTGCCTATTTTCATCCTTTCGAATGGTTGGATACGCTTTGTGATGTGGCTAGTAATTTACGCGGCATTTATGTTTATTTTAATGTTAATTTTCTCAAAGAGAGAAGACTTATTGTTCAGCAAGGGGCAAACATCACAAATAAACGACACAAATAATAAAAGTTGAAGTTGTTAATTTAGTAGAAATCATTGACGTAAAGGGACTTTACATGTAGTATATCTATGTTATCAGCCCTCTTGTCGAGGTCTGTAACCGCTCAGGAAAGGGTTAAGTACGTAAGTCCCCTTGATGGCGCGTCTTATGATAAATGTCAGGAGGTGTTCAAATTGTACGCAATTATCGAAACAGGCGGAAAGCAACTTAAGGTTGAAGTAGGTCAGTCTATCTTCGTTGAAAAGTTAGATGTTGAACCAGAAAGCACAGTCGTTATCGACAAGGTAGTTCTTGTTAGTGACGCAGCTACAAAGATTGGTACTCCATATGTAGAGGGTGCTAAGGTTACTTGCAAGGTTGTAAAGCAAGGCAAGGAAAAGAAGATCCATATCTTCAAGTATAAGGCTAAGAAGGGCTCTACTCGTCGTAAGCAGGGTCACCGTCAACCATATACAAAGTTGACAGTTGAAGCTATCGAGGCTTAAGTCTCATGATTGATATCCGTTATACGCAGCATGGTAATCACATTACTTCATTAGAAATTAGCGGTCACGCTGGTTTTGCTGAGAGTGGTAAAGATTTGGTATGTGCAGCAGTTAGCGGTATTACATTCGGGTTGTTGAATGCATTAGATGAATTAACCGATGTTAAGAATATGACAGTTGGAGATAATCTAATTCAAGTTAAAGTTGATAATCCTACAGCGGAAAGTGATTTATTACTATCTGCAGGGATAATTCAATTAAAGACGGTTCAACAACAGAATCAACGTTTTATTAAAATTAAAAAAATGGAGGTGTAAATACTATGAAGTTCACACTGGATATTCAGTTCTTTGCAAGTAAGAAGGGTGTATCTTCCACAAAGAACGGCCGTGATTCTGCCGGCAGAAGATTAGGTGCTAAGAAGGCTGATGGTCAGTATACAAATGCTGGCTCTATCATCTATCGTCAGAGAGGCACAAAGATCTACCCAGGCAAGAATGTTATGCGCGGTGGAGATGATACATTGTTCGCAACAGCTGCAGGTATCGTTAAGTATGAGCGTCTTGGCAAGGATAAGAAGCAGGTTTCTGTTTATCCTCAAGAAGCTTAATTTAAACAGTAATGGAATGCTCCTGACAGGTTCAGGAGCTTTTTTAAAGGAAAGGAGATTCCTTGATGATTGACTTGGTTAAACTACATGTAAAAGCAGGTGACGGTGGCAGAGGCTGTGTTGCTTGGCGCCATGAGAAGTTCTACGCAAATGGAGGACCTTTTGGTGGTGATGGAGGTAAAGGTGGCGATATTTGGTTCGCTGTTGATACCAACGAAACAACATTAATGAAGCTAAAGTTTACACGTAAGATTAAGGCTGGTAATGGTATGCCAGGATTAATCAAAAAGATGCATGGTAAATCAGGAGATGACATCGTTGTGCCTGTTCCACTGGGAACGATGATTCGTAATGCGGCTAATGGTGATCTTTTAGCTGATCTTACTAAACCAGGACAAAAGGTATTGATTGCTCGTGGTGGTAAGGGTGGTTTAGGTAATATGCACTTTGCTACTTCAAGAAATGATGCTCCTGAATATGCGCAACCAGGTGAAGTTGGTGAAAGCTTAGATGTTCAAGTAGAATTACGTCTTTTGGCGGATGCTGGGTTAATTGGTTTTCCATCCGTTGGTAAGTCAACATTCTTATCCGTTGTAACAAGAGCCAATCCTCAGATTGCCGCATATCCTTTTACAACACTGGAACCAAATATTGGTGTTGTTCAGATGCCAAATGGTCGTAGTTTTGTACTTGCGGATATGCCAGGCTTAATTGAAGGTGCTGGTGAAGGTAAGGGTTTAGGACATGAATTCTTACGCCATATCAAGCGTTGTCGTGTATTGATTCACGTCATTGATATGTCTGGTGCGGAGCGTAATCCTGTTGAAGATTATGAAATCATCAATAAGGAGTTAGCTACCTACGATTTAGCACTTGAAAAACGTCCTCAGATTGTGGTCGCTAATAAGATGGATGACGAATATGCACATATGTATTTGGAGGAGTTTAAAAAGAAGTATCCAGATATTAAAGTATATGAAACAAGTACGTTAGAACATAAAGGTTTAGATGAAGTTCTCTATGCAGCACTTGCGGAAATTGATAAAGCTCGTGAGGTCGAAATGGAAACTCCTGAAAGTACAGAAGAGACTGTTGTATATCGTTATGAACCTAAGAAACCAGACTTTAAGATTGTTAAACTTGGTCCAGGTAGATTTAAGGTTGACTCTGAAAAGATTGATCGTTTATTTGATACAGTTGACTTCGATAAGGAAGAAGAAACATATCAGTTTGCGATGACATTGCAGAAGATGGGTGTTGATAAGGCTCTTTATGAAGCTGGTGCACGTGATGGTGATCAAGTTATCGTAAATACCTTTATTATGGATTATAAAGAGTGAGTGATATGATAGCATTTGTAAAAGGAAAAGTGGCATCGTATGGTGCTGATTGGGTTGTGATTGATTGTCATGATATTGGCTATCAGATGGCATATCCACATCCTGAAAACTTACATCTAAATGATGAAGTATTTATCTATACATATCTTCATATTACGGAAAATGATATGAGTTTATTTGGTTTTGAAAGCCAAGATGAAAAAGCATTATTCTTAAAGCTTATCTCAGTTAAGGGACTTGGTCCTAAAACAGCGATGGGTATGCTAAGCAAATGTGGTTATCAGTCTATCGTTTCTGCGATTGAATCTGGTGATGTAACTCTATTAAAGAAGATGCCTGGTATTGGGGCGAAGTCCGCAAGTCAGATTGTATTAGATTTAAAGGGCAAGTTAGTTGCTGTACCTACATCATCGCCAAAACAAGACACAGTTTCTTATCCTGCGGAAATTCGTGAAGCGTTAGAAGGCTTAAAGAATTTAGGCTATAAACAGGGAGAATTATCTGCAGTCGCAAATATGATGAGTGAAAACCCTGGATTAACAACCGAGAAGTATTTGAAACTCGGATTACAATTCTTAGTTAAACAGAAGTAAGGGAGGCATATGGAAGAGAGTGATCGTTTATTATCTGCAAATGCAGAAATGGGTGATGATGAAGAAAGTCTTCGTCCGCAAACACTTGATGAATATATAGGCCAAGATACGTTAAAAGAAAACTTACGTATCTATATTCAGGCGGCTTTGCAGAGAAATGAATCTTTGGATCATGTTCTTTTGTATGGGCCTCCAGGATTGGGTAAGACTACACTTTCATTTATTCTAGCCAATGAGATGCGCTCTAAGGTTAGAGTAGCTTCTGGTCCATCCATTACAAAAGCTGGTGATTTAGCAGCGATATTATCTGTGCTTGAGCCAGGAGATGTATTGTTTATCGATGAAATTCATCGTTTGCCAAAGCAAGTAGAAGAAGTTTTATATCCTGCGATGGAGGACTTTGAATTAGATATTATGGTTGGTGGTGAAAATGGAGCAGGTGGAAGAAGTGTTCGCTTAGATCTACCTCCATTTACTCTTGTTGGTGCGACGACACGTGCTGGTGATTTATCAGCGCCACTAAGAGACCGTTTTGGTATCGTGGCGAAACTTGAGTACTATAATCAAGAACAATTATGTTCGATTGTGAGTCGTACAGCACGTGTATTGAATGCACCAATTCATACTGCTGCAGTGGATGAGATTGCACGTCGTTCTCGTGGAACTCCACGTATTGCAAATCGTCTATTACGTCGTATCCGTGACTTTGCACAGGTGCTTAATGATGGTCATATCTCTAAGGAGATAGCTCAGACAGCACTAGACCGTTTGAAGGTGGATTCCCTTGGATTAGACGAAGTTGATATTCGTTACTTACGTGGCATTATCGAACGTTTCCATGGTGGCCCTGTTGGTCTTGAATCTTTAGCAAATGCAATATCGGAAGAAACTACAACACTAGAAGATGTATATGAACCGTATCTCATACAGATTGGCTTTGTGAATCGTACCAGTCGTGGTCGTGTGGTAACTGAGAAGGCTTATGAGCATTTACATATCACACATACAGATACATTATTTTAAGAATATACCTAATGTAAAATAACTTGGGGTTTTAGAAAAATCCGCTTTAAAATTACATAGG
>CAURLC010000012.1:0-65160 GCA_963525775.1 uncultured Solobacterium sp. | reverse complement strand
CCATCATGCAATTAGGACCAGTCATCGGAAGCCATGTAGGTCCAGACTTCATGGCAATTACATACCATGGCAAACACAGACTAAATATCGAAAAGTAAAAAAACTCGGTTGATCCGAGTTTTTATCTTTCATCTTTTGAATGCAATGCTTCTCTAAGCAAATTGAATTCGACTTGTTCCTCGGGAGTTAATACAACTCCTTTTTTAACTATTACATCTTCATAAATGAATTCAATTTTACCAGAGAGTGATTTACCAATATTTGGAATCATGGTTGTCCCTCCTATCCACTTTTATATTATAAGAGATTTGATTGTATTACATCCCAAAATGTGTAAGCTGCACTAAAGAATATGTAATTTTATATTGGTAGTAGCATAACTCATTACACTATGAGATTTTTAAATAGGTTGTAGCCTTGCAAAAATTTCGATGGTACCAAAACATATGAGAAACTCCCCACTTCGACAAGAAATCTTTTCTATATAATTTCTATTTAATAATATAACCTGCTTTTTTGAGCATTTCCTTTTCTTCTTTTGTAGGACGATGTATTTCAATAGGCGATGTTAGTCTACGAACATAACAATCCCAAGCTCTTTTTCGCTCAGCTTTTGTGTATTTTTTCTTGTTCATAATTCTACTCCCACAATACAATATACCTTTCTTGTTCAAAAAGTAGTCGGACCTAAGTGTTTTTGTCAACAAGTAACTCAATTTGACTTTTAAACTTTGAATATTTAATAACTTCTTGGTAATAACAAAGTTATCTCTCTTCATTCCAAAAAACACTCTCATCATTAGTTCATATTTTATCTATCGTGCTATACAAAAAATACGCCAGTAACCATAAATAAAAACCGATCATACGATCGGCTACTTTGATACAAACTGTACTTATTTTATGTAAATGTACTGTTATAACTAACTAATGAACAATACGATAATATGCTCTTGATGTAAGACGGAATATCACAAAATAAACAATGGAGAAGATTCCGATTACCGCAAATAACATCTGTGCATACTCCATATAGGAATTTACCGCAAATAAACCGAGTAATTGAGAAACTATCTTTGAAGCTACTAGGCTATGTAAGGCAGCGATTGCTAGTGGTGCTAAAAACAGCCATAATACTTGTGAATTACTTGTTTGGTGAATTAATTGATCTGGTAATCCAACTTTTTTCATAATCTGGAATTTATCACGATCTTCATATCCTTCATTGATTTGCTTGTAATAGGTAATCAACACAGTACCAACAATGAAGATAATACCAATTAATACACCCAAGAATAGGAATCCACCATTTAACTCATACGCTTTTTTGATAGTTTCCTCTCTCGTTTCAAAATCGAAAGAGTTTTCTTTTGCGTATGTTGACTGTGTTGCAAAATACTTTACTTTATCAACTACATTCGCTTTAAGATTCCAATTTAAACTCGCTGTTATATTTGGCGCGTAATATTCACCATTATCAAAATTCTTTATTTGGAGAACTTCGCCAATTTTTTTCATAACTGTGAAATCTTTTGCGATGATTCCATAACTTTCTACAGCATATGTTGAAGGAATAAAATTTGGAACTTTATGAATCGTATATGTAATATCCCCAATTTTAATCTCATCTAAATCAAGGATATTTTTTTGATTTGCACACATTAATATTTCATTGTCTTTTAACTCAATTTGTTGATGTGTACGTTTGTTGTAACTTGCAAGGTCACGAACAATCATAAAATATGGTCTTTGTGCTTGTCCTGATTTTACAACAGTTAATTCATTCCCTACACGATCTGCTGCTGTATCGTATCCATAAGAAACATAGTCATCCTCAAGACCATTAGAAGCCTCTAGACCTTGATTTGCTGCAGTATATAAAATATGCTCAATTTCATCTTTATTTTCTGTAGTAACGGCTTCATCTGAGGATAATAAATATTCGCGTGGCATTACATAATCTACCGTTTTTTGGATTGTCGAGTAAATCGCAGCAGTTACAGATAACGTAATTAATACACCCGTGCTAAGAATAGATACACTTGCCAGTGACACTGCATTAGCCTTCATGCGATACAACAGTCCACTAACGCTTAGAAAATGCGTTGGCTTATAGTAATATTTTTCATTCCCTCTTTGTAGTTTTAGGATAAAAATCGAGAATGATATGTATAAAAGATATGTTCCAAATAGAACTAATAATGCGGCCGAGAAGAAATAGACTAATGAACTTAATATTCCCTGAACCGTTAAGGCAATTGCATATCCTGCGCCAAGTAAAATAAAGCCAAATAATAAGAATAGATATCTATTTTTGGGCTCACCCTCACCTTTATGTTGATTTCCTAGAAGTTGTACAGGAGTTGCAAGATAGATCTTAATATTATTTCTGATAAGAGTAATCACAAATAATGCGAAAGCTAATACTGCTGTCGATACACATGCCTTCATACTAAACGGATAATCCATTAAGCCACCTGCCGTATCTTTCAACAGATAATTCAATGCAATGAAAGTAACTTTACCAAAAATAAACCCACCGATAATGCCAATGATAAGTGCACAAATAAATAATACAGAATATTCAATGAATAGAATTTTACGAATATGTTTCTTTTCTAGACCAAGAATTCCATATAATGCAAATTCCTTGTTTCTACGCTTGATTAAGAAACCATTTGCATACATAACAAAGATAAACGTAAAGATAGCAACTATTACGACACCAAATTGAATAACAGATGGTAAATCCGCATGTCGCGTCAATACATAGTGATTTGATAAGAGTGATACCATGATATTAAACAATAGAAACATAATTCCGATTGATAATACAAATGGTATTTCAAGCAATCTATTTGCATGCAGGTTACGCTTTGCAAACCCAAATGCCATTCCCCACTTCATTAGTCTTCACCTCTTTTTGAAAGAACTAATTGTGCTTGATGAATACGTTCCATGAAGTTTGCTTGGTTCTCATTTGTACCTCGATACAATTCATGATAAACAATACCATCTTTAATAAATAAGACTCTTTTCGCATAAGAAGCTGCACGAAGTGAATGTGTAACCATCAGAATCGTTTGACCATTTCGATTAATACTATCAAATAGATTTAAAATCATTTCGGATGAAGCAGAATCTAAAGCACCTGTCGGTTCATCCGCCAACAACAATGATGGTTTTGTAATCACTGCTCTTGCGATAGCTACTCTTTGTTTTTGACCACCAGAAATTTCATAAGGGTATTTATTTAACAATTCTTTGATTCCAAGACGGTCCTGCATATTGGATAGTCTATCCTTCATCTCTTTTACCGGAACCTCAGAAAGGACAAGTGGAAGAAAGATATTATCCTGATTGGTAAATTGATCTAGTAAATTAAAATCTTGAAATACGAATCCAAGTTCAGTTCTTCTAAAGCTAGCAATTTCTGAATCTTTTAAATTACTGATATTTTTCCCATTCAATAAGATATTTCCTGACGTTGGTTTATCTAGTGTCGCAATTAAGTTTAAGAGTGTTGTTTTTCCTGCACCAGATTCTCCCATAATCGATATAAATTCTCCCTGTTGTACAGAGAAATGAATACCACTTAAGGCTTCTGTTTTAATATTTTTTGTTTGATATATTTTCTTAATATCTGTAAGTTCCAATACTGTTGTCATATTTGAAATCTCCTTTTGTATAGTCTTATTTTATAGTCACAAAAGACTACTAGCATTTATCAAACATGACAAATCATGCCTGTATTCTTACATTTTTGTAAGGTTAGTAGGAAATACCAATCGAAAAACACTACCTTTCGATAGTTTTGATTCTACCTCGATTTGAATATTTAATCTTTCTGAAATCTTTCTAGCAAGATATAATCCTAACCCACTGGACTTCTCATTCATTCGGCCATTAAAACCTGAATATCCACGATCAAATATCTTTGGAATATCTTCACTGCGTATGCCGATTCCGGTATCTCTGATTTCTAATGCATGTTTATCTTCAAGATATTGAATCGTTATCTTTCCATTTTCTGTATACTTCAATGCATTCGATAAAATTTGTTCGATAAGAATTGTAAGCCACTGACTATCACTAACTACATATGTTAAATTACTTTGATATTCTAGAGAAATATGATTATGAATAAACAACAATGAATATTTCTTCAATAGATTCTTGATAATATCATCAAGATTCACCTGTGTAATATCCATATCAGTAGAATGATCAATCATCTTTAGATAATTCATTGCCATACTGATATATTGTTCTATATACATTAACTGCATTTTTAATTTTGTATTGGTAGTTTCATCAGGTTTTTCTAACAGAAGTTTACTAACAGTCATAGGAGTTTTAATTTGATGTAGCCACATTAAAAAATATGCATTCAAATCATCCTTCTGGTTTAACATTTCACTTTTCAGATTTTTATTTTCATTGAATAGTCTTTCATTATCATCCTTTACATCACTTAATTTTTGATACTGAAACCAATGTACAATTAAATAAATGATTAATATAAATCCCAATATCTCTATTCCTAGAAATACATATTCTATCTCTATTGTCGCTAGTACAAAAATAGTGATAAATACGATACAGACAAGAAGATATCCTAATAGGATGACACTTTGGCTTTTCATATAATCAAAGATTAATTTCATCGTATTATTTACCTTCTTTCAGATAGTATCCAATTCCTTTTTTGGTCTGAATCAAATCATCAAACCCAATTTCTGATAATTTTTTTCTTAGACGAGTCATATTCACTGCCAAAGTATTATCATCGATAAAATTATCACTTTGCCAACAATGATCCATGATACTATCACGCTTTGCGATATCCCCTTTTGCTTTAAATAAAGTTTCTAGAATCAACAGTTCTGTATGCGTTAGATCAATCGATTTCTCACTACTTTCTAGTTTGGCAGCCGATAAATTCAGCTTCAAATTACCAAAGATTAAATTATCTGTAGATAATGCATAATCATATGTTCTACGAAGTAATGCTTGAATCTTCACACGTACTAAGTGAATATTAATTGGTTTAGTTATATAATCATCTGCCCCACACTGCATTGCCATAACCATATCCATGTCATCACTATGTGATGATATAAAAATAATTGGTACGCTAGACTCTTCACGAATCTTTTGAGTCCAATAATATCCATTAAAATATGGCAGTGTAATATCCATTAAAATCAACTGAGGTGTTTGTTCTCTAAACTCTTCTAATACTGTATTAAAGTCATGGATAGAATATGTTTCATATCCCCATTGTTTTAATTCTTCACTGATGACCGCAACTATATCTTTATCATCTTCTACTATTAATATCTTCATCATCATTACCCTACCTGATTCATGTATAAAATACATAGAACTATCATAACACACAATAAAACAGTGAGCTTCCGGCTTATCATGCTAGATATTTATAACCCTAGATATTTATATAGTGTTATAATAATAGCCATGAAAACGGAGATTCTATGATTGAAAGTACCGCTACCAAAGAACTAGCAATGAAACTCAGAAAATTATGGGATAATGACAACTATGTCAAAGGCATTATTGCATTTGCAAAAACAGAAGAAAATATTATCACGATATCTCAATTCATTGATATGTCCTATCGTTTGAACAAAGAAATAACTGCAGATGATATTTCATACTTACTTGAAGTACTAGAGAACAAGTCATAATATAGAATCATTTTTCTTTCTTCACTGGTATTTTTATGATTCCTATTGTATAGTCTGATTGCAAGCATGCTGTGGCACCCTTTATCGCTTAAATGCGTGTCAGCCAGAGTATGCTTGCATTTTTATATGCCTTTATATTCATACTATAAACATAAATTAGCTTGTCTATTCATCCTAAATAAAAGTGAACCTTTTTGACGATAGGCTCACTTCTGAATACAGATTATTTTATAAACACATCTGGTAAATCTTCTTTACATCTTCCACTGTTAATGGAACATATGCATGCTTTAATCGATCCTGTGAACATGCTGACTCTGCCATTGCTTGGAAGTGTTCTTCATTAATATTTACTTCTGAAAGTGTCATAGGAATTCCATTGGACTTGAAGAAGTCATGCAATGCTTGAATACCTTGTTTGGCTAGAAGTGTTTCATCATCACCTTGTAGGCCCCATACATTTCTAGCAAACTTTGCAAGACGTGGTGTAATCGTAGGATCTTTTGCAAGGATATACGCTAACCATCTTGGGGTAAGAATTGCTAGACCTACACCATGTGTAATATCATAGTATGCACTTAGCTCATGTTCCATCGCATGACATGGCCAGTATGTATCTAGCTTGCCATATTCTGGAATTCCAGAACATGCGATAGATGAATTCCACATCAGATTTGCACGTGCAGAATAGTTTGTAGGTTCTTTTAATGCAATTGGAAGATTATGAATCACTGATTTTAAGACACCCTCTTGAATTGCTTCAGAGAGGTCTGAATCATCTGTTCTTGAAAAGTATCCTTCCATGATATGACTCATAATATCAGCAGAACCCGCAGCTGTCTGGTATGCAGATACGGAGTATGTATACGTAGGATCACAGATGGAGACCTGTGGGAATGTAAAGGATCTGCCAATCTTCTTGTTTAATGCCATGTTGGAGATAACGCCACCACCATCAAATTCAGAACCTGTTGCGGCAAGTGTCAAAATATCGACGAGTGGTAATGCTTTAGATGTACCACGTGAATCGAGTACCATCTGCCAATAGTCATCACCTTCGTAATATGCTCCTACTGCGATTGCCTTTGAACAGTCTAGTGTACTACCACCACCGACAGATAAAATTACATCAATATTGTGTTCTTTACACAATTTAGAACCACGTTCTACTGTTTCAATACGCGGATTAGGTTCAACACCTGCACATTCTACAACCGTAAATCCACTTTCATTTAAAATCTTCATTACTTCATCGTATAATCCGATTTTCTTAATCGAGCCTCCACCATAGGTAAGAAGTACACGTTTACCATATTCATTTAAGCTCTCTGCTAAGTACGAAATTGATCCTTTGCCAAAATAGAGTTTGGTTGGAATGTAATGTTCAAAGTTTTCCATTATATATTCTCCTTTTTTATAGCGATACAAATCAATTATTCAAAGTTAACTTTGTTATTGTCGAAGCTTTTAATCTTTGCAAGGCTTTCAACACGATATCCCTGTTTCCGTAACTTCTCTCCACCACCTTGGAAGAGTTTTTCTACACAGATACCAAGTCCAACAATTTTTGCACCACTTTGATTTGCAATATCAATGAGGCCATCAGCTGCTAGACCATTTGCTAAAAAGTCATCGACAATCAGGATATGATCATCTTCATTTAGATAATCTTTGGATACTGTTACTGTAAAGTCCTTGTTATAAGTATAGGAATGTACATGTGAGGTATATACACCATCCCCAATATTCTTTGATTTTGCCTTCTTTGCGAAAACTACAGGTACGTGGAAGCGTTGCGCAATCGCTACTGCTACCGCAATACCAGAAGCTTCAATCGTTAAGATACGTGTAATCTTTTCATCTTTATATAGACGGTAAAATTCATCTGCCATATGATCAAGCATCTCGACATCGATTTGATGATTCAAGAAGCTATCTACTTTTAAGATGTTTCCTGGAAAAACCTTGCCATCTTGTAATATCTTTTCTTCTAGTTTTCTCATAGGTTATATAGTTTTGTATACTTCTCCTCAAGATAATCTAGGTAGTAATTCACATTGAACTCTTCCCCTGATACCATCTTCATTAGTTCTGGTGCTTCATATCTAAATCCATACTTGTGGATATGTTCCTTGAGCCAATTCATGATGACATCATATTGGTTATTGCTTAGTAATGTATCTACATCTAAGTCTTTACGCATTGCATGCATGTATTGTGCCGCAAATGCAGTTCCAAGTGCATAAGTTGGGAAGTAACCAAAACTACCATCAGACCAGTGTACATCTTGTAAGATACCCACTTTATCATTTGGCACATCAACACCCAAGTATTCCTTATACATCTTATTCCAAGTTTCATTTAGTCCTTCTGTAGAGATGGTTCCATTGAAGAGCCCCTTTTCAATTTCATAACGAACTAAGACATGTAATGGATATGTTAATTCATCTGCCTCTGTACGAACAAAGGATGGTTTTGCGACGTTGATAGCTTCATAGAATTCATCAAAGGATACATTACCTAACTGGGTTGGGAATATTTCCTGTAGTTTTGGATAATGATATGTCCAGAAGGCTGTTGTACGTGCTAAGTAGTTTTCACATAATCTAGATTGTGATTCATGCATACCTGATGAAATTCCTTCAGATAGAATCATGCCATCATACTTAGGATCTACATCATGTTCATAGTATGCATGTCCTACTTCATGAACGGTAGAAAGTACTGCTGAAACAACATCATTCTTTACGTACTTCGTAGTTGTACGGCAATCATTTTCGCATGTCCATGATGTAAATGGATGTTCTGATTCATTCTGGTATCCCCATGATGAATCAAAGTGTAGATATTCAAGTAATTGTGTCATGAATTTCTTTTGGTCTTCAATTGGGAATTCTTGATGCAGGAATTCTTCATTCTTTTGTTTAGCCTTTGTAACCTTTTGAATCAGTGGTACAAGTCTTTCCTTTAGTGCCGCAAAGAATACATCATACTTTTCTTGTGTCATGCCTGGTTCATAGTCATCAAGCATTTGATCGTATAGGTTCTTATCGCTATTACGATAGCGATACATCTTCTTACTAACTTCGATAATCTTCTTTAAGTATGGTTCAAAGATAGAATAGTCAGATTGTGACTTTGCCTGAATCCATGCATCAAAGGATTCATCGCGTAGCTTTTGATATGCGACAAACTCTTCCTTAGGAATGCACATCGTATCCATTGCTTGTTTGTAGTAGAGTTCTACTGCACGCTTATTATCACCATCAATCTTAGGATCGTCCTTTAATTCCTTTAACAATTGAACCATTTCTGGATCTGTTTCAATCGAGAATAATTCTCCTGCAAGATACGCGGAACGCTCATCACGATAAGCAGCTCCTGCGGATGGTGCGACTGTCTGTTTGTCTATGCCAATGATTGCTAATGCCATTTGATATGCAGAACGTCGAAATATCCAATCTTTATATTGTTGTAATTTCTCTTCGTATGTCATGATATTTCCTCCTATTTCATTGCGTTTATCATACACCCAGTAACTATCTGATGGCACTTATAACGCAATGTTTGTTACTTACAGTATAGCCTAAAAATCTGATGAATCTGTATTATTTTTTCTTTCCTATCGAAAAGAAAAACAGGAGTTATATACTCCTGTTTGGATTACTTTTGGAAGTATTGTTTTAGTTTAGAAATGATTTCATCTAGCGCAATACCTGTACGCTCAGACATCTTCTCCACTGTAGCCTTTGGTAACATGATTCTAGCTAATGGAGTATCGAGTGCTCTAAACTTATCACTGATTGTAAAGAGATACTGCTTTAGATTAGGATCAGCATCCAATAAATCCTTTAGCTTTGTCTCTTTTGTGATACTTTCAGGATTGATTGTAGAAGAACTTGTAGACACTGCGTTTTCTTCTACTGGTTCTGGTTTTTCTTCTTCTACACCATGTTCATTATTTGACCATGTAAGTAGAGTTTGAGAACCTGTTAATGCACGAATGTGTGTACAATCTTGCATCATTTCTAGAATACCCCTAAACTTACCGTCTTCATCTCTTACCGCAACATACTTGATGTAGATGAAGATTTCTGGTTTATTAATCCAGAATTCAGCTTCATTTTGTTCACCGCTTCTAAACTTCTCAATGATTTCTTCAACGATATGAACACTCTTCTTTGGATGGCAGTTCTTTACATCACGACCAATAACATTCTTAGAACGTGGGAATACACGGTGCTTAGTGTCTGTGTAGAAACGAACGATTTCGTTTTCATCAACGTATGATAAGTCAACTGGCATATGTTGATATACCAAGTTGATTTGTTCAAGTGTCATCTTACCAGTCTTTACATCGAACTCTTGGTCGTTTCCGATGTGGTAGCCATACTTACCAAGTAGGTTTGCAAGTTCATTTGTAAATCCTTCTGTTGGTTTTGAAGATGCTGGTGTTTCTGTCTTTGTTGGTTCTACTATGATATTCGCAAAACCAATTTCTTGATCACCCGACTTCATATGCTCAAATTCTTCTGCAGAAATTAAAGCTAGGGAGGTTGGATAAAGTACAGTTTCTTCCTTCTGCATTAAGTCTCTTACATCTGCTACAACTGTGCTTTGTAGTTCGATGAATTCATCTTCCTTGCCCTCTTTAATTAAGTTATAAGCTTGTGTGATTTCATCACGGATAAAGTCATCTAATGTCCACATAGTTGTCGTAGGACGTGTGAACCCTTTCTTTTCAAGCACTGGATATAACTGATTTTGCTTGCGTGAAAGATGTTTACGCCACTGGATAATCTGGTCGTATAATTCATACCACTGATTCTTGATAACTGGGTATTGTACAAGGTCTTCTACGGATAATAAAAGTTCCTTCATCTTTTCGTTTTCACGATAGTAACATGCGATAGGATGTTCCTCAGGTAAATTTGGTTTACTTGTATTTAAGATGCCATCAAATAAGTCTAACATCGCTTGGATGTCTTCCTTACGGCATTCATCATCAATTTCTTCTTTTAATTCTTGTTCAATAAGGGCTACTTCATATGGTTCTAAAGTGTGCACCTTCTCTTTAAGAATTGCACGTGCTTCTTCCATTGTGAGTTTTCCTGCATCATATGCATTACGTACTTCAAAAACTGTTTTTAGTTTTTCATCATTTACATTCTTTAAATATTCTTTCATGTTAGACACCTCTTGTTAGTTTTCACAAACTAACTTTATCAAGTATCACTCATTTTGTCATTTGAGATTATCATATTTTCTATATCTGTAAAAAAAGACCATAACTTTCGCTATGGTCTTGTATGAAATAGATTGATTTATTCAGCACCTGTAATTGTCATGCCTTCTAAACGTGTTACAGATGGTACGACTAGGTTATTGTACTGTACTGTCTCTTTGGACATGTATAGTTCTTTTACGTAGTCGCTCATACTTCCAGATAAGGAACCACCAGAAACAACCGTTACCTTATCTCCATCATGTAAGTATCCTAGACGGATTTCACCAAAGACATTTCCTGTAACTGGATCAACTTGGAAGTCGGAGAATTCAACAACTTCTAAATACTTACCTGTACGAAGTGTTGTTTCATCATGTTGTCCACCTGAGACAACAACATTAGAAATCTTGAAGCTATCCTTTAGGTTCATGTAGCTAGCAAACATACAGCCACCCCAATATTGCATTGGAACGTTTGCATCTAAGAGTGTTACTTCACGGATTGGTGCACCTTCATCATCGTAGTTAAAGTTTTCAGAGGAGTTTGGTAATTCCTTCACTGTCTTCAGTGTTACCTTATCACCCTTTACATCTTGTGCAATAGCTTCGCCAATCTTCCAATCACTAAGCTTAAGATAAACACTAGCTGCATATAACTTCTGAATGAAGTATTGATAGATACTTGTAGAATCGCTTGTACTAAAGATAACAGCCATCTTTGGTAATTTAGGTGTAGGTACTGCACTCAGACGGTCTTTACCATACTGTAAAGTCTTAGTGACGTCACGTGTTAAACCTTCTTTATCACAACCTCCAGAGTTGTACATACGATAGAGTTCAATTTCATGTCCATCTTTACGAGCATTCACAACAGCTTCTACCATGGAGTTTGGATATATATCACAAAGGTCAACGCCTTCGGAGTTTACATAACGACGTTCTACTTCATTAACAAAGATTTCGTAGCTGTTGATATCTTCTGTTTCTGTTTCATGAATTGAACGCATTGTTGTAATGAAGTCTTCCGCGACCTTTGCGATATCAACTGCCTTTTGATTAGATACAACTTCCTGACTTGGCTTTACAAGAGAATATGCCTTGTTTTTTACAAATTCTGCAGTGTAGATGAGTTGTTCAACTTTACGCTTGATATCTTCAATGGAATCTGTTGGATTGATTTCATCACTTGCACTGCCAAGTGCTTCACCGTTATCTAAAGAACGGTGTACTGTTAGTCTAATATGTTCTACATCTTTTGCACGGTTTTGGTCTAACTCATGACGAATGAAGTAGAATTCCCAGCCACGTGTTTTTGTGTCTGTGATTTCCCAAGCATCAGCTTTAGATTCTTTTAGAATTTCTATAATCTTCTCTAACATTAGCCTAATCTTCCTTTCGTCTTTAAATATGGTCCACCATCACTGACTTTGACCCATTCCTTATGGCCCTTACCACAAGCACCACAACCATAGACACCACGGTCACCCGATAACATCGAAACATTGCCTAATACTTCTGTCACATATCCTGTCATGATGACCGGTCCTACAACTTTACCTGTTAACTTACCATCCTTGATTTCACGACCAAGTTTGAGGATACATTGAATACCCCAGTGCTTTGGATCTTCCATACCAGAGGACATACCTTCTAGTAAGTATCCATGTTTTACAGACGCAATCATATCTTCAACCTTATCTGTACCTGAATCAAAGAGTGTATTTGTCATACGGGTATAAACTTTGTGTTCATAGTTTTGACGCTTACCGTTACCAGTTGGCTTTACGCCTAAGCGTAGTGCACTTAACGCATCACAGATACCACTGCGTAAGATACCATTTTCGATTTCAACGACATCTCCCGCAAGTGTTCCTTCATCATCAAACGCAAAGGAAGTCACGTTATCTGCACAAAGTGCACCTTCATGCATCGTCACAAGTTCACTACCTACTCGTTTGTTGATAAAATCTTTTCCAAGTGCACGGTTTTTAACGAACATATCCATCTCTACACCATGACCAAACGCTTCGTGTGCGATAAGACCAGATACTTCTGGTGTAGTGATAATGTCATATTCACCTGGTTCAATTGGATCTGCAGTTAATACTTCTTTAGCAAACTTCACTGCGTAATCAATCTTATCCTTTAACTGTGTAAATACTTCAGGTCCACCTAAAGCAGATAATCCTTGGTAGCCAATTTCATTCTTGCCATCCATCACGATGATAGGTGCAACTACACCTTCACAATATACATAGCTCTGTCTTAAATCACGATTAGCAGTTAAGAATAACTTTGAAACGTGTGTGGATTGTGCAATGACCATACAGTCCACAACATGTTCATCCTTACCGATTGCCTCAAGAGAATAAGAATTTAAGTCATTTACCAACTTTTCAATATCTGTATTTTCAGGTAACTGTTCACATTCCTTTTCTACAAAAAGTGTGAGTGGTTCATCCTCTAACTTCTTTGTGTTGTATACAGCTGTCTTTGTTAGTTTTAATACGGTAAGTTGCGCATCGAGTTCCTTCTTGATCTTCTGATAAGTTTCCTCGATAGAATCCGCATCAAAGTGATTAAATGCATATTCGCTATATAAGCCATCCTTATAGACACGCACAACACTACCGCGTTCTGTCGTTAGATTGGAAGAACTAATGACTTTCACCTGTTGAGAGATGCGAATCGCAAAGCCCTTTGAATCTGTCGAAAGAACACTGACATAATCATAGTCTTCGCATAGTTTAGACACTAATTGTTTTAAACTTGGCGCAAGTGTATTTAAATATTCTGAAAATGGTGCTTTCATAATTTTTTCATCCTTTCATTTTACTATATTGTACATCAATTTATCTTGCTTGGATATTTCATATTTGTAACTTCTCATAGCATTTTCATTGTTTTTTTAAGCAGAAATTATTAAAATTGATGACAAATGACAATTATAAGGCGTGGACATACACGGCTTTTTGCATTTTTAGATTTAGAGGAGGATCGACTATGCGTATTGGTATGGATATCGGATCAACAACCATCAAGTGCGTTGTACTGGATGAGAATGATCAAATCATCTATTCCGCATATGAAAGACATTACAGCCACATTCTTGAAAAGACACGTGAACTGTTAACGTCTTTAAATGATACATATTTAAAAGGTAAAAAAGCATACTTTGCGATTTCTGGTTCTGCCGGAATGGGCCTAGCTGATAGTTGTGGTGTTAGTTTCGTACAGGAAGTATTTGCGGACCGCGTTGCGGCGAACCGTTTAAACCCTGGCACTGACTGTATCATCGAACTTGGTGGTGAAGATGCTAAAATCTTATTCTTAACAAATGGTACAGAAGTTCGTATGAATGGTTCTTGTGCTGGTGGTACTGGTGCCTTTATTGACCAAATGGCTACCCTTCTAAAGATGAGTGCCGATGAGATGGATAAGGCTGCTCAACAAGCAACACGTAAGTATACGATTGCGGCTCGTTGCGGTGTATTTGCAAAGAGTGACGTTCAACCATTAATTAACCAAGGTGCTTTAGCCAGTGATATTGCGGCTTCTATTTACCAAGCGGTTGTTAACCAAACAATTGCTGGCCTTGCCCAAGGCCGTCCAATCTCTGGAAAGATTTTATACTTAGGTGGCCCACTTACATTCTCTAAATGTTTACGTGATAGTTTCAACGAAACATTAAAGGTTGAAGGCATCTGTCCTGAAAACAGTCTTCTATACGTTGCCTTAGGTGCCGCATATTACGCAGATAAGGAAGTTGTATTTGACGATGTTGTTAAGGGCTTAGCCAACTATGGCAAAACTGCGACATATGCAAGCTTACCACCGCTCTTCAACAATGTTGAAGAATATAACGAATTTAAAAAGCGTCACGCAAAGGCTAGCGTCCCACGCGTAGACTTTGATGAAAATACTGGACCTGTTCATATTGGTATCGACTCTGGTTCGACAACTATTAAAGTTGCGGTCATTGATGATAATGCAAACCTACTTTATACGGACTATCAATCCAATAGTGGTAACCCACTACCTATCGTCATTGATGTCTTAAAGGGTTTATATGAAGCACATCCAAACCTTAAGATTCAATCTGTAACAACAACCGGTTATGGTGAAGCGTTAATGACACATGCATTACATACTGACTTTGGTCTTGTGGAAACAGTTGCTCACTTTACAGCTGCCAAACACTTTATGCCAGATGTAGACTTCATCATCGATATCGGTGGTCAGGATATGAAATGCTTTAAGATTGAAAATGGCGCAATCTCTGACATCTTCTTAAATGAAGCTTGTTCATCTGGTTGTGGATCATTCTTACAGACATTCTCTGAAGCTCTTGGCTATAGCGTAAAGAACTTTGCACAAGAAGCTCTCTTTGCCAAGCACCCGGTTGACCTTGGTAGCCGTTGTACCGTATTTATGAATTCTAGCGTTAAACAAGCACAGAAGGATGGTGCAGGCTTTGACTGTATCTCTGCTGGTCTATCCATTTCTGTCGTTAAGAATGCATTGTATAAAGTTATTCGTACTTCCAGCCCTGAACAACTTGGTAAGAAGATCGTTGTACAAGGTGGTACATTCTATAACGAAGCTGTCTTACGTGCATTTGAAAAAGAGATGGGTGTAGATGTCGTACGTCCCGATATTGCTGGTTTAATGGGTGCTTATGGTGCCGCATTACACGGTAAAGAACATAGTAAACCAGGCACAACTTCTTCCATCCTTACACTAGAAGAACTCAACAACTTCACACAGAAAGTTCAAAACGTTCAATGTGGACTTTGCGGTAACCACTGTCAGATGACTGTCAGTGTCTTCCAGGATGGCAAACGCTTTATCACTGGTAATCGTTGTGACCGTCCAATTACAGGTAAGTCCAATGATGATACACTAAACTTATATGCATACAAGCAACAACAACTCAGCCAATTAATGAAAAATCCAGGCACTGGTACACGTGGCAAGATTGGTATTCCGATGGTTCTTAACATGTACGAACTATTACCATTCTGGCATGCTTTCTTTACAAACCTAGGTTTCCAGGTAATTGTCAGTCCATTTAGTAACCGTAAGTTATACCAAGCAGGTCAAGGCTCTATTCCTAGTGATACCGTATGTTTCCCTGCAAAATTAACACACGGTCACATCATGGCTTTACTCAAGAAAGATGTCGACGCCATCTTCTATCCATGTATGAGTTATAACGTCGATGAAGGCTTAGGTGATAATCACTATAACTGCCCTGTCGTTGCCTACTATCCTGAAGTTCTAGCAGGTAATATTCGTGAGTTAGAAGATACAAAGTTTATCTATGAGTATCTTAACCTCGAACAGCGTAAAGACTTTGTTCGCTTAATGCCAAAGATCATGCAGAAGTATTACCCTGATTTAAAGACATCAGATATTCATAACGCAATTGAAGTAGCGTATACTGCATACCGCAAGCACATGGAAGATACTCGCAAAGAAGCAGAGCGTATGATGACAGAAGCCCGTAATGAAGGTAAACGTATTATCGTTCTTGCTGGTCGTCCATACCATGTCGACCCAGAAGTGAACCACGGTATTGATAAGTTGATTGTTCAACATGGCGCTTGCGTTATTACAGAAGATAGTATCTCTAACTTAGTTCAAAAGTTTGATACTTCTGTCTTAAACCAATGGTCCTACCACAGCCGTCTTTACGCCGCCGCAAAATACTGTGTCAATCACGCGGATATGGACTTAATTCAACTTGTGTCCTTCGGATGTGGCCTTGATGCCGTAACTTCCGATGAAACAAAGGAAATCTTACAAGAAGGAAATAAACTCTATACACAGCTAAAGATTGATGAAATCACCAACCTTGGTGCCGTCAATATCCGTATTCGTTCATTATTCGCCGCTCTAGACGAAAGAAAGGAACAAGCCTAATGGAATACATGACACCTAACTTTACAAAAGACATGTTAAAAACACATACGATTCTAGCGCCTAACATGGCTCCGATGCAGTTCGCCGCAATCAAAGCTGCCATGGAAAGCGAAGGCTATCGCATTGTCATGCTAGAAAACTCTGGTGCAGAAGTTGCCCAACTGGGTTTGAAGTATGTGCACAATGATACATGTTATCCTGCATTATTAATTATTGGTCAGTTCTTAGATGCATTAAACAGCGGTAAGTATGACCTACAGCATACAGCCCTATTGATTTCACAATCAGGTGGAGGCTGTCGTGCTTCTAACTACATTAAGTTATTACGTAAGGCACTTGTAAAAGCAGGCTATGATTATATCCCTGTCGCATCACTCAATGCATCAGGTCTTGAAAAAGGATCCTCGATGCCAATGACTTTACGTCTTCTGCTCAAGGTTCTAGCCGCTGCAGAATACGGTGACTTAATCGCCGCATTGCACAACCAAGTAAAACCTTATGAGATTAATAAGGGTGATGCGGCTGCTTGTGTTACCAAGTGGACAGCACAAGTACAGGATTGGTTAAACCACAATAAGAACTACACCATCTTCTCTATGAAGCGTCGCTTCAAAGACATCGCAAATGACTTTGCGAAAATTCCAGTGAATCGTACACCAAAGGTAAAAGTTGGTGTCGTAGGAGAAATCTATGTAAAGTTCTCCCCTATGGGAAATAATGACTTGGTCTCCTTCCTAGAATCACAAGATTGTGAAGTTAATATGCCAGGTCTTATGGGATATATCGAATACTGTGTTGCCAACGCTACATTAGACGTACAAATCTATGGTGGTCCATTTGTAAAGCGTAAAGTAGCTGACCTACTACTAGCATTCTTAGATAGTATTGGTATCGCCATGTCAAAAGCTATGGAAAGCGCAGGCTTCCACGGTCCTATGTCCTTTAAGGAATTAATGAAGAAACCGGAGGGTATCCTCTCTCTTGGTGTGAAGATGGGTGAAGGTTGGTTATTAACATCTGAAATGATTGAGCTAATTGAAACAGGATATGAAAATATTGTCTGTGCACAGCCATTTGGTTGTTTACCAAACCACATCGCTGGTAAAGGTGTCGTCAATCGTATCCGTGCGAAGTATCCAAACGCAAATATCACAGCTGTTGACTATGACCCTAGTGCTACGAAAGTTAACCAAGAAAACCGTATCAAGTTAATGTTATCGGTTGCGAAAGAACGTCTCAATCAGAAAAACAATTCAACAAAACTATAGAAAATGGGATTGGCCAATACGGTCAATCCCTTTTATATCTATCCATTACACTTTGCTAGTAAAGCTTTTACTCGTTGTACATCCGCAGAGTCATCCTGTTGCCATTCTTCTTTTAATAACTGTAATTCACGTTTGTACGCATGTTTCGCTTCATTCTTTTTGTACATACGTAAATACAGTTGAGCAATAGATTCAAGTTGATCGATATAACGTGGTTTTGGTTGTAGTTCGAAAGACTTCTCAAACAAAGAAATCGCTTCTTCATATTCACCATGACTTGCATATCTACCCGCAACCAAGAAGTATGCTTGCCACTCCTGATTTTCTTTTAGATAGATATCATAATCTTTGCATGTCGCTTGAAAACCATGTGTAGACTCGTGAATCAACAAGCGATAAAAATCATTGAAACAATCTTGTATCACTGCACTTCTTCTTTCCAGTACTTTTTTAGCTTCATCAAGTCTTCCATCATCAATTAAATTGTCTAATAGATACAAATATGCACGTATGATGGTTGGATGTTCTTGAATAAAGTTTTGGTAATATGCAATTAATTCACTGTGATTTGCGACATTCCAATCCAATCTTCCACCATGCATTGCATTATGAAATGTATTATGTAAAGACTTATCGTCTGGATTTAATGCAAGTGCTTGTTTGGTATAGCTAGCTGCTTTCTCGTCTAATTTAATTGCATATGTATGATATAAGTCACCAAGTAATGTTAATGCATGTAAATCATTTGGATTTACAGATAGTTGTTGTAACAAGAAATTTTCTGATTTACTAAAATCCGCATGTGTAAAGTAACGTTCATGATCCAGCATATTTTCAATCTGTTGATACGCACTTTCTTGGCTGTAATCAAAGAGTTCATCAATCTTGACACCAAATATCGCAGCGATTTTTGGTAAGAATAAAATATCTGGATAAGATTCATCATTCTCCCATTTTGAGACTGCTTGCGCAGTGATGTCGAGTTTTGCGGCCAGTTGTTCTTGAGATAAGAATGTTTCTTTCCGCAATTGTTTAATTGTTTTTCCTAGTGTCATACTACACCTCCTAGAAACATCTTATAGATAAATAGTACAACTGTTCATTGATTAATTATTGATATTTTTCAACCAATCATTGAAAAAAGCAGGTTTCCCTGCTTTATTGATTCTCTGCGAAGAATACTGGCGCATCATCTATAGTTGACTCTGTACTCCAGATAGATAGATTGAGATTCTTACCACCCATACGAATCATATGTTCTTCCTTGGTTGGGAAGATACGAGCAGATAGTACATATTCTCCTTCGTTTACGAAGATTTCTACTGTACTATGATCCACTAAGATATCCATTGAAGTTAAACCATTTTCTACGATAATTTGGCGTTCGGTACCATATTCTTCATTGAGTTGGTTTGTTAAATCGGAGCGATCAATACGTAAGCGTTTTGCGTACTTATCATAGGAAATCGCAAAGCCTCTTGCGATTACATAATTACGTGAGAATAAATTTAAATCAAGTGATTCCGCATCAGGATTTTCAATGCGAATAATCGCACTATTTGGCATTTGTCCATGAAGTTTATCACTGATAATTTCACCATTCTTGGCACAGAAGAGTTCATCTTTCTTGATGGATTCAAATCCTCGAACTGGTGTTTGGTATAACTTGCCTTTGCGAATTGTTAATTCACGTGTAAAGGTTTGTAATCCTGACCAACCTTCTTCATCTGTTGGTGGATATGTATAATCTGGAACAGCAAACCACGCGGACATGATTGAACAGTCGGAATAAACATTCTGTGAAGCACATTGTGGTGCATAGAAATCAAAGCCACGATCAAGTTCATGCATTGGACCATCTGGTGTAAATGTGAGTGTTTCTAAGTCTAAATCACCAATCAAATAGACACTATTAAACTTATTGTGGAATTCATCTCCATTAGGTTCGATTCCCTGTGGACTAAAAATTAGTACATCATGTAATCCAATCTTTTGTACATCTGGACATTCTACCATGTATCCAAATCCATTCTCATATCCTTTGACTTTTAACTCACCAAGAAATTTCCAGTCGGTCAAAATAGAATCAGAACAATAAACTAAAATAACACCCTGTTCTTGTTTGTTTTGAGCACCTAAGAAGATATAGTACATATCATCAATACGCACAATCTTTGGATCACGTTGATGTTCTGTATAGTTCTCATTTGGAGTAATCAAAGGGCGCATTGCCTTTGTGTATTGTTCATCTCCTTCTAGAGTTGCTAGAAGTTGATGAGGTCTACGAATACGGTTTTCATCACGATAGTTTCCTGTATATGCAAAGTAGATTGTGTCCCCTTCACTAATTGCAGTGCCGCTATAACAACCGCAATTTTCGTATTTTCCTGTTGGTAAGAGTGCTACACCACGATTTTCCCAATGAATTAAATCTGGACTTGTCACATGGTACCAGTGCTTTAAGCCATGAACTGGTCCAAATGGAAACCATTGATAGAATAGATGCCATTTCTTATTACAGTACGTAAAACCGTTTGGATCATTCATTAAACCAGTGACTGGTTGTATATGATATGTTGCACGCCACATAGATGCGGCATTCTTTTCATGTACACGCACCAGTTCATCTGTATCCCTCTTCATTAACATCCGCTTTTTATCTAATTCATTGACTGTTGTCATGTTGTGCCTCCTATTACTACATACTTATTATAAGTCATTTTCTCTTTATTTCACATGTCGAACCAAAAAGTCGATGCGATGTTTTTGCGTTTCACCAACACGAATAATAGGCTTTGGTTCAATATGAGGATAGTTGATTCCATTTGGTAGATATTCTGCCTCTAAACATACAGAACTTCTTTCTGGATAGTGTTGTCCATACTTACCAATTGCGCCATCCAACCAGTTGGCTGTGTATAAATGAAAACCCGGATAATCTGATGCCATTTCTAGCTCTAACTTTCCATCCGAAAGAATTGCCATTGTTCGTAGCCCTTCTCCTGGGATTGGAAAGTGATGATCATACCCTTTGCCATATACAAGTTGTATATCATCTTGGTTAATATCTTGACCAATCTTCTTTGCCTGACGGAAGTCAAAGGCAGTATTCTCTACATCTTGAAATTCTGGCTTTGTTAAGCATGTTTCATCCAATAATGCATAGTGATCTGTTGGAATCATCAGTGTATGATTGAGGATAGATTCACTTTCATCAAGATTGAAGTATGCATGGTTGGTATATGCAAATAAGGTATCTTGATCGGTTGTAGCTGTTGTTTCGATATGCAATCCCTTTTCAGATAAACGATAGGTAATTGCATAGTCTAAATTACCAGGATAACCTTCTTCCCCATCTGGAGATACGCGAGAGAATGTAATAGAGTCTTCTGATGAAGTTACTGCATACATCTTCTTATCAAATCCCGCTTTACCACCATGGTTACAGTTTCCATTATTATTGATAAATAATGTGTATTCTTTTCCATTTAAAGAGAACTTACCCTTGCCAATACGATTCGCAGTTCTTCCTACTGAAGCGCCTAAAAATGTTGTCTCTTTTTGGTATTGTTCAGCTGTTGTATAGCCTTGCACAATATCCTTACCACTTTCTTTATCTTTAAAGGAAACAAGCGTTGCGCCATAATCCGTTACCTGTACTTTAAAGTTCTTATTTTCCAACGTGTAAAGATAGATATCTTCTCCACTTTGTTTCTTACCAAATAGTATCTTTTCCATGATGATATAGCCTCCAATGATATTTATTTTCAAAATTACTTATCATCAGTATAGCCTTTTCACCACGAAAATTCGACATGGTGATTCTTAATTTTCGTTTACTTGCGACTTTTCTTTAAAAAAGTTATTCTTATTCATATTAAGGAGCATACTATGTTTTTTAAAAATACCTCTTCTTTAGAAGTGGAAGAAACTGATACACGTTCTGGTAAAGATGCGATATGGATGATAACTTCCATACTGTTTACATTTCTATTAGGTGGATTTGTCTTCTGGAAATCAATGAACGCCGGCATTCAATATTTAACAACTTTAGTACCTTTATTGTTAGTCATTACCTTCTCCGGCACTTATTTCTATAACAGATCTGCGGATATGCGTATGTTTTCGGCATTTACTGGACTTGCGGCGATTGGCATTGCATTACAAGTGATTATCGATGCACAATATCAAGTCATTTCACAGTTCAGTATGGTCAAATACTTTGCAGGACTAGCAATCGCAATCGTATTAATTCTTATGTACCGCATGATACGAAAAGCATTAAACTTTAACTATACAACCTACTTCTTATTGTTTGTGGCTGCCTGTCTATACATTGCCCTTCTTTTCTTTGGGAAAGATACCAATGGTTATGGCACAACTGCTTGGATTAAAATTGGCCCTGTATCATTACAGTTAACCGATTTCGCTAAGATTACCGCAATCCTATTCTATAGTTCTCTATTTTCTGCTCGAAAGACATATTCAAATCGTTCAATTTTAATTCTTTCTAGTATATTCTTTATTGTTAATTTTATTGGGTCCGTTCTGATTCATGAACTAGGTTCATTCTATATTCTCTATTTCTTACACCTTTCCATGTTGTATATCTTTATGGAAAAAGGCAAAAAGAAGAGAATCTATCTTTTAACAATTGCGATTGCGACAATTTCTGCGATTGTAATTCTATTCTTACTGTATAAGATACTTGCGCCTAGCGCTGCTGCCGGTACATTAAATGGCTTAACGAGAATTCTTTGGCCAATTGTCCGTAAAGTATATTTACGCTTCTCTATAACTGCAAATATCAACTCTGATCCTTATGGTGCAGGTTTCCAATTATTCCAAGGAAAACGAGCTTTGTGGATGTCAGGATTATTTGGTAATACTGTTAATTTTACCGCTATTCCAGTCCCTGAAAGTGATATGGCATTTGTGACATTAGTGAACTCATTTGGCATGCCTTTAGGCTTTATTGTTGTATTCCTATTATTACAGATAGGAATACGTGGTAGTGAATTGAGTAGACGCTTAATTTTAACAGATAAGCAGGATGCGGTTGTAGCCTATGGTGCGACAGTACTGCTATTTATGCAAGCAATGCTTGTCATCTTAGGCTCATGTAATATCATTCCGTTAGCCGGTTTACCTATTCCATTTTTATCGCGTGGTGGAACCTATCAAGCAATCGTCTTCTTCTTTGCGGGTATATTACTACA
This sequence comes from uncultured Solobacterium sp., assembly GCA_963525775.1. GTDB lineage: Bacteria > Bacillota_I > Bacilli_A > Erysipelotrichales > Erysipelotrichaceae > Bulleidia. The sequence continues at coordinate 41,811 of CAURLC010000012.1, read as the reverse complement.
AATGTCAGAGCGTAATGATGAATTTGATGATGATTTAGAACAAGGAGGTGACGAAAACAATGACGAACAAGCGTTCACCAGAATCGATATCGATGCGTAGAATACGACTCGTAGAAGTCGTAGGTATCATCGTCAGTTTAGTGTTTACCTCATTTTTTGCCTATAAGTATTTAATCAATCCACGTATCAACACAGACGCAAATAAAACAAAATATCAGATTATTTATGATGCGATCAAATCCTATGCGATTGAAGGAACAATTGTTGACCGGGATGGAAACACCATCCTTGGAAATGCGGCAGTTGATTCAAGAGCGACTGCAGACTATCCACAGAATCTAAGTTATGCTTGGTTACTTGGTTACTACTCTGTAAACGAACATCAACAAAATAGCTATGGTCTAAGAGGAAATCTAAAAGACTATCTCTTATTTCAACTTGATAAAAACAATCAAGGGGCACTTGTAAAACTGACTACAAATACAGACTTACAAAACTATGCATACCAACTATTAGATGGTATGGAAGGAAGTATCACCGTACTGGATAACCAGACAGGAGAAATTCTTTGCCTAAGTTCACAAAGTACAGTCGACTTCAATGTGAATGATCCAGATAGTATGCTTGCAAGTAATGTTGCGGAGTCACAATATCGTCGTGGCACCTTTGAGAAAGATCCCCCAGGCAGTACCTTTAAAGTCGTAACTGCTGCAGCAGCTTTAACCATGCAAGAAGATGAAAATCTTGATGATAGTTTCTTCCAGTTTAACGATACTGGCAGCTACATCCCAGCAGGAAGTGACTTTGTCATTACCAACTTTCAAAATCAAGTATTTGGTACAATCGATATGAACACTGCACTAGCAAAATCCTGTAACTGTTACTTTGCCGATTTGGGAATCCGCGTTGGCGCAGATAAACTCACTAAGATGATGAATGCCTTCATGGTAGGAAAGGATATTACCATTCCATATCTAGATACCATTCATTCCAGTTACAACATCGGCAACAACGATAACGCCGAACTTGCACAGACTGCATTTGGACAAGGCAATACAACCATTACTCCCCTTCATATTGCGATGATGGCACAAGCAATCGCAAATGATGGTGTGATGTTACAACCACAAATTGTAAAGTCTATTCAATCTGACGGAAGAACACTCTATCGTTCTTCAAAGAGTTCCTTAAGTACAACCACAACACATAGTGTAAATGAAAAACTTAAGGAATATATGCATAGTGCAGCCTTAGAGTATGGTTTATCAGAAAGTGGTTATGGTATGGTATATGCCAAAACAGGTACTGCTGAATGTGCAAATAATCGTATTCATAGCTACATGATGGGATTTACAGATCGTTATTCTTTCTGCATCAGCGCAAACAACAATAACGGCAGCGCTGAATTATATGGAATTGCGCAAAGACTTGTAAGATATTTAAATAACCTATATTAAAGGAAATCTTGCGATTTCCTTTTACTTTGTATAAGTTGTATGAAGGATTTTTGCATATCCAATCGCCTGCAAGAATGCATGCATGTTTGGATTATTTGTCGGTACTTCAAAATGAAGTGGTTGTACTTCCTCTTTTTGAATCTCGCTAATGAGCTTACGTGCCACACCACTTCGACGTTTGTCTTTGACAACGCATAAGTCTGTAATCGTTGTTACACTGCCATTCATCCTACAGATTGCCATGGCGATGAATCGACCGTGATCACTGAGTACATACATATCTTTTTCTTCAAGTGCTTCTTCTAGATAATCCTGCGCACGGTCATAATCACTTGAAGAAGAAACACCTGCATACTGATCTAATTCCTGTAAATATGTACCACAGAGTGAAAGTGCACTCATATAGTTATCGTCATCAATGCGTACAAAACGTAGTGGTATCTGTATTTGTTTGACTGGTTCTTTCTCTTTAACAACATCTTCTTCATCCCAATCATCATCTACTTCTTCATTTCGTAATGATGTATCATAAACAATTCCATGTTGTTCACACCACTCGATTGCAAGTTCTCGGTGGCTTGCTTCTAGATAGTCATACCATTCTGTTTCCATGCCAAATCGCTCCAGTGTAGCTCGAAAGCGTCTAAAAGCACCTTTACCACGGATTGCATTCTCAAACCAATCTCGTTTTTTATCATCTTCAATTGTCTCTGTAAAGTTAACCATATTTTGATAATCATTTACTTCCTCTTTGGTTGGAAGTGGAATAAAGAATTCGTCATCTTCATCATCTTCTAATACATATACGATTTCTTCATCCTGAATACTATAAAAATATGTTTCATCTTCATTGATTGTATCGATTGCATCAATGACATCCATTAGATTAACTTTCATAATTGCCGTCTTTCAGTTTTTGATTGAGTTTTTTATAGACACGTTCTACCATCCATGGCTCATGAACAACATCAATCACTTGACCAATTGGAAACCAATTGACTGCACTATTTTCATCTTGCTTGATATGTAAACTTTCTGTATCATCAGCTTCTAATAGATAAGTTACATTTAAGTGCAGATGACTCGGGACATACTTACCCTTTTTCTCATGTCCATTTACTTCAATTGTCTCTAGCGAAAAGATATCTTCTTTGATTGGTTTAACAGTATGAATTCCACTTTCTTCTTGTACTTCTCTTAGGGCAACAGAAAGAAGATCCTCTTCTCCATCTGCGTGGCCACCAAGCCAAGCATAAGTCTGATAGATATTATGAAATGCCATCAGTACATGTGTATGTGCTTTATTTAACACCCATGCAGATGCAGTAAAGTGTGCTAGTAAATTCGTACGATAAAAAATATCTTCGGTTGTTTCAAGTAACTCTAACATGACTTTACGGTCAGCTTCTTCTTGTTCGTTAAATGATTGATATATCTGTAACTGATGGATTAAATCCTGTCGATTCATTTCTTTATCCTTCTATTCTAAATGTAAACTATTGATATCAATATTGTAGATAACATCTTTTCTTTCTACTACAACACGCATACGCTTGCATAATTCTTTATCTTCTTGAATGTGGTGCAACAATTCTCGTGTTGGATTAATTGCACAAGGATGACCTGTATTCTTAAACATTGTAAGGTCACCATTCGTATCACCATAGGAATAACATGCTTGCAGGTCTAAGTCATACTTCTTCTGTAATGTAAGAATTGCCTTCTCTTTGGAAACACTATCCCACATCGGTACAACTTCTCCAGTATAGATACCATTTTCATCCTTCAGATATTGGGTACCACGGAAGTCATCAAACTTATACTTCTCTGCCATCTCTTTTACAAGTGGCTCTGGAGAACCTGAAATCGCAATTAAGAGATGTCCTTGTTTACGATGGCGTTCAATCTCTTTTCTCGTGAACTGATAGACACGTTCCCCTTTCTGTTCGATAACCTTCTGGGCAATATGTTCAATATGTACAGCAGAGATTCCCTTTGTGGTTTCTTTAAATATCTCTACCATCTTTTGTAAGTAATTATCATAGTCACCCATACGACGATCCCAAGCCATATAAGCAGGTTTTACTTCATCTGTCCAACGTGAAGCAGAAACAATCTCATGTGTAACCATCTTTTTAAATACTTCTGTAATCAAACCTTCACGATAGATTGTTCCATCAATGTCGAAAAACGCAGCAACTTTTTTCATGCAATTCACCTCCGAATTATTTACTTGTTCTTATTATAAATCATATTAAAGAAAAGTTTAAAAATTCGTGAAATTCATTATTGTAAATCTATTATGCATTTGATATCATACCTAACTAAAGGGAGGAATTTCACATGAAATTGATTTATAAAGTTGAAGACAAACCACAGTTTCATCAATTAGTTATTTTTGCATTCCAACAGTTGCTAGCAATTATGGCCGCAACAATCGCAGTACCTCTCATCATCAAAAACGGTATGAATACCGCTGCTGCTCTTTTAGGTGCCGGTGTTGGTACCCTTGTTTATGTTGCATTTACTCGTAAGAAGAGCCCGGTATTTTTGGGCTCTTCTTTTGCGTTTATTGGTTCGATGTCCGCTGCGTTTGCTGGAGCTACAACGGTAGCGGCTGGATATGTTGGACTCATTATTGGTGCAGCGTTTGCAGGACTTGTATATGTATTGATTGCGCTATTTATTGAACGGATTGGTGTCGATTGGGTAAATCGTATCATGCCACCAGTTGTCATTGGTCCTACAGTCGCAATTATCGGTCTATCACTAGCAGCCAATGCAGTTGGCGATTTACAAACAAGTAGTTTAACAGGTGAAAGAACACAGTTTGCTGTACTAGTTGGTATCATTGCCCTACTTGGTGTAATGATTGCAAGTACATACGGTAAATCCCATGCGAAGATGATTCCATTCATCATCGGTATCTTAGCTGGTTATATTGTAGCCGCTATCCTAACATTTATCGGTGTGCAAACAGGTTATGAACCAATGCAGATATTAAACTATCAACCTATCGTTGATCTATTCGCAAATGGTATTTCCTTCTCAACATTCTTCAAGATTCCAGACTTCACATTTATTACAGCACTAGAAGGCATTAAGGATATTGACCTTGGCTATATTGGAACAATCGCAGTAGCGTACATCCCTGTATCCTTTGTCGTATTTGCAGAACATATTGCGGACCACAAGAATATCTCAAGCATTATTGAAAGAGATTTATTAAAAGATCCAGGTCTTGATAGAACATTACTTGGTGATGGTGTTGGCTCTATGGTTGGTGCATTCTTTGGTGGATGCCCTAATACAACATATGGCGAATCTGTTGCTTGTGTAGCTATCACAAAAAACGCATCTGTATTAACAATTATCGGTGCCGCAATTGAATGTATCTTAATCTCATTCTTCACACCATTTGTTACATTTATCTCTACTATCCCAGCTTGTGTTATGGGCGGTGTATGTATGGCACTCTACGGATTTATTGCCGTGAGTGGATTAAAGATGGTACAAAAGATTGACTTAGACCATAACAAAAACCTATTCGTTATCTCAAGTATCTTAATCTCAGGTATCGGTGGATTATCACTAAGCTTCGGTAAGATTACTATCACTTCTGTTGCTTGTGCATTGATTCTCGGTATTATCGTAAACAAAATTTTATCAAAAGAACCAGAAAACACTGAAGAAAACCAGTAAAGTTGATTGCAGTTTTGATAAAAAATTGTTACACTATGCGTGTTGAAGGACAACGACGGAGATAGAACATATAGAGTATCTTACAGCGAGTTTCTGATGGTGAAAGTGAAACAGAGAGGATATATGTTGACAAGGACTCCCGAGTCATTCCGCGATCGCGTTAACAATCAAAAATGAGGCAGTATTAGATACTGTAAATTAGGGTGGTACCACGAACAAAGCTCTCGTCCCTTGACGTAGAGCTTTTTATATGAAAAGGAGGTCATCATATGGCAGAAGAAATGAACAACATTACTGAGCAACTCCAAAAGGAACTCGCTCAAAGACAAAAAGCATTAGAAGAAGCACAAGCTGCACTTGAAAGTACAAAGCAAGCAATCAAGGAGAATGCAAAGAAACTTGTCAAAGCTGTTGAAGAAGTTCGTCTAACAGACCAACAAGAAGCACGTATTGCGAAGATGAACGCCTTACGTGAACAAGGTATTGACCCATTTGGTAAAGCATTCCATCGCACAAGCAATTCTCAGCTCATCAAGGACGAATATAGTGAAAAGAGCGCCGAAGAATTAGAAAGTTTACACGCTGAAGTTTCTATCGCAGGTCGTATCATGCAAAAGAGAAGAATGGGTAAGTTAGGCTTTATTCACCTCTTAGACCGTGAAGGCAAGATTCAGGTAGTCATCAACAAGCGTATCATTGGCGATGAAATCTATGAATTATTTAAGGCAAGTGACTTAGGTGATATCATCGGTATCCGTGGTACAGTCATCAAAACACAAACTGGTGAATTATCCGTTGAAGCACATGAGTATACTCACCTTTCAAAAGCACTACGCCCTCTTCCAGATAAGTTCCATGGTTTACAAGACAAGGAAGAACGCTACCGTAGAAGATACGTTGACCTCATCATGAATGATGAATCCCGTAAGATTGCAATCTTACGTCCACGTATCGTAAGTGCAATCCGTCGTTATATGGATAGCCAAGGATACCTCGAAGTAGAAACACCTATCTTACAGCCAATCCTAGGTGGTGCAAATGCTAGACCATTTATCACACACCACAATGCACTAGATAAGGACTTCTATTTACGTATTGCGACTGAGTTACCATTAAAGAGATTAATTGTTGGTGGACTTGAAAAAGTATATGAAATTGGACGTATCTTCCGTAACGAAGGTATGGACCTCAAGCACAACCCTGAATTTACAACAATGGAAGCATATTGTGCATACACAGACCTTGAAGGCATGATGGAATTAAACGAAGGTTTATTCGAACATGTTGCATTAGAGGTTTGTGGTACAACAGACTTCAAGTTCATGGGTCAGGACATTTCATTAAAGGCTCCATTCAAGAGATGGAACATGGTAGATGCTGTTAAGGAAGTAACTGGTGTTGACTTCTGGCAACCAATGAGTGTTGAAGAAGCATACAAGCTTGCACAAGAACACCACATTACAGTAGAACCACACCAGATGACAGTTGGACATATCATCTCCCTATTCTTCGAAGAATTCTGTGAAGATAAGATTGTTCAGCCAACATTCGTATATGGTCACCCAATTGAAATTTCACCACTAGCAAAGAAAAACCCAGAAGATCCACGTTTCACAGATCGTTTTGAGTTATTAGTAAATGGTATTGAAATGGATAATGCCTTCACAGAGCTTAACGACCCTATCGACCAAAGAGAACGTTTCGAAGCTCAGCTCAAGGCAAAAGAACTTGGTGATGATGAAGCTAACGAGATGGATACAGATTACGTAGAGGCACTTGAATACGGTCTACCTCCAACAGGTGGTATCGGCTTTGGTATCGACCGCTTCGTAATGTTGTTAACAGGAACAGATTCCATCCGTGATGTACTCTTATTCCCAACAATGAAAGATAGAAATAACTAACATAAAAAGCCAGCTAATCTGGCTTTTTTAATATGCTTATTTACTATTTTTGATTGCGTCATTTTTTGATAATAGATATACACAATATTGATTCATACTAACACCCTCTTCTTTAGAGTGTTGTGCCAAAGATCGATGAAGACTCTTTGGAAGACGTAACTTAAATTGTCCAGAATACTCAGAAGTTGTTGGATCTGGAATAGCAATATGATTCTCCAAAGCAGCAACTAGCCATTCCCTTTTAGCATCTTCAGCATTCTTAACAACATCATCCAACGTTTCACCAACAGTAATACAACCGCTTAATTCAGGATAACTTGCGACATACCCACCTTCATCTAAATCAGGAACAATCTCTAAACGATATGGATATTGTAAGTAATATTCAATTGTATTCATTAGAACCCTCCTCTACTATCTTTCGAACCATTTCAACATATATTTTTTTAATAGGTTCATGTTTCGGAATTGTAATAGGATTTTTACCTGGTTTACGGAAAGTATAATGACTACTACCACTTGATGGTGCTGTCATTTGATATCCATAGTACTCTAATACTCTTTTCAATTCCTGAAAACGCATATCTTTTGATAAAGATAAAATCTTACTTAAAAGTTTATCCCATTTAGACATTCATCTTCCTCCTTAGTATAATTGGTGTCATATTTGGTGTCAATATATAGTTAATATCCTACTTACTATTTATTTGAAAACACATTATTCTCCATAAAAAAAGATAAAAATGTTACAATTCATACATGGATAAACTTTCAAAAACATACTTAACAAAAGCATTCTCTCGATTAGAAAAATATTTACCAGATGATACAGAAACTCTTTTAGATTGGTATGAAGGCCATACTGACTATTGCTCTGTTTTACCTATTGGTAGGTATGTATACTGTTTATTTGCTTTACCAGTGATTTCATCAAATGGTAAAGAGATTAAGCACGTTAGTGAGATTGATAATAATGTATTAGAACGCATCACAATATTAGTATATGAGGGTGATACGATTATTGCAGATATCTCAGGATTACATGCATCCATGGATACACTTTTAACCAATAAGAAAGTATTTAACTTCTGTGCAGATGAATCCGATTGGACTTATCTTGAACATTATTGCCTATGTGGTAATTACTTCCCTGAGATTGCTTATCCACCAAATAAAGAAAGCTCCTCCCTATTAGTTTCAGGAGAAGCTTTATTAATTACAAATGCATATGTAACTACTGCCTATCGTAGGCAATTCATATTCCGTAACATGGTACAGATGATTAAAGACCATGCATTACGTTATTCGTATGAGAATACAGATTTATATACTGCTATTGCACTAGACCCTGATATTGCGCAGTATGGGCCTGATACAAAGCCAGAGCCTTATTACTATTCTTTCGAGGTTGATGAACCTCGACGAATTATAAATGCAAGTATCATGGAAAAGTTAAACTTTACACCAATACGTTTAGAAGCTGATGAGATTGGTGATGGAACAAAACTTTGGTTTGCTTTACAACACGAAAAGGAAATCTCTAAAACTGAGCATTTATCATAAAAAAACTGGTCGATTGACCAGTTTTTACTTTTCAATATCTCCTTGCCAACTTTGGATACCACCAAAGTCTACAACATTTGTATAGCCTAGTTCAGCTAATTTCTGTGCTGCTTGACGGCTACGGTTACCACTACGGCAATATACCATAATGAGTTGTGACTTATCCTTTAAGCTATCTACCTTACCTGCTTGAATATCTTCATTAGAAAGATTTATTGCATTTGGGATATGTCCACTTTCATACTCAGCAGCTGTTCGAACATCAAGGATAAGAGCATCCTTATTATCTTCGATCATTTGTTGAGCTTCTGTTGATGAAATTGTTTTGTAGCTACCGGATGTTTCACTTATTTTAGTAACCATACATCCAGCCAAAAATAATGATAAAGCAAGAATCAATAATTTTTTCATTTTCTTTTACCTCATACTTTTATGATAGTCATAACTAACTAAAAATACAAAGCATATGCCTAGTTTACTCTAGATTTAGATGTCCCTTTTGTAATCACTTCAACAGCAGCGTTTAATGCGCCTTCTACAAGGTTCTTAATTGCTTCATCTGTAAAGTAGGCAATATGTGGAGAATACATTACATGTGGGTGATGTACTAGACGTGTAAATACTTCATCTTCGATTTGCTTACCTTGATAATCCTTTTGTATATATGGCATTTCATACTCGTAAGTATCAATACCTGCTCCAGATAGAATACCTTCATCCAAAGCCTTTAGTAATCCTTCTGTATCAACAATAGAGCCTCTTGCCATGTTTAATAAGATAGCACCAGGTTTAAACTTCTGAAACATCTCATAGTCAAAGCAATGGCGATTCTCTGCTGTCGCAGGCATATGGATGGAAACAATATCTGCATCCTTAATAGCTTCTTCAATCGAGTCTTTATATGTCAAGATACTCTTAATTCCTTCATTCTGATATAGATCAAATCCAACAAGTTCACATCCAAATCCATGGAATAATCTTGCTGTAATTTGACCAATTCTTCCTGTTCCGATAATCGCAACTTTCATATCACCCATAACTCTTCCACAGATAGATGGTTGCCAACGGAAATCATTCTTTGTGACGTTAGCGATGATTGTATTGTTATTACGTACAAGGTTTAAACCAGTTAATACTGTATATTCTGCGATAGATTCTGGTGAATAACTAGGAACATTTGTGATGACTAAGTTATTTTCTGTTGCAAGTTTTAAATCATATAATTCATATCCTGCACTAACTAGCGCAATCTGGCGAATGCCATATTCACGTAATGTGCTATAGATTTCTTTGTCAATTGTTCCTGCAGCTTGTGAGTTGATGATTCCATCATAACCCTGCGCAAGTTTTACTGTTTCAGCAGTTAATAATTCAGATAATACAGTTACTTCAATTTGATTTTCTTTTGCCCAATTTTCGGCAATCTCTTTCATCATTGCATTAGCATGATACAGAATTAATTTCATGATTTTCTTTCTCCTTCTTATGGATAGCATGAATCATATAGATAAGTAATAATAATGTAGGTAGGAAACTAATCTCTTCTATGCGTGTGATTAGTAAGTAGTTAGAAGTTGTATCAAGTGCTGGTGGTAATGTGGATGTAAAGTTATTCAAGATATGCATACCAATTGGCACCCATAAAGAACCGCTGTATTCATATACCACTGCGAGAGCAATACCGAAGAATGTTGTATATACTGACTGTACAAATTCACCATGCCATATACCAAACATCAAACCAGATAATACAATTGCGACAAATGGATTACATACCTTCTTAATCGAGTTATGAATAATACCACGGAATAATAACTCCTCTGCAATTGGGCCAAAGATAACAACGGATAAACATACCCAAATATATGGATCTTCTCCAATTGTAGACCAAGCAGAGTCAAAGCTTTCAACGCTCTGTGCTACAAATGGAACATCTGCAAGCTGATTGTATGCAAAGTCTAACCAGAGTGCACTCACAAAACCCATACCAAGTGTAATTATAATTGCAAATGGAACGATAGACCATTTAGGCATCTTAGAATCCACTAATACAAGACCTGTCTTCTTTCTAGAAGTAAAGTAATACACCGCATATAACAAGATACATGTTAGTACACAGATAACTGTATCAAAGAAATAATAGCTGAGTGCTTCAATTTGTTCATCCGTAAAGAAACTATTTCCAAGATTAACTACGACGTCTGAAACAACATTATAGATAGCAAGCGCTAGAATGATTAGCCCTATTGATCTTAGGATATTACGGCTGTTATTTTTTAATTTATCAAAATTCATAGAATGAACCTCCGTTCTTTATTATATATGAATCATGAGGTATGATAAAATCATATAATCTTAAAGTTATATGAAGTATAATCTGATTATGTGGAGGTTGTTTCTATGGCAAAAGATATGAACTATTATCTTGATACCTATCAGAAAGTAGTAAATCAAGGTGATATACAGGTTGCATATATCGAAATCATGAACTATTTTACAAAGTTACATAATTCTATCCCTTCTATGTTCACTGTCAGTGAAATTACACCTGGGTTTATGGATTACAGTTACTTCTCTATTCATGATGCATTTTTATATGACCGCTACCTAAAGTTTATCATCGCATTAGATCATCATACTCTTGGCATTGAACTTTGGCTTGTATCACAAAATGAAAAAGTAAAACATGCATACAGTGTACTTCTAGCCGATTCAGAATGGCATGACAAAATTATGCATAACCCCGCTTTCGGCATGATTGAAGTTCCTATTGTCGAACGTATTCAACCAGATAACGCAGATGAGCAAATGCCTAGAATTCTAGATACAATCCAACAATATACTTCCCGTATTGAAAGTTTTCTCTATGCGGATGAAATACGTTTTCCAATTACATCCACAAAAGATTTTACGGAAGCAGAATAGTTTCACTTGTATAAAAGATTTATATCCATTATGATATCTTCAACCGTAAAGGAGAAAATAAAATGTCAGATATTAATGTACAAGAACTAGCAACAAAGGTAGTTGAAGAATTAAAAAAGAGCCCAGAAAAGTTAAAGACTTTCGCAGCAAACAATGAAGTACTAAAGGGCATCTTAGGCGATGATGGAAAGTTAACAAAGGAAGACTTTGACCGTATCGCTGCTGAAGTTAAGAAGAACGACATCGTTAAGGGTCTTCTTGATAATTTACAGAATGTAGCTAACGCAGCTAAGACAACTGGTGAAGGCTTACTTGACAAGGCTAAAGATCTATTCAATAAATAAAATCTTAAGAAACCATCAGTGATAAAAACTGGTGGTTTTTTTCTTTTTATTGTTATTGATGGTAGAATAGACTGTGAGGTATTTATATGAATAAAAAGACAATCCAAAAACTATTAACAAAGTTTTTGATTTTCCTTACTGTCTTATTTTTATTTAGTGCAAGTCTTGTACTATTGTTAAATAAATGGGAAGTTGTAATTAATGTTAATGGTGATCAAACAACGCTAGTAGAATATAAATCAAACTATGAAGATCAAGGTGCCGTAGCCTATAAACAAGGTACGATTCTTAGCTTCCTTCGTGAAAAAATAGATGTCGAAACAAAAGGTACAGTTGATACGAGTAAATTAGGTTCTTATAAAATTGAGTACACAGCTGAAAAAGATGGATTAAAGGCATCTCAAGAACGTACAGTCGTTGTACAAGATACTACTCCACCAAAGATTACACTTACAACTAATCCTGATAGTTATACCCTCTTCAATCATCCATATGAAGAAGAAGGATATACTGCAGTTGATAATTTTGATGGTGATTTAACTGATAAAGTTGTACGTGAAGAAAAAGATGGTGTCATAACTTATAAAGTCATTGACTCTCACGGTAATAAAGCTACAGTAGAACGCAAGATTGTTTATGATGATCGTAAAGGTCCAGTCATTACACTTGTAGGTGGTAATGATATTACATGGATACGTGGAAATGAATTTGCGGATTCTTATACAGCTATTGATGACCTTGATGGAGATATTACCGCAAACACAGTTGTTAGTGGTAGCGTGGATGTGAATACTCCTGGTGATTATACTCTTACTTATACATGCAAGGATGCACATAATAATGAGACAACTGTTCAACGAATTGTGCATGTACAAGATCTACCTGCAAATCAAATTCAAGCAGAAGACAATAAAACAATCTACTTGACATTTGATGATGGACCAAGTGCACATACACAACGTCTATTAGATGTACTTGCAAAGTACAACATTCCAGCAACCTTCTTCGTAACTGCTTTACAACCTGATTATACCTATATGATTCAAAAGGAAGCACAAGCAGGCCATGTTGTTGGGGAGCATTCATACACGCATGATTACTCAAATGTATATTCTAGTACTGATGCCTTCTGGAATGACTTTAACGCAATGAATACTATCATTTATCAACAGACAGGAACATACGCAAATCTATTCCGTTTCCCAGGTGGTTCTTCTAATACAGTCAGTCGTAACTATACTTCTGGTATCATGACAGCATTAGTAAGACAAGCTGCTTTAAAGGGCTATACTTACGTTGACTGGAATGTATCTAGTGGTGATGCGGGTGGAGCTTCCACTGCAGATGAAGTATTTGCGAATGTAACAACTCAAGTTCAAAATGTTTCCGCAAATAATCGCCCTTCTGTTGTATTACAGCATGATACCAAAGGTTTCTCAGTTGATGCGGTTGAACGTATTATTATCTGGGGTCTACAAAATGGATATCATTTCTCTTCTCTCACATCAGGTAGCTATACTGCTCATCACGGTGTCGCAAATTGATGAGGTAATCCCGGATAAAGGGATTACCTTTTGTATAGAGAATTATAAAAACTGTCACCTTCCATCTTTAGAAAGTGACAGTTTTTTTATTTCATATCTTTACTTAAGCTAATGCTTCGCCTAATGCTTTGCACTGTGCTAATGCACCATCATCAGGTTCATAGTTTGCCATAACACCATCTTGTACTAATACAGCTCCATCTGCTGCAACACGATCCTGCCATGTACGCATCCATTCGCCATCACCCCAACCATAGGAGCCAAATAGTCCAACCTTCTTACCAGCTAGGCTACCTTCAACGTCAGCGAACATTGGTTCGAAAGTGCTCTCTTCAAGTTGTTCAACACCCATTGCTGGACTACCAAATGCGATTGCATCATAATTAGCTACCTCACCAGCGTTGAATGCATCAGCTGTTAATACAACAACTTCTGCTCCCTTGCTCTTTGCACCTTCAGCGACAGCCTCTGCCATCTTTTCTGTGTTACCTGTTGTACTTGTGTACACAACTGCTACTTTACTCATGTTTTTTCCTCCTTTAATTTAGACAAATCTAACTAACTGCTCTAAAGACATTCCTTTTTCAAAATGTTCCAAATATGCATATGTACATTTCTCATATATTTGGAATAGATGTTTTGCCATCTCTTCATTGCCATAAACTTTCCAAGTTCCAACAAGTTTACAAGGTTTACTATCCTCAATAAAACCTCGAACATCTTCTGCTGGATACCCCAAGAAACATCCAATTTCATGCGGGAATGCACGCTGCCCTGATGATTGAATCCGTTGACTTAATACATCAATACATGCAGACATGTCTTCGATGGGATAACCTCTTTCTTTCAGAATCGAAACAACATCTTCTTTAGATAAATCCGTTCTCAACCAAGTTGGTCGATATAGATAGATGAGTGCTCGATCCTTTGGATAACTGAGGACAGTCATTCTTAAATCACAATTTCTGAAACGATGATTGATTTCTGCAATCTGTTTCATTAACTGTTCTTTACATGAATAACCACAGTTAAAAAGGTTCCCAGTTTTGACACCGGCTAATGTCGGTGCACAATGTTCTACAATGAGTTCTTCCGGCATAATTTTCAGTAGTTAGTTACACTAAACTAACTAAGTTAAATATAATACTTTTCATTTTGCTCGTCAACTAATATTATTCGCTAATATTATTCGCTTTCAAAACGTATTATAAAAAGGAAATACAAAATGTGTATCTCCCTAAAAATTTAGCTTTCTTTTTTCGCTCCAACTGGTATGACAAGTAGAATAACAGATACAAGAACGAATATAATTCCAATCCATTGACGTACAGTTAATAACTCATGGAATACAATCACACCGATAAATAAACTTGTGAGTGGTTCAAATGTACTAAGTAGCGAAGCCTTTAGACCACCTGTAATTAATACACCATGTTGGAATAGTAAGACTGCAATAACAGATACCACTAACGCAAGGATAAACATAGATACCTGTCCCATCGGTTCTGTAACAATCATCAGCTGACCACTAGTGATGCCAATAATACCTACTGTAATAGACGCAAATAAGTTAATCCAGAAGGATAATACAGCCGGATCGATTTCATCAATCCTCTTTTGATCACAAGCAATTACATATACGCTATAGATAAATCCTGCAAGAATTGCGATAGCGACACCAACAATCTTAACTTCCCCTTGAATTGCGTTTAATAGGATAATACCTGCTAAACATAAAACCATACAAAGTATTTGTTTCTTAGATGGAAATGTACGGTACATCAGAATTGACAACAACATAACAAAGATTGGATGTGTATAGAACAGAATCGTTGCCATACCCGAGTCTAAATGAGTATAGGCATTAAATAGCGCAACAGGAATTAACCCAAATGGAATCGCAATTTTCAACATTGGAATTATTTGTGCACGCGCAATCGAGAAGATATTCTTCTTCATGAGTGGCAATATTAGCGCAAGAATGATTGTCGCGTAGAAACAACGACAGAACGCAACTGTAATTGGAGTTGCGCCATAGCTATATGCTATCTTTGTAATCAACGGCATTAAGCCAAACAGTGATGAGGACACGATAATCTGTAAATGTCCTAAGATGTTCTTATTCTTCATAATCTACTCCTCTTTCTTCAGAATGCGATATTTCGTTGTCCTTTGAAAGATGCGCTGTATTCCTGAACATAGATAACCATCAAAGAATACTGCTATTTTATCTACATCATCTAGATAAAATCCTTTTATATTTTATTTCCAAATCCAACATTTTAGTACATGCATGGCGAATATATCTAATCTTTTAAGGCCATGCAAACATTACTATACCATGTAAAAATGAGAATGGAATTCTTTTTCCACTCTCATTCAATTAGTAATACAACTTTTCCCTCTTTGCGGGTTTTCTTAAGATCAATCACACGTTGATTTTCTGAGCCACGATACATCAGACGAAGATTCTTCTTCTGCCACATAAATGGTCCATCAATCAAAACATCTAATAAATCCAACATTTCATCAGTAACTTCAGTATGTCTTCTTCCACCCTTTACAAGGTCACGTTCATAGACAAATCCTGTATAGCTCCATAAATCTTTTTCTGGATAGCGCTGTTTTACTTTACGAAGAAGTTTGATAAGTTCTATCTGATTCTCTGGTTCAAATGGTTCTCCACCAAGAAGTGTTAGTCCTTGGATATACTCTCTTCCTAGAGCATCTAGGATATGATTTTCAGCTTCTTCAGTATATAAATTGCCATAACAGAAGCTCCATGTCTGTGGTTGAAAACACCCTTTACAACGATTTGTACAACCAGACACAAAGAGTGATACACGCACCCCTGGACCATCCGCAATGTCATATTCTTTTATATTTCCGTAATACATAAATACCTCCTAGGATGCAGGGTCACGTGTAAAGTCTTTAATATATTCGCCTTTTAAAATACGACGAATACATAGAATAATTTTGAAAATAATATCGAAGCGCAAGAAGAAATATACATATGTAACAGGTAACCTCCAAACAAAGGCCGCAAGTAATCCCATTGGTAGACCAATAAACCACATACAACCCGCATCAATACGGAATGCATAATGCATATCCCCTGCGCCACGTAAAATTCCTACAATCGCCGCATTTTCAATTCCTGTAAATAACATAATACCAGCGATAACAGTCATAAACTGATACGCAAGATTCTTAGTCTCAACTGTTACATTTGGGTAAAGAGATAATACTGGTGTACGTATGAAAAGTACAACTCCACACGCAATGATACCTACAAACGCAGATAACACCAAAAAGGTTCTACCGATTTGTTTTACACGTTCATAATCACCTTGTCCAACTGCTTTTCCTGTAGTAATCGTAGCACTTTTCGCCATGGAATAGACAAGAATCATTACAAATTGTTGGGCAATACTTGCGATGGAAGCTGCCGCAACATAATCACTACTCATCCTACCGATGATGGCTAATTGTGTAGATACAGCTAAACTCCAAATTAGATCATCCCCAATCACGGGCAAACTTAAGTGGAAATATGTAGGAATCATTGTTTTATCAAAATCAAAAATATCACGCAAACCAAATCGAATATCCTTTTCATGATAACGCGCATATATACTTGCACATACAAGTTGGAAGGCTCTAGCGACTATCGTACCAATTGCGGCTCCGACAACACCTAGCTTTGGAAAACCAAAGTTTCCATAAATCAAAAGATAATTACAGATTAGATTTACAAAGAAAGATCCTGTATATACAGCTGCACTGATTTTAACATTTTCTTTTGCGGACAATGATGAGAAGTACCACATGGATAATCCGTTCAATAGATATGAAACAATGACTACTTGAAGATAGGATACACCAAGTTCTACTAACTTTTCATCACTTGCAAATAGATGAATGATTTGTCGTGGAAATAACCAACAAGCTCCCATATATAGTACAGATACGACGATAACTGACCATAACATAACACTCATGATATGCTTAATCTTTTCGATATTCTTCTGTCCCCAATATTGAGAAATCATAACTGCCCCAGCAGAAGTCAAACCAAATGCAAAGACATTAAATATAAAATATGGCTGTCCTGCCAAGGTAACTGCTGATACAGCCGCATCCCCCAAAGAGCCAACCATGACGGTATCTAGCATCTGTACACAGAAATTTATAATCTCTTGAATCACAAGAGGTATCATCATCACTACTAAGTGTTGATAAAATTGACGCTCTTTAATCATAGAATCCCCTCTCATTTGGCTTTCATTATAGCATACCCATACATGCGTATCTTCTTCAGAAAATAAAATATGTTCCTACATTTCTGTAAGAACATATCTTCTTTAACGTTTTGTCATCTCATTATATGCACGTTGATTTTCATTTGTATAACCTAATAGAACAGAAGGATTCTTCATTGCAATTATATCTAAGATTTCTTCAATCGCACCCTTCTTACCAAAGCCTGGAGGCGTTAGTTCCATCTTGTCACCATCAACCAAACGACATAATGCGTATTGATTTACAACTACGAAGTTTCTTCTCATAACATAACGATATGCCCAAAGAATATCTTCATACGGTCTCATCATACCATTCTGTTTCGAAACGACATAGTTATCTAGAATGACACAATAGCTATCCTTATGCGTTTGTAAGTATGTCTGTAATTCATTCCATGCTTCATATAGTCTACCTGTACTTTCAAGGTATGCGATTGTCTTTTCAATATTCTTGTTTTTCTTATTGCTTTCAAATGCAGAAACTGCACCACCAATAATAAATACAATACCTACTAAGAATAATACTTTGACTGTATCCTTATTGGATTCAACCCCATTAGAGAAGTAGTAAGAACGTACATACTTACGCATCTCTGCATTCGTCTTATTGTATGCATCCGCAATGGCTTTAATATGTTCATCTGACAAATACTTCTGTACACCATATAAGCGATATGGCTTTGGTGCTAACTCTCCAGTTGTATCATCGCCACGTGTTGACCAGTAGGCTTGTTGTTCCTTCATCTGATTGTAGATACTTTGATCAATCTTAACGACGTTTAATAAACGATCTGTATCAACTGCTACATAGTAATAATCTGAACCTTGGTAAGCACTATAATCATCAATTGCGATAATATCGATGTAAGTATATTTACCATCCTGCTTACTATCATCAGCGTTAAACATCAATGCACTGTTTTTATTTGCCAATAACTCTGGCATTACTCTTGGTAATGTCATCAAACCAATACCAATAATGCAAGCAATCAAAGAAAGAATAATTCCTTGGTTTCCTGCTTTAAAATACCTTCTAAATCCCTGCTTGATATCGTCCATAAAATCTCCCTCTTTAAACTCTAATACCTATTTATTTTACCATTAAATAATGATGTCTTCCTCAACATTTTTATGATGGACTCCACGGATATACAGATAGGTCTTTTCTGTAACGATAATTATGACACTTATGAGTACAGAAAGTATAAAGAATAACTGTATTGGCATAAAATCATAGGGAAACATTTTGGGTAATGCTTTTAGATAACCGTAGTTACTTCCCATAAAATGATTCACAAAAGAAATCACAAGATTCATCGCTACTGTATATAAGAAAATATCTTTCATATTTAACTCAGTTTTCTCTTGGCATAAAACGATAACTGCAGTTAGCCCTAATAAAATATGACTGCCAATATACGTAATATTGGTGATGTGTGGCCATAAGAATGGAGATGGATCTGGAAATGAGAATGCTATGATTGCGCCAAGTAAACCTAACCATGCAAAGTAGCGCATCCACTTTTCATTCTTCAAGAAGTAAGATACCGCAAGCATGATTGCGGATAATCGGCAATGATATAGAGGTAGTCCTTCCTTCATAAATAAGAGTGGGTTTCCAGAATACCAGATAAACAAAGCTGCTTGTAAGAATAATCCTAATAATAATGAAATCTGTAATA
This sequence comes from uncultured Solobacterium sp., assembly GCA_963525775.1. Taxonomy (GTDB): domain Bacteria; phylum Bacillota_I; class Bacilli_A; order Erysipelotrichales; family Erysipelotrichaceae; genus Bulleidia. The sequence goes on along the minus strand of CAURLC010000012.1, from coordinate 22,383 downwards.
ATTTTTTATTTTGTTTTTGCGTATACGCAAATAACAAAACTGCTATAAATACGATTCGTATGATAAAGATGGACATGTTATGAACCCCATCTGGTTCATAGCGAAAGAAATATGTCATGTAGTTAACCCTCTGCAATCTATTATAACAAAGATATCACCATAATAGGAAACAGGATTTTTATACATGCATGTATGTATAAAAAACGTTATCACATGGATAACGTTTACTTAATATCAATTGCAGAATAATCTGCATCTTGTGTTAAGTTGGTTCTTGCGGCAGATTCAGCTGCTTCTTGGCTTGCATATCCAGTAAAGAATCTACTACCAACTAGATTAATCATATTCCCTGTATACATGGATTCTCCATGAGCCACCGAATATTCACCACTACTGTTCTTTCTAAGCACTACATTTTTAAAGTATGTAGAAAGATAATACGAAACATTTGTACCGTCCTGTAACGTATAGTTAATTTCAGAAATCACATAAACTGTACTATTTTGCTCACTAGACATGGCAATGAGTTTCTTAGCTTTTATGGAGTTAAATGTAGCACCAGATGAATTCTTAGTAACATCAGGTTGTTTTGCTAGAGCTTCTGAAACAAATAAATCAATATTATCTTGACTCAGTTCATCTACATTTTTCAGATATTCATCAAGACCACTAACGGTATACACCTTTGATTTTTCTGTCAGTTGATATGAATCACTTTCTGCTGTCACTGTAAATGTATCATCATTTGAGAATTCATCAGTTTTAGAAATTTGATATTTAATTTTAGCTGTATTGATAAGTTCCCCTTTATCATCTTTGGTATCTCCTAATTTCATTTGACATTTTCCTTTACCATCGATACCAGAACATTCAATGGTTACGTTAGAAAATGGATCAACTTTAGGAAGATTCATCTTTTCAACGAAATTAAAAATAATCACCGCACATAATAATATACTGATGGAAATTCCGATTCTCTTACGAGTACGTCTTTTCTTAATCTCTTCAATTTCATCGTTTGCACGTAAATATCCTTTTTCTTTTGCATAGACGATGTTTTCTTCATGTTCCATCTGCTCTGCAGTGGACTTTCTCTTTGGTTCAATTCTCTTGTAATCACAATACGGACATACGATTTGATCGTAATTATCGTTATATGCCTCAATCTTTAAGTTCGCACCACATTTTGGACAAACCATGCTTGCATTCTTTTCTGTATCTGTCATTTGAATTTCCCCCTTTTTTACTTACAATTTAATCATATAGATTTTTGACCAATAGTCAAATATTTTTCAAAGAGAACTGCTATCTTTTGATAGCAGTTCTCACTTAATTTATTTTCCTTGTAGATATGTTTTATATGCTTCTTTATCCATACTATGATGTGAAGCTTTGATTTGTTCGATCAACTCTGGTTTCTCCAATAAATCAACGATACATCCACATACAATTTTTGCTGGTTCTATAAATGCTTTATATGGGTCTACAATCTTAAAATCTACACCATGAATTGCACCACTAAAACCATTGTATCCAAACTGAATCATTGGATAGAAACAGGAGACATCACCTACATCACCACCGGCAATACTTCTTTCATTTGCAATGATTTTATCTTCTGTTGTGTAATCCAAGATATTCTGATGGGCAACTTCACTAAGTACTGGATTTGGCGTAAATGGTAGATAGCCTATCATATCCGCAAACTCTACACTTCCGCCTAATGCAGCAGCACAATGTTGTGCCATCGATGTAATTTGATGATCAATATCTAATAACTTATCTTGATTTAAAGTACGAATATAACATTCATAGATTACTTCTGAAGGAACACTGTTAATCGTATCTCCACCCTTTGTCAGAATGCCATGTATACGTACCATATCTTTTTCTTCAAAAGTCTCACGTAACATTCCTAGAGCCGCATTGAATAATGTAAATTCATTGAGTGCATTGATACCTAAATGTGGTAGTACCCCTGCATGTGATGCTTTTCCTTTGAAGATAATTTTCTTGTATTTAAATCCAGCAAGTGAAGAACCATAGCCATATGCATACGTAGAACCCATCGCATGTAAGTGAATGATACAGTCGCAACCATCAAATACACCAGCTTCTAGCATGTTCATCTTTCCACCGATGTATTGAATTTTTCCTGCTTGCATGAGTTTGCGTCGATAATCTAGATCTGTATATTCCTCTGCTGGTGTAAAGAACAATGTTACTTTTCCTTTTTTCTCTAATAAACCCGATTTCTTTAATGCAATGATTGCATTTACCATAATTGCAACTTGTGTACTATGTCCGCATGCATGTGCCGCATGGTCCTTTGGATTTGAACATGGATGTCCTTCCACAGGTATCGCATCTAGTTCCGCAATTAGTCCAATATGTGGTTTTCCTTCTCCAATACTTACTTGAAATCCAGTCTCAAAATAATCCGCTTCCGCATGAATACCATACTTAGCAAGTTCTTTTTGAACCATCTTTTTTGTTTCAAATTCTTTATAGCCAAGTTCTGGATGCATAAACAAATCTTTACCTAATGCAATCATCTCATCTTGTTGTGCATCAATGATTTTATTAATCTCTGTTTTCATATAGTCTTATTCCTAATCCATCGCATTCCAATATTCAATCTCATCGATCCACGCTAGTTCTTCACTCTTCACACGATTACGAACATCTGCAGATAGTTTATTTCTTTCAAAAAATCCTGCTTTGCGTAAGATAAAATCTGGATTTATATTCTTGTTCTTTATCTTACGAGAAACTTGTACAACCATTGCCGGAACTGCTCTTCCCTGCAAAGAAACCATCACAATATCTCTTGGTTGAATTGATGTATCTTCGCTTTGAAACAGTAGTGCTTTTCCACAATGATTCGCATATACTTTTACATAAATCGGTTTCTTATTAAACATGATTTTTTCCTCATATAAAAAGCTACATTCATTATAATTCATGTAGCTGATATTTATCAAAAACCGTATATTCATCTGCGTCATGTGTTACCCAAAAGACAGTCTTATCTTTGATTCTATCCTTGATGAACCTCATAACTTTTTCTTTTGTGATATCGTCTAATCCTTTGAGTGGTTCATCAAAGAATAAAACATCTGCCTTTGCGTACATAGCACGTAGAATTGCAACTCTACGCTTCATACCACCAGATAAAGTAGATACCTTTTGAAACATATCATCTAGTCCTACTTGATAAAAATTTTGTTTTAATTGGTCAAGTAAATCTTTCTTAGATTGATCATGTACAACCATCAAAACATTCTGCATGGCACTTAAATTCTCACAGAGTCTATCTTCTTGAAACACCGCTGCTTTACGATAGTTCCGTAGTAATGTGATTGTGCCTGAATCCGGTATTTCTAAACCCATTAACATTCTTAACAGTGTTGTCTTACCACAACCAGATGGACCTTTAAGGACATGTACCATCCCTGTTTTAAAGTTTTGATTCCAATTTATAAAAACAGGATGTTGATCAAATGTTTTACAAATATTGTGTAATTGAATTGTATCCATCATAAACACTCCGTTTCTATATACTTAATCAACATACGTATTAGAGTCATCACAAGTTTTTCCAGTACTGTACTTAAAATAATAATGACAAGTGTCCAAGCAAATAAATCGGCTGTATCAAAATATACCTTTGCCTGTTGCAAGTGTTCACCAATCGAAAACTTTGGTAAACCGATAACTTCGGCTGCTATACCTGATTTCCATGCAAGTCCTAATGCTAAGGAACAGGCACTTTGGAAGTATGGAAGAATACTTGAAGTATAAATGTAACGAATACGCGTGAAATTGGATAGTTCAAACACATCTGCCATCTCTAGTAGCTGACGGTCACACATCTCAATCCCTTTTCGCACATTCTCATAGAAAATTGGAAAGACCATTAAGAAGGAAATCACAATCGATAGTTGTGCAGAGCGTACCCAAATCAGCACAAGAATAATAAAGGAAGCGACCGGAATCGACTTTACTGTAAAGACAAGTGGAGCTAGTAACTGTTTAAACCAACTATACTTCGCGGCAAAGATAGCCATCAAAATTCCTGCTATCATCGCTAGTATAAAACCTAAACTAATATTCACAAGTGAACGTAAAATAGATTGGTAGAAATCGACTGTTTTTAGTAATTCTGTTAGTCGTAAAATAACGGTAAAAGGAGATACCAGTAGTATCTCCTGATTTAATATCATACTGATGGCTTGCCATACAAAAAGCCAAAATAGTATAGTCCAAATTTTAATCTTTGATTTAGTTAGCTCCATAATAGAAATCATCTTCCGGTAAGCTGCCACCGACTGACTTTGGATTCTGTTCATTTAATACGCTGAGATACCCTGAAAGTTTTTCTTTCATCTCCTTACCAGCAATGTATGTAATGTTGCAGAATGGTAATGCTTTTTTAGCGACCGCTGCCGCAATAATATCATACGATTCAATCATTGTCGCTGCTTCATCGTTATTTTCATTTACAAACTTAATAGATGCTTCATACTTCTCTAAGAAATCCATCACTGCTTCTGGGTGTGCTTCCACAAAATCTTTACGTGCTACCACAACACCAGTAATCAATGAACTCTTATTCTTTTCATCTTTTTGGATTGCATCCCATTCCTTTGTTAAGTCTAATGCCGCATGGATCTTATCATTCTTAGCTGCAGCTGCAGTAACAAATGGTTGTGGTAACATTGCAATAGCGTTTGGATCTTGTGCTAAAGCCTGAACACATTCTGCGTGTTCACTCTTCCATTCAATCGTAACATCAGTTCCTGCTTGAAGCCCATTTTTTTCTAAGATGTAATTAAGTACATACTCTGGAGTAGCACCCTTACCACTTGCATAAATCGTCTTACCCTTTAAGTCCGCTACAGAGTGGATAGAATCACCTGTTTCACAGATATATAGAACACCCAATGTATTGATAGCCAATACCTGTAAATTCTTTTCCATCTTGTTATATAGTACAGACGCAAGATTTGCAGGAACTGCCGCAATATCAACATCTCCCTTTACAATCTTTGGTGTAACTTCATCTACTGCAGATAAGATTTCAAACTTATAATTGTTGGATGTAATCTTACCTTCGTCATTTTCCTTCATCATTTGAACCATACCCATTGATGTTGGTCCCTTTAAGGCTGCTACGTTTACATCAACTGGCTCAACTACTTTTGGTGTTTCTTTCGGTGTGGATGATTCTTTCTTTGTTGTTGGTGCACATCCTGCCAAAAGTGCTACAGATAATATAGTAGTCAACAGTTTCTTTGCAATATTTTTCATATTCTCTCCCTATGCCTGTAAATCACACAACATGTGTAATTCCTATTATGTAAGTAGAATCATTTGTTATGATTCCCTCTACTATTTTCCAATTGTAACGCGAATGTAGTAAACATACCACTAAAGTGTTCACACTATATTGATCACGACGATCTCTTAATCATCATCAAATACAAACAAAGTGATAATTACACCATTTTCATCTATCAAAAAATACCGATGTATATCAGATATACACCGGTATTCATATGAAATTCTTTTACGAAGCTCTTGTACCATTTGGTAATGGATGTTCTGGGAATAATAATGTATCCGCAATTCCATCATCATAACCAAGTGTCACTAACATACCATGTGATTCAATTCCCATGATTTTTCTTGGCGCAAGATTTACCAAGAATAATGCCTGTTTTCCCTCAACAGTCTTGTAATCTTCACGTACTTCACGAAGGCTACATATAATTGTACGTGGTTCTTCCTCGCCAAGATCAACTGTTAACTTCGTTAGTTTTGTAGATTTCTCTACATCTTCCACTTTTAAAATTGTACCAGCACGAAAGTCTAATTGTCCAAATACATCAAATGAAACTTCCTTCTTTACTTCTGCTGCCATGTTCTCTCCTTTTTCTTTATTTTGGGTACTGTAATACCAATCATCATTCCTATTAACATGCCTAAGCCAATCCCTAATGTTACTGATCCTATCAGATACATCCCACATAGAATGCCAATTATGGAACCAATCAAGCATCCTACAAGCATGTATGTCTTTTCTACATCTATACGGTTGCCCATTGGATCGTGTTTATGTTTTGCATAATAGACTAGCCAAGCGCCAACAAGAATGATTAGTATAATCGATAGGCTATGAATTACTATACTCATTACTCACCATCTTCCGCCCGCAAGACTTTTACGATTTCTCCAACGAAGAAACGATGGAAATCTTTATTTGGATAACAATCCTCTACAATTGCAGGAACATTGAATCCTTCTTCTTTCAAATCACCTGTATATAACTTCTTACATACAAAGACATACTTAGACTCTTCAATATAAGTAGTATGATCTGTAAATCCTGGTGTTAGATTTGCCTCTTTAAATTTATCGCAATCACGACCTGATTTTGAACCGAATATCGCTAAAGCCCTTTTTCGTGATTGTGGTAAAAGGTTTACTGTAAAGTATTCTTCCTTCTCCATAAATCCAAGCGTATAGCGAGAAGGTCGTACATATACAAGTATCGTAGGAAGATTATGTTTTCCATCATATCCCCATATGGAGCCAAAATGTCCCCAAGAAACTGTCATACCATTGTATCCCGTATCTTGGTTACCAGCACATACAATCATCCATTCATTTGCGAGCATATTTGTAGGATGAAATACTAGGTCTGCATAATTTATTTCCTTCATATCACACCTTCTTTCTTAGTTCATTATAATGTAGAATCCATCATTATTTTATGAGTGTTTCATGAAAGATTCCATAATGATACAGTGCATTTACAATACCATCTTCATCAATATCATCCGTTACATAATCTGCCACAGCTTTCACATTCTCATTTCCATTGCCCATCGCAACAGCAACACCTGCAATCTCCAACATCTTCAAATCATTATCTCCATCACCAAAAGCCATGATTTGAGAGAGGTCTAAATTGTAGTATTGTAGAATCTCCTGAATACCAATATCCTTGCCACCTTCTTTGACGATAATATCCCTTGCACGCTTGTGCCAAGAAGTCGCCTTACAATGCGGCATATAATCTAATACGGTGCTAATTTCTATATCATCTAAACCATATGGAATTACTTGTAAAATTTCTTCTTGTTGTACATTTGATACATCTTTAGTGTTTGATACATCAGAACTAATATCTCGCTGTACTTCCGCCACCAAATCATTTGCGTAGTTCATATACATTTCATTCTGTGTAATGAATGTACATGGAAATGGATTCACATCTAATATCTTCAACAGTCCTTTTATGTCCTCTTGTGGAATTGGCTTTGTACTAATGACTTCATGATGATTAAAGCAATACATTCCATTCAAACAGAGGTATGCATCAAATTCCAAACTTTCCGGTAATAACTTCTTTAGTTCAATCGGATGTCTACCGGTAGCTACAAATGTTAATATCCCCTGCTTACGCAAACGTGCAATCGCATGAATTGTAGAAACAGGTACTGCATGTTTACGATGTGAAATAAGTGTACCATCCACATCGAAGAAAACAGCTCTGATATCATGTTGTGTCATAGGCATCCTCCTTTGTTTATCTTATCTTACCACAACAAAAGAGCCATGCGGCTCTCTTGGTTATTTAGTATTCACTGATGCATAGTATCCTGCTAATCGTCCAGAAGTTAATGCATATCCTTGGGCAACACCACCATATGTTACATATGCTTTTTTAGACGCAAATAACACACCCATGGAGTCATTCCCAACCGCATATACATTTGAAATAGGTTCTTGTTCCTTTGTTAATACGTTGAAGTTTTCATCTACATCCAATCCACCAGTTGTGGAGTAGATATACGCTGCTCCTTTGATGGCATAGAACTTTCCATTTGTTTTGCCATGTACATCAGAAATCGATAGTTTAAAGCCCAATTTATCTCCTAATTCAGAAATCGATTCAGCTGTAATTACATCATCATACTTTTCACCGATTGCTAGAATATTTTCAATATTTGGAATCGGTGTATTTACTTCATAACTACCACCCTGTGATAAAAATGTTGGCTTATGGAAGGAAGACATACCACTTGTCTTCATTTTTGTGATCTCTTCTGCATTATAGATAGTATAAAATTCTTTCCCTGCTAACCATGCATTAAACGATAAATTATTTCCAGCTTTTTCATTAAATAAATTCCCTGAAGAATCCACCATGACTGCATTCGTATCTAAAAGTAAGGAAGTAAGAATTGCCTTATCATCTGCACTCACATCATTAGAGCGAATAATATTAGCAATCTGTGCAATATGTGTTTCAACCCCTGCATCAGGGTTTAATAGTGATCCACCTACTCCTTGTGCCATTTGAATTCCTGCACCATTACACTGGGTCATCCCATAGGTATGCCAAACACTTCCTGTATATTTCTGACACATCTCTTCATTTCCAAGAAAGCCACCAGTCGCTAGGATCACAGATTTTCCATAAATTTCATAGGTTGTACCATCATATGAAACAGCTTTTACACCAATCACTTTTCCATCAGTATCTTTTAGTAACTCTTTTGCGGTCAACTCTGTCATGTATTCGTTTTTAGAATTTAGAGCAGTTGCTTGATTCATAGAGTTTATAAATGCAGTATCTTTATCCGTTCCTGACTTATCCGTGTAGGTTGTCCATAACGGCCATAATTTTGGGTGATAGAAAGCAAACATTTTTTCACCAAAATGAAAATCATAATTCGTCTCTAACCAATCAAATGTCTTACCTGATTCTTGAACGATTTTGCGAATGATTTCTTCTTTGGCATCGCCATCCGTATAGGAAAGCCAATCTTCTATCATATCTTCTTCATTTACAAAAGGATTTCCATCATTCAGTGCAACCTGTGTTTGTGGATTTACAGCCATAGCACCTGCTGACATCGCACCATTACCACCAATCTTAGCTGCAGAATCCATACCAAATACAGCCGCTCCATTACTAGCAGCACTTAAATATGAGGAAATACCAGAAGAACCTAGACCGACCACAATTACATCATAGCCATCTTTTTTAACAACATCTGTCGATTTTGGACTCTCCATCTTCCATTCATCCGCATTACCACCATTTTCATTAATGATATTCTGTATGATATATTTTGCGGAGATACTAGATATTGTCGCACCAGTTATGTCATCAATATTGATAGATTGACTATTAATGATACGGGGAAATAATCGTTCCTCAATTACTCTATAGATACTTTCGGTACTACCTGAATTGATTGTCTTAATCGATATAATTTTATTATCTTGAAATGTAACGCTGAGATTCATCTCACCATCAACTGCATACGCTTCTGCTTTACCCTCATATGTACCATCAGCTACCTTTGCAGTCTTTATCCCCGGTTTAATAGCGGGTTTTAAATAAGCAGCACATCCACTTAAAAGAACAGCTGAGGCAGCCACCACATTCAATATTCTATGATTCATATATCCTCCGAGTAAGACAAATGTCTCGCTCCTACATCAAACACACAACTCTTGTAATTACTATATTATCAATTTGAATATTAAACATGCAAGTATGTTTTCATAATAATTGTATAAAATATGTAGAATGTAAAAAAAACATGCATTTAATTATGCATGTCTTCGCTATCTTCTCGTGATGAATGTAATTGTGCAATGATCATATCATGATAGATAAATTTCACTGTACATAGAATTGAATCTTTAAAACTCTGATAGATATACCCTGCAGAGTGTGTTCCTTTCGCAACACTATTAACAGAGTTTGCGACATGACCAATTGGAATTTCATTCTTATCTTCTACCAAGATAGCTTCCATATCATATGCATTCTCTGGTTCTTTCTTTAGATGTAATACTTCACCTATTTTTATCATTCCCATCTCAATATATTCTTTAATATTGGTAATAGTTATAAAATCATTCTCTTTCATATGTTCGCTCCTTTTGTTGTTGATTCTAGTATAGATAAACATAGGTACAAAAAAACTGCCTGATAAAAAAACTCCATATCATTGCGGATATGGAGTAAACATTATTTCATTCCGTACTGCCCTTTGCCAGTTGCGTATCCATCTTTAAAGGTAATATCAAAGTTAGCACCAAAGCTACCATTGGCGTTATGCCAAGAGACGATATTCGAGTAGGAACCATAGAACAGCGATTCTGATTCACTATCTGGTTGACCAAACTGTGCAATAGCTTGATCATAAGAGAATGAACCATCTGTAACGATTGCATTAAATTCATCTAATGTGACTTTTTCATTATGGTTCACCAAACTAAAACCTGAATAGCCTTTTCCAGTCGCTAAATTATTCGTAAAGGAGACTGTAAAACTAGCAATTCCCTTTAAGGATGAATCATGCCATGTCACAAACATTGATTGTGTATCACCATAACTATTCGTGCTTACCGAATCTGGTTCACCTAAGATTGCTTTAACATCTTCAAAAGATGTTCCACCCTCACCACCATACATTGGATCGCCTAATACAATCTGTTGATACTTTGTACGTGCTTCAGATACCTTTTCTTCTTTTGAATCATTTTTAGGTGTTTCTTGTGTTGGATTTGGAGTTGTTGTAGATGTTGTTTCTGCTGTAGTTGTAACGGTTGTTGCGTCTTCGCTTTGTTTTTGATCAACATGCTTTCCAAAAACTTTTGTGATGCCAAATAATACAATTACTACTAAAATGAATTTTATGATTTTCTTCATCTTCATTTTGGATTATATCTTCTGATACAATCCACCTCCTGTCTATGGTTATAGATTAAAATAGACAGTGTACAAAAAAAGTGCCAGTTATGATAAAATTTAATAAACAGGAGAAAATTTATGGCAGAGAAGAAATTTTTACCATTCATTGTTCTACAAATTCTCGAAGAACTTTCCGATGAATCTCATATTCTTTCAACAAACGAACTCATTGATCATATCGAAAAGCGCTCAGGTATTAGTATTGAACGTCGCACACTTTATTCAAACATCGAGATTTTAGAGCAGGCCGGCTATATCATTAATAAGTTTTCAGATAATGGGAAAGGCTATTATCTTGAAAAGCATCAATTTAGTAAGGGTGAAGTCTTACTTTTATGTAATGCTATTCACGCTTCTCATTTTATCTCTAACAAACAAAGCAATGCTTTGATTGCAAACTTATTGAAAACTCTCAATAAATACGATCAGAAAGATTACCATGATGCAGTATATATGCCAAATCTGCAAAAATCCCCTAACGATCTTTTATTCGATAATATTGCGAAGCTTTCTGAAGCGATTCAAAAGAAAAAAGTCATTCAATTTGTATACATGCATTACGATTCAAATAAGAAATTAGTTCCAAAGCGAGAAATGGTGTATACGGTCGAACCTCGTTTCATTGTATATCAAGATAGTCGCCCTTATTTAATTACAACAAGTAAAACACATCCTGGTTTTGCTCATTATCGTATTGATAAAATCTGTAAACTTTCAATAACGACAGAAAAAGTAAATCCATTCATGAAGGAAAGTGAACAAGACGCATATCGCTATGCGAAAAATAAATTATTCATGTATTCCGATGAACAACTTCAAGTTCGTTTACGTTGTGAAAATCGCATTATGGATCAGATGATTGATATCTTCGGTACAGAGATGAAAATTTTAAAACGAGATGATGAATCATTCATTACAAGTGTTCTTGTAAATAAACAAGGTATTCTCTTCCTGGCTCAACAATTTATGGAAGCAATTGAAATAATTGAACCAGAAAACTTACGCGAAACAATGAAAGAACAATTAGAACTCACACTTCAAAAATACAGCAGATAAACTAATATGCTGTATTTTGTTAAACCTCTAACATCTTTTCTAGATATCTTCCTCATCTATTGTAATGCATGGATAGTTATTCTTAATTTTCTGATAACAAATACAGTCTTTATCATGATCATTGATCATACCGCAAGCCTGTAAATAAGAATATATGATAACAGGTCCAACATACTTAAACCCACGTTTCTTTAAATCATTACTAATAAGTGTAGATAAATCATTCTTAGAAATATTAATTCCCTGTTCATGTCCTTTATAACAAATTGTTTTACCGTTACTGTAAGACCATAAATATTTATCAAAACTACCAAATTCCTTTTGAACATCTATAAATGCCTTCGCATTTGATATCATTGCATTCACTTTTCTTAAAGATTTGATCATATCGTCTGTATGCATGATACGCTCAATGTCATCAGTATCAAAAGACGCAATTTTTTCAACATCAAAGTTACAAAAACACTTTCGTATCACTTCTCTTTTACGAATAATCAATTCCCAACTTAACCCTGCTTGTAGGGATTCCAATACAAGATACTCAAATAACTTTTGATCATCATGTGTAGGAATACCCCACTCTGTATCATGATATGCTTGCATTTGTTTACTACTATCTTTCCAATTACATGCCATAGATAAAAGCCTCACTCTATTTATATCATACAATCAAATTGATTAAATAAAGTTAAGAAAAGCCGAAACAGTTTTATATACTGTTTCAGCTTAATTTATAGTAAGCCAATTGCAGAACAAATGATTGAAATAGCAATTGTTGCGACAATTAAGATAACCGGTGATACCTGTTTCTTCTTTAAGAAGTAAAGCATAAGCAAGGTATATGCCATTGGTAACAGTTTAGGGAAGATTGTATCAAAGAAAGCTTCCTGTACTCCTACTGAAATATCTCCACTCACTGTAATAACAGGTAATAATTCAATATTTACATAACTAGCGATTAATGCACCAACAACAGTGATACCTAGAATCGTTGCAGAGTTTGCAATGATAGATGAATTCTCCTACAACTTTTCAAAAGACTTGATACCTAATAATGCATGAGAATGATTCTCTTTTCGTGTTGCTAATTCCATTAAGGTCCTATACACTCCTAAAAGTAATACCATTCCACACAACAAATTTCATGCTGATTGCAGATAAAGTAGTGTAAAATAGATACATGAATAATATTAAATTAATTGCAAGTGATCTTGATGGAACATTATTGTTAAATGGTGCAAAACAATTAGATTCTAAAATCTTCTCCCAAATCCATACATTACATGAAAACGGCATTCTGTTTATGGCCGCTTCTGGTAGAGAGTATACAAATCTACGTAATTTATTCGCACCTGTTGCGGATGATATCGCTTATCTTTGCTTAAATGGTTGTTTAACCTTCTATCATGATAAATGTATATCGAAAGAAATTATGAATAGTGTCATTGCAAAAAAACTCATTAAAACTTTTCAGAAAGATCCTGATGCAGAGATTTTAGTCTCTGGAGAAAAAACATGCTATATCACCCCTAAGGATGATAGTTATTACGAACATTTAATAAACGTTGTGAAGAATCATGTGACAATTGTTAATGATTTACTCAACATTTCCGAACCATACACTAAAATCTCAGCCTATTTCAAAAATGGTGTTGATGAACATTATCAGAAATATGTAGAGTTGTTTGGCCGTGATATTACAGTACAAATTGGCGGTAAATGTTGGTTGGATTGTACCCCAAAAGGAGTTAACAAGAGTACTGGATTCTTAAAGTTACTTTCATATTTAAACATTCCTAAAGAAAATACTGTTATGTTCGGTGATAACGATAATGATAAGCAAATCTTGCAAGCATGTGGATATCCAATCGCAATGAAGACCGCAATACAATCCATTCGGGAACTGTGTCCGTTTCAAGTAAGTACAGTACATGAGGGTATTGATATCATACTAGACAATGATTCTACATCATCACTTCATTCATAAGATAATTTACTAAATATAAAGTATTCATAAAAGACAGACTATATATCACCACAGTATCAAAGGTGTTTCATATAATCTGTCTTATAATATTTATCAATATTGTTTAAATCAAATGATTGTTATGATTAATGATTCTCAACAATAAATGCACGGAAAACTAATGCCATAGAAACCGCTCCTGCATCTGGAGTTCCTAAAGATCTTAAAGCCTGTGGTCTTGCACGCCCTACTTTTGGAAGAAGATTTTTTGTCTCTTGAGCGGCTTTATCTGCAATCAAACAAGCATTCAGCCAAGCTTCTTTGTAGTTCGTAGCTTTACTATCCTTTAGTGATATATAAAACGGTTCTAGCACATCAACCATTGTTTTATCTCCCAAGTGAGCACCTCCTAATTTTACCATTCTATCTAGCGCTGCCTCTACTGCATTATCCAGAACTTCTTTAGAAAGTGCCTGGTGATTGCCAATTACTTTTGCGGCTGATTGAATGGACTCTCCCCATAATACACCGGAGGTACCACCAGCTTTTGCGGCCCATGCTTTACCTGCTTCAAGTAATACATCACCTGCAGCTGCACCATTTTTAAGTGCTTCTTTGGCTGCCTCATAGGCATAACTTGTTCCTTTAACCATGCCTCTTCCATGGTCGCCATCACCTGCTATCGAATCAATCTCAGCCAATTTAGCTTCGTTTTCTTCGATAACCTTCTTTACATTTTTTAATGCATCTACAATTTTATTTGCAAGATCGATAGATTCTTCTGACCCTTTTTCATACACTTTCTCGGTCTGTGTAGCGGTATTTAAATATAATTTTTTGTGATGTACTTCACTATTTCCTCTTCTAAATGAAGGAGTATTTGCAGGGTATAACCAATATTTTTCTAATTCATCATCCAAAAATTGTATTGATAAAGCAATTCCTTGCATATCTAAGCTTGTAACATACTCACCAACCAAAGGATACACCAATTCATATCCTGCATTCGTTAATAACTCAGAAACTGTGCCCCAAACAACAAATAATTCCTCATATTTTGTGGAACCTAAACCATCCAAAATTACAGCAATTTTATTTGATGTACCATTTGGTTTTTCAGATAACACTTTTGATACCAATAATTCTGCTATCTCTGCAGCAGATTTTAAATCATCCTCATAGACACCTGGTTCACCATGAATGCCTTGACCAACTTCCATCTTCCCATTTGGAACATGAAACATTGGTTCTTGAGCTCCAGGTAAAGTGCAACCTTTAAACCCTACACTCATTGTACGTGTGTTATCATTTGCCTTCTTTGTAATTCTTACAAGTTCATCAAAAGATACCCCATCCTGTGCAGCTGCACCCGCAGTTTTGAACACAAAGAAAGTTCCAACATTTCCTCTACGTTTTTCGATTTCTTCTTTACTTGCAGAAGCAATATCATCTGTGATGTAAAATGTTCTAGCATCGATACCTTCTTCAATTAAACGATCTCTTGCTAGGTTAAAATTCATTTTATCTCCCGCGTAATTTCCACCTACGATAAAGATACCATTTCCATTATGAATAGTTTTTGCGACATTATAAACATCCTCTGTTGATGGTGAAGTAAAAACATTACCTACAACAGTAGCATCCATGAATCCTTCTCCAACAATTCCACAAAATGCAGGATAATGTCCTGAACCGCCTCCATTAATAACTGTTATTTTCCCTTTTGACATTTCAGTTGTTCTAGCTACACCTCCAGGAACTTCTATAACATATTCTGGATAGGCAGCGACATAACCTTTTAATAAATCTTCCCTAAAATTCTTTGGATTATTATATAGCATATTTTTTCAAAATTCCTTTCAATTATTGTTCTTTGTATGCAAAGTAATTATGAATTCCGACCAATAAGTAATATCCTGCAACTGCACCTTGATCAGCTATTCCATTTGCTTTGGCTGAAAAAACTGCAGCTTTGCCAAATTTAGGAATCATGCACTTTGTTGCTTCTACTCCTTCTGCTGCACCTAAAAGTGCAATTTTTGAAATTTCTAAAAATGATAAATTAGGGTTATTTGTAAGTCTTTCATTTACTTTCTTCGCAGCGTTATACAGTGCATCATATATTGTGCGATCGCCAACAGTACACTTACCTCTTTTTGCTATTCCTTCTGCAAACCCATGATAGAATAACGCAAAATCAGATGGAACAAGTTCTATTTTTCCTTTCAGTTCTTTTCCTGCACCCATAAGTCCAGAGGACATCAATGTACCCATCGTTGAAGGAACAAGAGAAGCCATTTTCATTCCTGATTTCATCAGCACTTTGCCAAAGTCACCTTCAGATAAATTTTCTCTTAAAATATTTGGAAGTGCACCATAGCCTTTATCCATTGTTAAGCCTAAATCACCATCTCCCATTTTTGCGTCCATATCACAAAGTTCTTCTTTTTTTTGTGCAAATATTTCTGCAACAGGGACGAAAATATCAGGCAATTGACTCAAAATTAATTTTTCCATTTAATTCACCTACTTTTGCACAATAAATGGTGTATTAACTGGATAATCAATATATCCTTTAAGTTCATTATCCAATTTACAAATAGAGATAGAAGCACCCATCATTTCCATAGATGTTGCGTATTCTCCTACAATAGTTCTATATACTTTGATACCTAAAGATTTTAGATATTCTGTTGCATCTCCTGATAAAATATACAATTCTTCCAAAGATGTTGCACCAAGTCCATTGACCAAAAGTGCAATTTCATCACCAGATTTTAATGGCATATCCTTTAAGATTGTGTCCAGAGATTCCTTAGCAAGTTCTTTTGCTGTTTTAATAGGTCCATTCCAGATACCAGGCTCTCCATGAATGCCCATACCCATTGCCATCTCACCCTCTTCAAGAACAAAATTTGAATGACCAATCTCAGGAACAATACATGGAGTTAAAGCAAAACCTACAGTTCTAGTATTCTGTTTCGCAAGATTGGCCGCAGCATAAACTTCTTCTAGAGTCCCATTCTGGTCAGCTTTTGCACCTGCCGCTTTATACATAAAATAGATACCTGCAACACCGCGCCGTGTATCTGGATTAATATTTGAATTTACATCATCAGCTCCTGTGATTGATAATGTTTTAATATCATCCATCTCCAGCATTTCAGATGCCATATCAAAGTTCATTATATCTCCAGTATAATTTCCATATAGATATAAAATTCCCGAACCTGCTTCTACTTCCTTTGATATGTTATAAATCTGCTCTGATGATGGTGATTGGAAAACACTACCCACTCCACATCCATCAATCAATCCTTCACCAACATAGCCTAAAAATAATGGCAAGTGTCCTGTTCCACCACCAGTTATAATAGCAACCTTTCCTTGTTTTTTATTTGCTGTACAATAGCAACGCAAATCATCATTTACATATTTAACTCGATCGGCATGGGCAGCATAGATCCCACGAAGCATATCATCAGTATAATCTTTTGGATCATTAATTATTTTCTTCATAATATCTCTTTCTAGTAATTAATTATATTTTTAAAAATATGATACTTGTTTAATGCACTATTTAAATCAATTACACTAATATGTATTTACTTGTAAAAAATACATATTAGTGTTTATATCTCATATTAAGCTAATGATATAATTTGAAATCATTGTAATAATCAAAAATATTGTTTCCATATGACGATATGGTATCGGATCATTTTTATATTGAGTCGTCCATATATATCCTAAATAATAACAACTAGCAATATATATCGTTGTCATATGAAATTTAGGAGTCGGAAAGAAGAATGAGACTATATTAATCAACGCAAAGAAAACTATAAATATATATACTGACCATCGTAGGTTATATTTTGTCCTTTGACTATAGTAAAAACAACTTTCAAAAGTCACTTTACCATAAAGACGTTTACTTTCAAGCATTAACCGTACAATATATAAAAGTGCACAGCAAATAAAATACGTTAAAGCTAATACAATATTGCTCCATAATGTCTTCACTTCAAATAGTTTATACGCTACAAACAGCCAAATTAAACTAGCCAATACTGCTTCCACAGTAGTAATAATATTCGATGATAAGTTTATTGGTTTTATATTCCTTAATTCAATTTGATTGCGACTTATTGTCTTTCCTTTATTCAGATCTTTAGCATGAGAAACTGAATCATGTACAGTTTTCTCGCGGTGACCTTCTCTTTTTTTAGTCGATTTTCTATCTTTCCTTAACATACTTCACCTGAATTTATTTTTCTTTTGGAAATTTAACTTCTTTCGGATATTCCCATCTTTGAATTTCTTCAACTGGGAAAGAATATGGTTCTACCCCATTATTTGCCGTTAATGCATGATGATATATTTCAGCTAATTCTTCGATATAACAAACTTTCAAATACGCTTCTTCAATTGAAGTACTATCAACAGCTACTGTACCATGTCCTTGCATTAGTAAGACATCGGATTCTAATGAGGTTTCTGCAACATTCTTTGCAAGTTCTGGTGTTCCTGGACGTGCATACGGTGCAACTGGAATTCTAGCTTTTGTGCATCCCAGAGTAGCAATTTCATATACTACAGCCGGAATAGGTTTATTTAAAACAGCAAATACAGTCCCATACATAGAATGTGTGTGTGCAACTGCACAAATTTCCGGTCTTTTCTTATATAGTTCTAAATGCATTTGGCATTCTGATGTTGGTCGTAATCCTGTTAAATTCTCAATTACATTTGCATCCAAATCCATTACCACCATATCGCGGATTTGTAAATCTTCTCTATCAACAGAAGTTGGTGTAATCACAACGTAACCTGTTTCTTTATCACGTGCAGAAAAGTTTCCTGACTTATGTTTACACATACCATCTTTTTGTGCTTTTTTTGCGATATTCATTACTTTCATTTTTAAATCTTCTAACATTTTTTCTCTCCTTTTTAAATTGAAATCCGACAAATTAGTATCTGCCGGATTTCATATCAATTTCAGCAGAAAATCTAAACTTATTAATAGATATTTCAGCTTTAGTAATATATACTATTGAACAACTTTTTCTTTCGATGCTTTTTTCATATCATGCATCTGATAAAAATAGCCAAGAACCCAAACAACAAGCATTATCAACGGAACCCAATTACCATTTAAGAAATCAAGGAACTGAGAAATCGCATATGTAAACCAAGGTCCATCAATAGATGAATTAGAAATCATTTGATTAGCTCCTAATTGTACAGCATTTGTAGTAACTGCAAGTTTTGTGATTGCAGCAGCAAATTGTGTGCCTACATATAAGAATACTGGACATCCAATTGTACATAGGATCAACATGCGAATTAGGTTTCCACCAGTTACTAAGTATGCAGGAACAGCTAACGCAATATTTACGATACCTGCGAATGGAAGAAGTTTATTTCCTGGTAAAATGAATGAGAAAATAACTGTAATTGGAATAGAATAAATGATTGCAAGCCAAATTTCATTAGATCCACCTAAGAAAGGCCAGTCTAAACCAACAACCAATTGTTTTCCTTCAAACTTCTTATTCATATAATCAGAAATAGCTTCAGAAATTGGTGATAATGCTTCCATAAAATATTTTGAAATAACAGGGAATAATGTTAAGCACATAGCTGCCTGTACACCTAGGCTTAAGATAGCACCGATATTATATCCACCTAAAATTCCAAATAAGCATCCAACAATAAATCCTAATACATGATTCTCTGCAAAGATACCAACCTTTTCTTTTAAAGCAGCCGCATCAGATTTCTTATTTAGGCCTGGGATTTTACGTAATACTTTATCAATTGGATAGAAGATTGCTGTTAAGAACACCATTTTGTGAGTACAAGTAACACCTGGAATTCCAGTAAGTTCTTCAATTTTTTCTTGATATAAATCTGCGATTGATAGCTCAAAAATAATTTGAACAGCGGCTACCAAGAATGCTATCAAAATATTGCCTGTTAAAAATTCTACACCAATAGCAGTAAAAATTTTTCCCCAAACGTTCCACAAATCCGCATTAAATACTTTTGTTTTATTTAATGTAAGCATAATGATATTAATAACTACCATTAGCGGGAACATCAAGACAGCATATGGCCACGACCATGCTATTGCAGCCATTGTTGTCCAACCGCCATCAAGAATTGGCAAATCAATACCAACACGCTCTAACATTGCTTGTCCAACCGGTTGGATAATACCTGACATGTAAGAGATGAGCATTGACATTCCGGTAAATGCTACACCTAGCAACAAACCTGAACTTAATGCATCCTTGACCTTCATCTTTACAACAAGGCCCATAATAATCATGATAACAGGGACAAAAACAGCTGCACCAACAGAGTTTAAGAATCCTTGTATCCAAGCATTAGCAACATCAAACATATTATTCTATTCCTCCTTTAGATGTTTTCTAATTCCCTACTGCTTAAAATTTTTAATAGCATCTACCAATTTTTGGTATTCTGCTTTTTGATTCATACCTGTTAAGAAGGCAATTCCATTAATTTGCGGTAACCCATAATCCTTGTGATCGTTGACAATTGTAATGTAAGCTGCTGCACCTTTTAAGTGTCTTTCAACAGATTTTAAATCAACTGCTTCAACTTGTGCATCAACTCCGTCAGCCTTTAACATACGGTTAACTTTAGATGCTACCGTTTGGGAAGTTGCAACTCCACTTCCACAAGCTACTACTACTTTTACTGGCATAAATTATTTCTCCTTTTTCTATTCATGTTTCCATTCCATGCTGTAGACAGCATCGTACAATTCCTCGTCTGTCCTAGCAGAGAATAATTTTTCAACCCATTCAGGTCTTTGAAAGTTATAAATCAGAATTTGTAACAATTCGATATGAGCATTAGGATCATTGAATCCTAGTAAAAACACTAGTTTTACATTTAGTGTCTTTTCAAGATCCGACATATCACCCCATTCTACAGTTTCCTTTAAACGAACTGGAGCAATGAAAGGCTTAATGATTGCATCGGCTTCTGTATGAGGAATCGCAATGGGATATGGCTCAACAGGTAATGCTGTTGGATATTCCTTTTCTCTTGAGATGATACTCGGAACATATTTATCATTCACATATCCCATTTCTAGAAAAGTCTTACCCATACACTCAAATAGAGCAATTGGTGTCTTTGCATCAATATCTACTCTCGTCAGTTCTTTCCTGATTATCTCTTTTCCTAACATATATCCTCCTTTCTAAATAGGAAAATAGTTTTCTTATTTGAAATGATTTTAGCATATATGTAAGCGTTTTAAAAGTAATAATTTAGTTTTTTTATGAAATAATGGAAAACTTTTTTCCATTATTTCATTATTCTACTTTATTTCGAATAAATAACTTATAATAAAACCAGTTATAATATTTAGGAGGAATCATAATGAAAACGTTGTTGGAACGTATCCATGAAAATTTTGAAACAATGGGGTCTACCGATAAAAAGATTTCTGAATATATTCTTGCTAATACCGAGGAAGTACCTAGAATTTCTATTGTAACTTTAGGAAAAAAACTCCATATTGCAAATTCCACAATTTATAAATATGCAAAGCGATTAGGATATAGTGGATTCCCCGATTTAAAAGTTGCCCTTTTGACCGAACAGATTGATTCAAATCCATTTTTATATGGTGAAATTACTCCAGACTTATCTACTTCAACAATTATAAAAAGGATTTTTAATGCTAATATCCACTCAATTCAAGAAACGGAAAAAACATTAGATGCAAATATATTGGATACAGTAGCAGATTTAATGGTAAGTGCAAATAAAATTCTTTTCATAGGTATCGGTGGATCCGCATCAATCACCCTTGATACTTACCAAACTTTTTTAAGAGCACCATTAAATTGTATTTATGTACCTGATTTACATATGCAACTTATGAATGCAAGTATTTTAGAAAATAATGATATTGCTTTTATCATTTCCCATACTGGTACAAATAGAGATATTATCCATGTTGCTCGTGTTGCAAAAGAAGCTGGTGCAAAGGTAATTGTTTTAACAACTTATCCAGCATCACCGATTACAAAATACGCAGATTATATACTCATCTCTAACTTAACCGAGCAAAAAAATAAACCCGAGTCAATTTCTGTACGATTATCGCAGCTTGCAATTATAGATACACTTTTTGTCCTTGTTCAGATACGTGATGAAGGTAGAACTATTGAAAGATTAAAGAAAACACGTAGTAGTGTTGCTCACACAAGAACAACATTAAAGTATACCGATTTACCCGAGGATAATATTTAGTAAGATTTTCTATCTTTTTTCAATAAACTTATCCTTCCTTAGCTTAAATAAAATTATAAAATTAAAAACCATACTGATATACATTCATGCATGTGTATCAGTATGGTTTATTAATCTTTATTAGTACAGGCTTTGTATACTTTCCTTAAAAAAGAGCGTTTTTTATACGCTCCTTATTCAAATACTTGATCTAATTTATCTCTTAGGAAACTTCCTGCATGTTTACAGATGTCCTTCCAATTCTCTTCACCTGTATACCAGAATTCAC